>JAAYLN010000109.1 GCA_012521875.1 Lentisphaerota bacterium | reverse complement strand
TCCGCTAAATCATTCTGCACAAAAGGGCAATAACTGCCCTCCTGTGCAGACTCTTTTGCGGCACCATCACCCGCGCCATGAACCGCGTCCTGCTCACGGGCACCGGCGACAGGCCCGCCGAGCTGGAAGCGCTGGGATGAGGGCTTCTTTTTAACCACGAAGGGACGCGAATACACGCGAATGAAGGTAGGGCGAGCCGCACATGGTGGCTGTACTGCCGGTTTTCGACAGGTGTCGATTGGTGTCGATTAGTAGCGACAGGTATCGAGAAAGCTTCCGCCAAAGACCCTCGACTCCTATCGAGACCCATCGATACCTGTCGATACCTGTCGGCACCCTATCGCCCAGGCAGGGCTAGCCGGCAGATGTTGAACCCCGAAGAATGTTCTCGACCAGTTTGTAAACCGTAGTGCCGCCTGGGGCTCGCGGCCAGTCAGCGCAGGGGGGCTTATCGCGTCCCTTGGCGCGGCGAATGGCCGCTTCGATCCTCTCGCGCGTAAAGTCACGCACACTAATTCCCTTGTCATAATCGGGAAGGTGCCGCTTCAACCGATCACTACAGTTTCGCGCCGATGTGATTCCGTCGCCGTCTTCAAAGTGAAGCAACAGCCAGTATTCGAACATGGGGTTGCTCAGGGCAAAGCCGTAATTCTCGCGTGCCTGAGACCAAACATGAAGCTGGGTCAACTGTTCGTCGCTCCACTGATCCTTATCCACCACGAGCCAGGCTTCGTCAGTGGATCGCAGTTCCACCTGCCGCAGATGTTCCTCCATCCGTTTCAGCACCTGTGGCGGGGAGCTACCGTGGCTACCTTTAAGACAGTGCACCAAGATTACCGCATGCTGGTCGTTGAAGATGGCGAAATACTGCGGCTCAGTCTTCACGCCTTCCGCCGCAATGACAAACAGTTTGCGGTAGCGACGCTAGCCAAGGGGGCGTTGTAAACTGCGTCTTTTTCGCGCCATCACGCATCCACCCCGCTCTTTTCCTGGGCAGGACAGGGCTTGGCCAAAGCGTTTCCCAACAGAATTCGCGGAATCCCCCCCATCCGTCCCTGGAGATAGCTCTTGCGGATATCCTTGTCGTACCGGACATCCTTGTACTCGCTAAAGGAGATCAGGCTCGATGCCCCAGTGGAGTCTCTTTCGGCCACCCACATCTCGTCACGCCGCAAAAGCTGCTGGTCCATGAGTAGCACGTCATGTGTTGTCAGCAGCAATTGCGTCCTGGTTTCCGTGGAGCAACTGGCGAGGTACGTTTCAAGCAACCTACGCGTCAACAGCGTATGCAGGCTGCGGTCTATCTCGTCGATAACGTAGACTCTCTCTGCTCCACTGGTCTTAAGATCAATAAACGCCGGCAGCAGATTGATCAACCGCTGCGAGCCGTCCGACTCCTGACAGATCTCAAAATCGACATCTCCCCCATCGGCCTTCGGATGATAGGCGACCAGTTTTTTGGCGACCACCTTGCCACCTTTGCGAGACACCACAAAGCGTTCGTTTTTGGGCTCGGTCATAAGATTTAGGACCGCATCATCCTTCAAGTCCTCCAAAAGCTTGTTCTTAACTGACTCGGGCAGCGGAATGCTCTCGAAAGGAATACCCTCCCCACCCAAACGCGATATGCCGGTGTCGAGTTGCGCCAGCATCTCATTCATACGCGAATAGCCCGGATGGCTCTCGTCGAAAAACATATCGTAAGGGCCGAAGCGGGAGTCGGGCGCGATCATCACGAGTGTGTGCCTGAACCAGTCGTAAACCGGCCTGAAATTGTTGACCTTCTGCGAGACCGAGTTAGTTAGAAAGAGCTGGTTATCCCGGGTTCCTTGAAAGGCGAACTGCAGGAACTGATCCTTGGCCAGCGCATCATCAAAGTCGATCTTCCCGTCTCGGCGGTGGTAGAGCACTTTCTCGCTGGCACTGGAGATGAGCACCAGTTTCTCTTCCACAACCGCCTCGCGGGTGACCGCAAAGCTGAACGCGTACAAGGTCTCGTCGATCAGCAGCACAAATTCAAATCGAGACGGCTGGTCGGCCATCTTGCCATCCAACCGGAACGGCTCAACAAGAATCAGCCCATCAGGTCGTGTACCCACGACGATCAGATCCCTGGCAAAATTCAGCGCCTTGAAAAAATTGGTTTTGCCCGATGCGTTGCCGCCATAAATTGCCGCAACAGGAAGCACTCGCGTCGAGTACTTGCCAAGCCTGGGAACCCTGTCCCCATGCTGGCGCTCCCGGCTGGCAATCATAAAGAATGTCACCGGTTCACGGAACGACATCCAGTTTTCGAGCGAGAAACTGACGAGCATCTTATTGTTTCCCAAAGCGGAACATTCGCTTTAACATGCCGGCATTTTAGGTGTATGCACACCAAAAGTCAATCTTAAAGAGAAAAAATCTCGCAACCGGCGACAGGAGTGCGCGGTGGGCGCATGGAGAGCAGGCGACAGCCCCCCCACTTTGTCGCGAGCCTTGTCGGTAACTTTGTCGCCTTCGTCGAAAGCAAGAGGGAAAGCCCACGGGAAGGCGCGAAGCCGCGAAGAATTGGAACCACGAATTCACGCGAATTCACACGAATTCACACGAAAATGGATTAAGCGGGTGGAGTAAGCGTGCCGATTAAGAGTGGGTTTAAGAGTGGGTTTAGAGTGTGCGCTTCGCGCTAACACTTTATCTCAACACTTTGTCTCCACGCTTTGTCGGCTACGCTTCGTCCCCACACTTTGTCTCCACGCTTTGTCGGCCAAGGCGCCAAGTTTATGTTCCGGCTTCCCGTTCACTTACGATGCGCCTTGGAGCCCGCGGTCTCCGCGGTGTACTGATGCGGCGCATGAATAGCGAACGATACCGCCGGGGACGGCGGGCTCCACGTTGCGGCTTTTCCGTTCACACTACTGCGACCGTACCGTCAGCACAGCAGCAAGCGCCACCACAAGCTCACGGTACAGCATCTCGTCCTCGTCCTCGATCCCCGGTACTGCCGGTACTGCCGTGCCTGCCGGTACTGCCGGTGGGTATCGACAGGTATCGACGGGTATCGACAGGTGGCGACAGGAGCGATGGCCATCTACGAAAGGTGCCCCAGTGTGGCGCGGACATTCCTGTCTGCGCGGGGCTGCGCGGGCAGGCAGGAATGCCTGCCCCACACTGCCACGCTCCATCACTGCGGCTAGCCGGGACCCTACTTCGCCAAGGCTACGTAGGACAGGCGGCGTCGCCCTTCCTGCGCTTGCGCGCCTCTGGGGAATTTCCCCGGACACTCGACCCCCATCGACCCCCATCGACCCCATCAACCCCCATCGACCCCATCAACCCCCATCGGAGCTGGCTATCGACGACGTCGACACCTCCAGTCTAACGGCGGGAACGAGGACGAATGCCACCAATCACAAATCACAAATCTAAAATCCCCCCCTGTGCCCTCCGTGACTCCGTGCCTCTGTGAGAGCTCCTCTCCTTTTCGTGCCTTTGCCTTTCGTGGTTCCCCAAAAACCCTCCCCATCCGCTCCGCGCAAATCCGCGTCATCCGTAGCTAAATCACCAGTCGCAGCCACCGCATCGCAAACGAACCCGCGCGAAGCACCCACCAATCACAAATCTAAAATCACATCCCCCCCCGTCTCATCGCGCGCGGGGGGCGGTGAGGCCGAGCTTGAGGACCGGCAGGATCTCGCGCGCCAGGGTGGCATCGAGATCGAAGAGCGCGAAACCGGCGGCACCGGCGGAGCGCAGTATGTTGACCTGATCGATCACCCCGGCGGCATCAAGCCGGCTTTCGGAGGCCGTCACCCCGATACCCCCCACCAGACGCGAGGCCTGGCGGCGTGCGCGGGTCTGCTGCCCGACCAGCGCGCCGAAGGCCTCGCGCTGCTCGGTGTAGTTCATCGGCAGCACGTAGTCGAGATAGCCCTGCTCGATCCACCCCTCCCAGTCCTGTCCGACCGACTCGACGCAGGTGGGATACTTGCCCAGCACGGCCGCCGTGAGCCAGGTGCCGGGCGCCTTGCGGCGTTGGAGGTGGCGTATTTCAGAGACCAGTGCCGTGGTCTGCGCGCAGCGCCAGCGCACCAGCTCGTGGAAGAGCGGGCGGCGCCGTGCCGCCTCGGGCCAGTCGGCGATCTTCTGTCCGCGCGCAGCCTCGAAGCGCCGCCGCGTGCCCTCGCCCAGCACCCCGTAGTAGTTGGGATAGCGCACGAAGTCGAGATGGATGCCATCCACGCGGTAGCGTTCGAGAATCTCCCTGGCGGCCTGGACCAGCATGGCGCGCACCTCGGGTTCGGCGGGGTCGAGCCACGCGGTATCGGATCCGTCGGTGGCCTGCAGCAGCCAGCCGCGCTTGGCAAACACCTGCATGCGGTAGGGTGTGGCGTGCGTGGTGCTATAGGCAATGATCCAGGCATGCACGCGTAGTCCGAGCGGCCGCGCGGCCGCGATACAGGCGGCCAACTGGTCGCCCTGCGTCTCGTAGACCGGCGAGCGCGGCAGCGCATCGAGGCGGCAATGGGCGAAGCCCGGTGCCGCCACGTTGACCATGATATCCGAGATGCCGGCCTCCTTGAGCATGCGGCAGGTGCGCGGCCAGTCGCCCGGATAGAGACCCTGGCCCGAATGATCCCAGACGGCGCGGATCTCGCCGGCCCGCGGCGACTGCATCATGCCGTAGGCCGTCATCAGGCGGCCAGCCGTCTCGTCGGCCACCAGCCAGGCCTCGGCACCGCGTCCGGCATTGAGCAAACGCTGCGCCTCGCGGCTGTCGCGGTAGGCCTGCTCGACGGCGGCAAGGGCAGCGGCGCGCCGTCTGGGGTCGGCAATGGCCCGCGCCTGCTGGCGCGCCTCCTCCACCTCGGCCCAGGGCGCGCCGTCCAGAACGCGCTTCAGCCGCGCGGCGGCGGCCTGGCGCCAGAGCTGGGGATGCCGGTCGGCGGCCAGCGCGACCAGCAGGCGTCCCTTCTCGGCCGCATCGCCGTCGGCAGTCAGGATATGGGTCATCCAGAATCCCGCGGGACTGCGGAGCCAGGCGGCCTGCCCGGTCGGCTGCCCCTGGCGGTCGAGCCACCAGGCCAGCACGGTGGAGCGTCCCTTGATGGCGGTGGCCGGGAGAATGTTGGGCGACGACTGCGCGATCTGCCGCGGGGTGTTGACCGGCTTGGGCTGCTCGAAGAGCATGGAGGCGAACTGGCCGGGCTCGGCCTTGATATAAGCGCCCAGGCGCACTCCCATGAGGTCGGCCAGTTCCGGCGAGGAGGAGTAGCAGACGATCAGCGTGCCGCCGCGCGCCACGAAGGCCTTGAGCTCACGCAACTGGCCGGCGGGCGGGCGATCGCAGTGGTTGAGCATGGCCACCTGGCGTCCGCGGAGCGCGGTGGCGAGCTGCTCGTCGCCGGCAATATCAACCTCCAGTCCACCCTCGCGGAACCAGCGCACGGCATGGCGCGAGAGCGAGAGCGCGAAACGGCGGTCGCCCTCGCTGCCCAGCGAGCGCTGGCCGTGGATGACCACCACGGGGGCGGTTGACTTGCGGGCGGCGGCACCCGGCGCCCCGTCGGCGCGCAGCGCGGCGACGGCAAGCGTCACAAGCAGAGACAGGAACGGAATAGACAGGAAGCAGCGGGGCAAAATCATTCTCCAGTAGCAAGGGGGGCTGCTGCGAAGGCAGCCGGTTCAGGGCAGGAAAGTCTCCGGGATGCCGGTCTGCCTTAGCCAGCGCCACTCGCGGCGGCGCATGGAGCGGCGGTCGGCGGGGGTCTGGTCGTCATGGCCGCAGAGATGGTCGAAGGCATGGGCCAGATAGAGCGCCAGCTCGCGGCTGGCCGCGGTACGGCAGCCGCGGCCCAGTTGCCAGGCGCGCTCGGCGTTTACGATCAGCTCGGCCGTCGCGCCCTCCGGCTCGCCGGGGATGGAGTCATAAGTGAGGGTCAGCACATCCGTGGAGCCCTCGTGGCCCATGGTGGCGGCATTGATGGGCGCGATACCGGCATCGTCGACGATCATGACGTCGATCTCACGCCAGACGCGGTGGGGTGCGGCACGCGCGGCGCAGGCCAGCAGGCCCCGGGCGAGCCGGAGCAGCGCAGCGCGGTCAAGCCGGAGGCGGCGCTGTCGGTTTCGTATCCGTAGGCGGGTCGTCATTGGGCGGGTAGGCCAGCCGCGCGTGCAGCAGGTGGGTGAGGGTGTAGATAAACGATTGGCGGACGGCGGCGAGCTCGGCCTGCGAGAGAATGCTCTGGTCGAGCTGGCCATCGATCCAGCGCTCATTGAAGATCGCCGTGACCATGTTCTCGATATGCGTCGGGGTCACCCTGGCGAGGGCGCGCGAGGCCGCCTCGACTGAATCGGCCAGCGACACGATGACCTCCTCGCTGCTCGACGGCAGCGGGCCGGGATAGCGGTAGTGGCACTCCTCGACGCCATTGGGCTTGCCGCCCTCCGTGCCGCCGGCCGCCTGGCTGAGCGCCTTGCGGTGGAACCAGCGGATCACGCTGGTGCCGTGATGGGTGGCGATGAAGCGCGTGACGACGGACGGCAGACGGTGCAGGCGCGCCAGCGCCAGGCCCTCCTTGACGTGGTTGACGATGATCATGCGGCTGATGTTGGGCGGCAGGTCGTTGTGCGGATTGCCGCCGCGCATCTGGTTCTCCATGTAGAAGGCCGGACGTCCCAGCTTGCCAACGTCATGATAGTAGGCTCCCACGCGCGCCAGCAGGCCGTTGGCGCCGATCCGGTCGGCCGCGGCCTGCGCGAGGGTGGCGACAACCATGCAGTGGTGGTAGGTGCCGGGCGCCTCCAGGCTGAGGCGCTGCATGAGCGGGCGGCCGAGGTCGGCGAAGGCGTTGAGGCTGATCGAGCCGGTGCGACCCGTCACGCGCTCGGCCAGCGGCAGAACCAGCAGCACCAGCAGTCCCGACAGGGCCAGCCAGATAAAGAGCGCCGCCAGTTGGAGACCGAGGCGGCGCAAGTCGGGATCCTCCGGCGCGACGATGGCCATGACCAGCAGGATGGGCGTCTGCCAGAGGCCGATGCGGAACAGTGCGCGCACCAGTCCGGCGCGGTAGCGCAGGCGCGGCACCTCGAGCGCCGCCACCGCGGTGGCGCAGAGCGAGAGCAGGAAGACCCCGAGGCTGAAATTGGCGGCCAGGGCCAGCACGACCCCCGTGATCAGGCCGATGACCACGGCTGTCTGCCCGCCATAGAGCATGGCCACCAGCAGGGGCACGAGGGCGTGCGGCGTGACAAGGTGTATCTGGTCAACAGCGGGCAGCAGCCGCGTCAGCACCCATTCCGACAGCCGCACATCGGCCATTGCCAGCAGCATCATGCAGAGCATCAGCATCCAGGCGCGGCGGGCGGGATCCTCGCGGGGCTGGATGACGGCCAGCAGCATCTGGCCGCCGAACCCGATGATGATCAGCGTGACGCCGCAGGCCAACAGCATCTGCCAGTGGTCCACGCCCAGCGGGGTCATCAGCGAGAGCCCCACCAGCCAGGCCAGCACACCCAGGATCACGCGTAGCGTGTCGCTATCGCGGAAGCCGCGCTCGGGCCGGCGCCGTCCCGCCTTGTGGGCGCGCGACCGGACCTTGCGGACGCGGAATCTGGAGATCTCCTCGTGCATCATTCTATATCCCCAGTTCTCCCTGCAGCGGCTGCTGGTCGGGAATGACCATCCCCTCCTCCCGCAGGCGCTCGCGGCAGAGCTGCGTGGCGACACGCCCGCGCGGTGTCCGCTGGATATAGCCCTCCTGGATCAGGTAGGGCTCGTAGACCTCCTCGATCGTGTCGGGCTCCTCGCCCACGGCCACGGAGAGGGTGTTGATCCCGACCGGCCCGCCGGCGAACTTGAAGAGCAGGGTCTCGAGCAGACGCTTGTCCATCTCGTCGAGCCCGTAGGGGTCGATTTCCAGCAGGGCCAGCGCCTCGTTGGCGACGACACGGCTGATGTGGTTGTCGGCGCGCACCTGCGCGAAGTCGCGCACGCGCCGCAGCAGGTTGTTGGCGATGCGCGGCGTGCCGCGCGAGCGCCCGGCAATCTCCATGGCCCCCTCGTCGTCGATGCTCACGCCCAGCTTGTCGGCCGAACGGCGGATGATGCCGGCCAAATCCTCGGCGAGGTAGTAATCGAGGCGGTTGGAGAGGCCGAAGCGCGAGCGCATGGGGGCCGAGATCAGGCCTCCGCGCGTCGTCGCACCCACGAGCGTGAAGCGGGGCAGCTCGAGCCGGATCGAGCGGGCGTTGGGGCCCTGATCGATCATGATATCGATGACGAAGTCCTCCATGGCCGAGTAGAGGTACTCCTCGACGGCACGCTGCATGCGGTGGATCTCGTCGATGAAGACGATGTCGCCGGGTTGCAGGCTGGTCAGCAGGCCGGCCAGATCGCCCGGCTTGTCGATGACGGGCCCCGAGGTGGTCTTGACGTTGACGCCCATGGCCTGGCCCAGGATGAAGGCCAGCGTGGTCTTGCCGAGTCCGGGCGGCCCCAGCAGCAGGACATGGTCGAGAGCCTCCTGGCGCTGCCGGGCGGCCTCGACGGCCAGCATGAGGCGTTCGGTCACCTTCCGCTGGCCGGCAAACTCCTCGAAGCTGGTCGGCCGCAGGTGGTTGTCGAACTGCGCATTGCGCTGATTCAGGGTGTCATTGATCCGTTCCATTGTGAACCGTAATAGAATATGGCAACCACCCGCCCCTGTCGAGCGCGCATTTCAGGCGCCACAAGCGGCTAGCGACAGGGGTGCGCATGAAGAGTGGAGGAAATGTGGATGGCTCGTCCTCGTCCTCGTCCTCGTCCTCGAAAGAGATTGAACCGCCAAGACGCCAAGGCCGCCAAGGGAATTTGATTTTAGACTGCCGCGCGGCTGCGCCGCGAGAAAACCATGTAGTGCGCGGACCCGGACGCGCTTTCTACCGCGGGACCTGGCCCGCCCAGAAGAGGAAACCGCCAAGGCGCAAGAGCCGCCAATGATCACTTAAACGGCTTACTCCACCCGCTTAATCTTTCGCCTTCGACGAAGGCGACAAAGTTACGGACAAAGCTCGCGACAAAGTTGTGGCTGCTAGCACCCGCTCCCCCATGCGCCATCCGCGCACCTCCCCTGTCACTAACCGTCACTAACCGATTACCATCTTTAGGGCTCTAAACATTGACTCACACGCCAGCCTCTGCCATAATAGCGGCTATTACAAGGACTGATTCATGCGCATTTTCGACAACGTTGTACAGAACCCGGCCGATTACAACTTCGAGATCGAGCGTCTCGGCCCCTGCAAGATCCCCTCGCCCATCCGCAACCCCGTCTTCGTGGCCGAGGACGCGCGGATGCTGCTGACGAGCGACACCGCCATCCTTAAGCGGTGCATCGAGAAGGGCCTGCCACTGCCCAGCTTCGAGGTCTCGGGGCCGCACGAGAAGATTTTCCACGATCCGGCCTGGAGCCGCGCCGCCATCCTGACCGCCGGCGGTCTCTGCCCCGGCCTTAACCACGTGATCAAGGGTCTCGTCGAGATCCTCTCCTTCGACTACGGCATCAGGACGATCTACGGCATCCGCTACGGCTACCGCGGCCTCGCCGCGCGCCACAGCCTCACACCCATGCTGCTGGATACCGAGGTGGTTGACACCATCCACACGCTGGGCGGCACGATCCTCGGCTCCTCGCGCGGACAGCAGGACACCAGCGAGATGGTCGACACCCTGCGGCGCATGAACATCAACCTCCTCTTCTGCATCGGAGGCGACGGCTCGCTGCGCGCTGCGCGCGACCTGGCCATCGAGTGCCGCAAGCGTAAGCTGGCCATCAGCATCGTCGGCATCCCCAAGACCATCGACAACGACCTCAACTTCGTGGGACGCAGCTTCGGCTTCGAGACCGCAGTGACCGCCACCTCGCCGGTGATCGAGTCGGCCCACATGGAGGCCAAGGGCACAATCAACGGCATCGGCCTGATCAAGCTCATGGGCCGCGACTCGGGCTTCATCACGGCCTACGCGACAGTCGCCAACCCCGTGGTGAACTTCTGCCTGATCCCCGAGGATCCCTTCACCATGGAGGGCGAGAACGGCCTGCTGAAGGCCCTCGAGCGGCGCCTCAACTACAAGAGCCACGCCGTGATCGTGGTGGCCGAGGGTGCCGGACAGGAGCTCATCAAGGGCGAAGAGCAGACCCGCGACGCCTCGGGCAACCTGCGCAAGAAGGATATCGGCGAGTTCCTGCGTCAGCAGTTCGAGGCGCACTTCAAGAAGCTCGGCACCGAGATTTCCATCAAGTACTTCGACCCGAGCTACTCGATCCGCAGCATTCCGGCCGTAGGTGCCGATGCCATCCGCTGCTACATGCTGGCGCGCGGTGCCGTGCATGCCGCCATGGCGGGACGCACCAACTGCGTCGTCGGCAACCTCCACGATGGTGCCGCCAACACGCTGGTGCCCATCGAGCTGGCGGCCTTCGAGCGCCAGCGCGTAGATCTGCATGGCGACCTCTGGCGTGCGGTGCTCGACGCCACCTGCCAGGGGGACTACTTCTACCCCAGCAACCGACCCTCCAATGCACCACCCTGATGGGACTGGTGATTTATTCCCCGCATGGATTAATCAGGAACTCAAGAACTCAAGAAGGGTGCAAGAATGCGCGGTTTCCACAAACAAATTCCTGATTTCATGAGTTCCTGATAAAAAAACAGCAGGGAATTGCAATAAGTCAACACTCCCTGATGGCGGATACGGCACCGGAACCGATATGACTGAAGCATCCAAGACCGCAGCCACTCCCGAACCACGCAATGCGGTGGTCGGCATCGTCGGCCGCACCAACAGCGGCAAGTCAACCCTCGTCAACCAGCTCGTCGGCGAGAAGGTCTCGATCGTCTCCCCCATCGTCCAGACCACGCGCAACACGATCCGTGCCGTGATCGACGAGGAGCGCGGCCAGCTCGTGCTGACCGACACCCCCGGTCTGCACAAGGCCGTCGGCCCGCTGGGCACGCAGCTCAACCGCATGGCGCGCCACGCCGCCGCCAACGTCGAGATTCTGGTGCTGGTACTGGATGGCTCGCAGCCGCCGCAGCTCGAGGACGACGGCTGGATGCGGCGCCTGCTCTTCGCGGAGCAGCCCTGCATCTTCCTGCTCAACAAGTCGGACCGCTCCGGGTTCGCGCCCGAGGCCTACCATCAGCTCTGGGAGTCCATCCAGACCGAGAAGGAGAAGCGGCGCGACGACATCTCCTGGTTCGAGGGTTCCGCCGCCACCGGCGCCGGACTGGAGCCGCTGGTTGATGCCCTCTTCGCCCTCGCCCAGCCCGGCCCGCGCCTCTACGACCGCGACATGCTGAGCGACTACCCGCGGCGCCTGGCCATTGCGGACGCGATCCGCGAGAAGTTCCTGAAGCATCTGCGCGATGAAGTGCCCCACGAGCTGGGCGTCCGCATCGAGCATTTCCACGAGACCCCCGACAAGTGGCGGGTAGATGCCACCATCCTGGTCAACCGCCCCTCCCAGAAGCCCATGGTCATCGGCCCCAGGGGCCGCATCATACATGAGGTGCGCAAGGCCGCCGAGAAGGAGCTCGGTGAACAGTACGGCGTGAAGGTCGCGCTCTCGCTGTGGGTCAAGGTCGAGCGCAACTGGATGGGCAATTTCTGGATTCTACGGCAGATGGGGTATGCTGGCAAATAGCGGCACCCCTGCCGGAAACGAGGAGAACAGCAATGAAGTACGTATGCGACGTCTGCGGCTATGTCTACGACCCCGAGGCGGGCGATCCCGACAACGGCATCCCCCCCGGCACGGCCTTCGAGGACCTGCCCGACGACTGGCTCTGCCCCGACTGCGGCGTCGGCAAGGACGAGTTCAGTCCCGCGGAAGAGTAACCCCTGAGTGCGCGCCGCCGCCCCTGCGGGGCGGCGGCAGTATTCCAACCTACACCAGCCGCGGACGGATAACCTCGACCTGCATCGCGCCGAGGCGCTCCTTGAGCCGCTCGAAGACGGCCTCGTCGGGATAGATTCCCACGATGGCACCGCCGGAGCCCGGAAACTTGGCGCTGGCGCCGGCCTCGCGGGCCACCTGCACCATGCGCAGGTTGCCCTCGCACAGCCTGTAGAGCCTGGCGCGGCGGTCGAAGTTCTCATCCATCATCCGTCCGAGGCGCTCGTAGTCGCGCGCCTCCAGTGCTTCGCGTGCCTTGTCCGTGAGTTCCGCCCATGCGCGCATGGCCTCGACCACCTCGGAATCGCCGCGCTGGAAGCGTTCGCGGATGTTGTTATGGAACACTTCCGACCCTTCGGAGAGATCGGTGCGGTAGGCGATGTAGAGCGGCGGCATCAGCGAGGGATCGAGCGACTCGTAGCGCCCGTAACCCTGGCGCTCCATCAGTTCGCGGTTGAAATCCATGTAGACCAGCCCCTGATAGACCTGCGCCACCCGGTCCTGCAAACCGGCCGCGATTCCCAGCTCGCGGTTCTCCACGTCGCGGATCAGGTTGGCAAGCTGGGGCTTGGGTATCTGAACCCCGTAGAAGGCCATCACCGCACGCATGCACGAGGTAATGATGGCACTCGAACCGGCCAGGCCGACCAGGTTGGGAATATTCGAGCAGTAGCGGATCGTGAAGTTGCGGTCATGCAACTGGATGCCCTTCTCACGGCAATAGGCATGAAAGCACTTCAGCGCCGCCTTGATCAGGCGGATACCGCCGTAGTAGCCGAAGAGCCGCACATCGTCGGCCAGCGCGTCCAGGCTCTCGAAGAGCGAGCCATCGCGCCTGCTGGGCTGGATCTCCAGCTCGGGCGACTCGAACAGCGTCGTCTCGGCACGGAAGTTGTCGAAGGTGAAGGCGATCGTCTTGCCGAAGTAACCGTCCGAGGGGTTGCCGATGAGGGCGGCACGCGGATAGGCCTGGGTGCGGATGATCATACGTCGGTCTCCTGACTGGTTGCTGGTTGATGATGCTACTACTGGCCCGCCGGCGCATCGCGGCGTGCCTCCAGCGCCGCCTTCAGTGCGGTCATGTCGCATGCCGGCGCCACTCCCGAGGCCACGGCCGCCTGCGACACGGCCAGCGAGACATTCACCAGCAGACGGCGGTCGAACGGCTTGGGGATGATGTACTGGGGTCCGAAGACAAGCTTCTCGTCGGGATAGAGGGCGCTGAGCGACTCCGGCACACGCTCGCGCGCCAGCGCCGCCAGCGCCTCGGCTGCAGCGACCTTCATCTCGACGTTGATCGATCGCGCCCGCGCATCCAGCGCACCGCGGAAGAGGAAGGGGAAGCCGAGCACGTTGTTGATCTGGTTCGGGAAGTCCGAGCGTCCCGTAGCCATGATGTAGGGCGACTTGCCAAAGGCCGCGGCCACGGCATCGGGATGAATCTCGGGATCGGGGTTGGCCATAGCGAAGATGGCCGGATACTCGGCCATCTGGCGCACCTCCTCGCCCTTGACGCAGTTGGCCACCGATACGCCGATGAAGACGTGCGCGCCGCGCAGCGCCTCGCCCAGCGTCGTGGCCGGGGTCTTGACCGCATGGCGCCGCTTGTGCTCGTTGAGGTCGGTACGGTCGGTGCGGCAGGGGCCCTTGCTGTCGCAGATCACCAGATCCTTGACGCCCGCCGCCTTGCACATGTCGGCAATGCGGATACCGGCGGCCCCGGCACCGTTGATCACGACACGCAGTCCGCCCAACTGACGATCGCTCAGCCGCGCGTAGTTCATCACGCCGGCCAGCGTGATGACCGCCGTGCCCCACTGATCATCATGGAAGACGGGAATATCGAGCATCGCCTCGAGACGATCCTCGATCTCGAAGCAGGCGGGAGCGGCGATGTCCTCGAGGTTGATGCCGCCATACATCGGCGCCAGCGCCGCGACGGCGTCTATGACGCGCTGCGGATCGGTCTTGCCGGTATCCTTGCCATCGATGCGGCAACGGGCCAGCGGCACGGGCCAGGCGTCGACATCGCCGAAGGACTTGAAGAGCACCGCCTTGCCCTCCATCACCGGCACGCTGGCCAGCGCGCCCAGATCGCCGAGCCCCAGGATTGCCGTGCCGTCCGAGACCACCGCCACCAGATTGCCGCGCGCGGTGTAGTCGAACGACTTTTCGGGCGCGGCCGCCAATTCCTTGACCGCCTGCGCCACGCCGGGCGTATAGGCCAGGCAGAGATCCCGCGTCGACCGCACGGGACGGGGCAAACCGAGGCGGACCTTGCCGCCCAGATGAAACTCGAGGACCTGCTCGCGTGTAACCGTCAGATTCTGTGCCATATAGCTAAATTCCCGACTCAGATGAAAATGATAGTATAGCACCTGCGGGAAGAAAGGGAAAGTGGCAGCCGAACCGCGCACTCGTATTCCGCATCACCATCCGGTATGATACCCGCAACGCTACCGCCGGTCCGCGCACGCGGGTGTGCCGACGGCGGTGCAAGGGAGCACGACGATGCAGCAAGCCTCGGTCATCGGTCTCGATTTTGGTACAAACTCCGTTCGCGCCCTGCTGGTCGATGCGGCCGGCGGCGGGGAACTGGCCACGGCCGTAGAAGTCTACGCGCACGGCAAGGAGGGGGTGATTCTCTCGGACGATCCCAACCTCGCCCGCCAGCACCCGGCGGACTATCTCACGGGCATGACGTCCGTCATCCGCGCGGTGCTCGAAGCCGCCGCCAAGGAGCACCGCGGCTTCGATGCCGCACAAGTCGCCGGCATCGGCGTCGCGGCGACAGCCAGCACCCCGCTGCCGGTCGACCGCCAGGGCAAGGCGCTGGCCATGACACGACGCTTTGAACGTAATCCAGCCGCCATGGCCTGGCTCTGGAAGGATCACACCGCCATCGCGGAGGCCGACAAGATCACGGCTCTGGCAGAGAAGCACCGGCCGCACTACCTCGCGGCCTGCGGCGGCGCCTACAGCAGCGAGTGGTTCTTCAGCAAGATTCTGCATTGCCTGAATACCAGCCCCGAGGTCTTCGATGCCGCCGTCTCATGGGTCGAGTTGTCGGACTGGATACCGGCCGTGCTGACCGGCACGGCGGCGCCCGGCAAGATGCGCGCAGGCATCTGCGCCGCAGGCCACAAGGCCATGTTCAACGCCGAGTGGGGCGGCTATCCCGATGCCGACTTCCTCCGGCGGCTCGACCCTAAAATGGCGGCACTGCGCGGGCGCCTGCCCGCCGAGGCGCACGACATCTCCGAGAGCGCCGGCCGCCTGACGGAAGAGTGGGCCGCCCGCACGGGGCTCACGCCCGGCATCCCCGTCGCCATCGGCGGCGTGGACGGCCATCTGGGCAGCGTGGGGGCGGGTATCCGCCCCGGCGTGCTGGTGAAGACCCTCGGCACCAGCGGCTGCGACATGCTCGTGATCCCCGGCGACCAGCCCTGCCCCAGCATCCCCGGCATCTGCGGCATCGTCAAGGGCAGCATCCTGCCCGGCTACCACGGCCTCGAGGCCGGGCAGTCGGCGGTCGGCGACATCCTAAACTGGTTCGTGAACTACATCCGGCCGCACGGGGCGGAGGGCGGACACGCCAGCCTCGAGGCCGAGGCGGCACAGCTCCGGCCCGGTGCCTCGGGACTGCTGGCGCTCGACTGGAACAACGGCAACCGCTGCGTCCTGGCCGATCCGCGCCTCTCCGGTCTGCTGGTGGGACAGTCGCTCTACACCACGCCCGCCGAGATCTACCGTGCCCTGGCCGAGGCGATAGCCTTCGGCGCCCTGACGATCATCCGGCGTTTCGAGGACTATGGAGCAAAGGTGCGCTCGGTGGTCGCCAGCGGCGGCATCTCCGAAAAGAGCCCCTTCATGCTCCAGCTCCTTGCCGATGTGCTGGGACGCTCCCTGCGCCTCTCGCGTTGCGCGCAGACCAGCGCCCTGGGCGCGGCGGTCGCCGCCGCCACGGCCTCCGGTCTCTACCGCGACGTGCCTGCCGCACAACGGGCCATGACGGGCGTCAAGCCGCAAGTATTCCGCCCCGACCGGCGTGCGCAGAGCGTCTACCGCCAGCTCTACGCGCTCTATGCCCAGCTCCACGACGCCTTCGGTACACGCGATGGCGACACCAGCCTCCATGATGTCATGAAGAAGCTGCTGGAACTCCGCGCCCGCCAGCGCGGGGAAGCGTGAGGGTAGTGCAAGGATGCAGCAGGCCGCCGCCCAAGTCGGCGGGGGCGGCATGCGTGCCGCCCGTACAGTGCGGCAGGGAACGCCACACTTTGTCGCGAGCTTTGTCGGTAACTTTGTCGAACGCGAAAGATTAAGCGGGTGGATGAAGCGTGCCGTTTAAGAGTGGGTTTAAGACAGTGTGTGCTTCGCACTTACACCTTGTCTCCACACTTTGTCTCCTCGCTTCGTCGGATACGCTTCGTCTCCACACTTTGTCCCTACGCTTTGTCGAATGAATCGAGTAAATCGAGCGAATCGGAAGAATCGAATCTTTCGAATCATCCGACTCATTCGATTCTATCGACTCCAGCGACATCCCTCTCTCTTGGCGGTTCCCCATCCCCCTTACCCCACAAAAAAAAAGCACCACCCGCCCCTTGCATCTGCTACACTAGCACCATGAAGACATCTCGCAAGCGCTTTCCCGCAATGCTCGCCGGATTGTTGGTAGCCGCCACGGTCTGCGCGCAACAGCCCAAGTCTGCGGCGCCCGCGTTGGCGGACGCCGATGTGCGCGCATGGTTCCCGGCCCTGGCGCAGCGTCAGCCGCTCGCCTCGCAGCAGGCGGTGGAGACGATAAAGGATGACAAGGGCACGACACTCGGATGGCTCTTCTGTACCGACCAGATTGCACCGGTCGTGCGCGGCAAGCGCGGCGAGATCGGCGTCTGGGTCGCGCTGGGCAGCGACGGGAAGATCCGCGGCGTCAAGGCCGGCAGGCACCGCGAGGACAAAAAGTGGTTCGACCGCATCCGCGAACCCTTCTACAAGGCCTTCGAGGGCCAGCCCGCCGATGGCAGCGGCGGCAAGCCCGATGCCGTCACCACGGCGACCGTCTCATCGCGCGCCATGATCGACGATGTCTTCGGCGCCTGCCGCACCGTCATGGAGCTTCCCGGGGTGCGGGAGTTGCTTGCGGCAGGAGCCGCGGCCGACAAGACCGCGCCCGCGCAAAATTGAATTGCGCCGGCGAACATCGCATAATTATTGCATACAACAAGCCACGTTCCCATACCATGTCCGGAGTGCCTACAACTATGATGCGTTTCGCGATTCTCGCGCTGCTGTTTATCTGCTCTGTCTCCACCACCCGTGCCGCCGATATCTCGGTGGTCGGTTCGGGCGGTACCGGCAAGGAGAGCATTTCACTCGCCGACCTGCG
>JAAYLN010000108.1 GCA_012521875.1 Lentisphaerota bacterium | reverse complement strand
GCTGAGCAGTTGGACGGGCTTGCCGTTCTGGATGAAATCGTTGCCGCGGATGGTCAGTGTCTTGTTCATGGCAGGATCCTGGTGATGGTGGTGGGGGAGGAATCGGCAGCCTTGCCGGAGGCGGCGGGACGCCGCTCGGCAGTCAGCGTGCGGTCGTAGAAGAGTGTGTTGAATGCGCAGCGCAGCATCTGGTCCTGCAATGGCTTCGGCACCGTCGGAATCTGGAAGGCGTGCAGCATGTCGATCTGCGCGCGCGTGAGCGAGTCGTCGGCGATGAGGATGATGGGGATGTGGCTCATGCGGCGGTCGTCGCGGATCTGCAGGATCAGCTCCATGCCGCTGGTATCGGGCAGATGCTGGTCGATGATCAGCAGGTCGGGAGGATCCTGGCGGCACACCTGGTCCATCGAGCGGACATTCCTGCAATGCTCGCCGGGGAAGCCCTGCTCCTCGCAGAGCAGGTGCAGTTGTTCCAGTAGTGCGTCATCCGCTGTCACCACCAGCACCCGCGGCGGTGCGATCAGGGGCAGGATCACGCTGACCTGCGTGCCGCGGTCGGTGCCCGGCACGGGGCTCTCGATCTGCAGCCGGCCTCCGTGCAGATCGATCAGCTCGCGCGAGATCGCCAGCCCGAGGCCCGATCCGGTCGGCTGGTCGCCGATCTTGTAGTAGCGCACGGTAATCCGGTCAAGCGCTTCCGGCGGGATGCCGATGCCGGTGTCGCGCACGTGGATGACGACCTGGTTTGTATCGGTGGTGCCGCGCTCGATGACGATGGAGATCGTGCCGCCCGGGGGCGTGAACTTGATGGCGTTGCCGACGATGTTGAGGATGACGCGTTCCATCCGGTGGGGGTCGCAGAGGACGAAGCCGATCCAGTCCGGCTTGCACATGATCATGCGTATGCGCTTCTCCTCGGCCTGCACGCGCAGCGAATCCACGCCCACCTCGACCAGGCGGGCGATCAGCACGCGGGTGCGGTTGAGCGTGAGCGTGCGGTTCTCGCTCTGCCGCAGGTCGAGGATGTCGTTGACCGTGCTCAGCAGCCGCCGGCAGTCGGCGTAGAGCCGGTCGAGGTACTGCATGGCCTTCTCCGGCAGGGGGCCGGCCACGCCGCGCTGCATGTTCTTCACTGCATAGATCATCGAGGTCAGCGGGGTGCGCAGCTCGTGGGAGACGTTGGAGACGAATTCGAGCCGCGCCCGGTCCAGGGCCTCGAGCCGCTCGACCGCGTTGCGCAGCTCCTGCTGCGCGCGCATGCGTTCGGTGGTGTCGCGTATAAAGAAGCAGAGCTGGCCTTCGGCATCGAGATTCACGGCGTTGACGGCGATCTCGGCGGAAAACGTCGTGCCGTCGGCACGCGTGCAGTAGGCCTCGACTACGGTGTAAAGATAGCCTTCGAGATTGCGGCGGATGGTGTCGAGCAGTCCGGCATCGGCACCGGAGATGCAGTCAATGATCGAGCGGCCCGGAAAGTGGTGCTCGTCGGCGAGGAAGAACTCCAGCGCGCGGTTGTTGAAGTCGAGGATCACGCCTTGCAGGTCGGTGATCAGCACGGCGTCGTAGACGCTGGCGAGCAGCTTGTCGTAGGGCGTGTCGCGGTTGGCGCGCGCCGCGCGCCGCGCAACGAACTGCTCCGTTGCGCCCGGTGCGGTGCGGCGTGCCGCGGATGGCGCGCCCGATCCGGTCCGTGGCGTGATGTCGATGCGCGAGGTGCGTCCGGGATGTGAGTTCTGGGGCATGTTATGTGTCCACTCGGCTCCGTTCGGTAGCGGGCGCGGGATAATCAAATCATACGGGTTCAGTATCTTTCGCCAAGGCCTTGCTGACGTGACGCGCCAGCGTCTGGGCAGTGAAGGGCTTGGGCAGACAGTCGCAGGCATCCTCTTCGGGCATTTCTTCAAGATGAGAGAAGGAGTGGCCCGTCATGAAGATGCAACGCAGGTCGGGACGCCGCTGACGCAACCGGCGTGCCAGCTCGGGGCCGTTCATTCCCGACATGACCATGTCGGTCAGCAGCAGGTCGATTTCTGCCGCATGCTCCTCGAAGAAGGCGATCGCCTCGTAGGGTCTGAGCAGGGCGTGGACCTCGTAGCCAAGCTTCCGCAAAATGTTGCGTGTTGTGAGCAGGACGTTCTCATCGTCGTCCACCAGCAGGATGCTTCTGCGCGGGCCGGTCAAGGCCTGCGTGTCGTCCAGTGCCACATCGTGTGCCATGTCGTTGCAGCGCGGCAGGAAAATGTGAAAGGCTGTGCCCTTATCCGGCATGCTCTCCACGCGGATGCCGCCGCCACTCTGCCGGACGATGGCATAGACGATGGCCAGCCCCAGGCCGGTTCCCTTGTCGGACGGCTTGGTGGTGAAGAAGGGATCGAAAATGCGATCCAGGATATCCGCCGGAATGCCGGGGCCGTTGTCGCGTATGGTGAGCCGGACATAGTCGCCCGGCGTGCTCGCCTTGAGGTGGTCGGACTCTTCCGGCGAGAGACGAACGTTGTGCGTCTCGATCCATATGGTGCCGGAACCCTTCATGGCATCGCGCGAGTTGATGCAGAGATTGACAACGATCTGGTCGATCTGCCCGGGGTCGAGCAGGACAGTGCCCAGATCGGGAGCCGGATGCCACTCCAGTTTTATGTCGCTTCCCAGAAGGCGGCGCAGCAGCCTCATGCTCTCGATCGAGGAGTTGACATCAACCGGCCTGGGAGCCACGGGTTGGCGGCGTGCGAAGGCCTGGAGCTGGCGGGTGAGGTTCGATGAGCTCAGTGCCGAATTGCGGATCTCCTCGAGGGCGCTCCGGAGATCGTGGTTTTCGGGCGGCACATCCTCCAGCGCCAGTTCGGCATACCCCAGAATGGCCTGCAGCACGTTGTTGAAATCATGGGCCACGGCGCCTGCCAGACGGCCGATAGACTCAAGCCTCTGAACATTCGTGAGCTGCCGCTGCATCTCGGCCTTTTCCTCCTCGGCCCGCATCCGGGCGTCAAGGCTCTGCTGGACATCCGCCAGTGCCTGGCGCAGTTCCGCAGTCTTGGCGCGGACACGGCGTCCGAGAATCACATTGCCGGCGGCCAGCAGCAGCAGGGTGGCGGCAAGCGCCACCAGCCAGGGTGCCCAGTGCTGCAGGAAGCCCTTCAACAGGAAGGTGGAGCCCATCCACTTGCGCTGGATGGCGCGGTATTCGCGCGCCGTGATCTGGTCGAACCCCGCCTGCACCTCGTCCAACAGCTCCGGATTGTCCCGCGCCACTGCGCGACGGAAGGCGCCGGTATAGAGCACGAACAACTGGTTGAAGTCGCCCGCGATGCCGTGCTTGTAAAGGTAGTGGACGGCTGCGGGCTCATCAATAGAAAAGACCTTGATCTCGCTGCGTTTCGCGGCCAGCACAATCTCCTCGTAGCAGGGATAGATCTTCAGCGTGTCAATACCCTTGCCCTGCAGGTGCCCGATGACGGCATCGCCGTCCTTGACACCGATCATGAAGCCCTTGAGCGCCGCCGTATCGCCCAGCCCGCCCAGGCTCTTATGCGCATAGACCGGAACACGGATGCGTGCGTAGGGTTTCGAGAAGGCCAGTGTCCGGGCTCGCTCGCTTGTCATGAACACCGTGTCGATGACATCGGCGCCCCCCGCCTGCATCACGCGCTGCGCCTCGGCCCACGGCATGGGCCGCAAATCCACCTTCCTTCCGGTCCTCTCGGACCACAGCGCCCAATGTTCCGGCAGGATGCCGCGTATGCTGCCGTGATCATCAAGGAATGTGTATGGCGGATAGTTGTTGTCCAGCACCACTACAAGCGGGGGACGCGCGGCCACCAGAACGGGATTGTCCTTCCGGCTTGTGGTGTCAGCACCGGCCAGCAATGGCATCGCGAACGACAACCCCGCGAGCAATCGTATCAGCCGGTATTTCATTGGGCTCTTGCCTTGACCACCCTTTTCAGCTTTGCGTCCCGTCTCCGTCAGTCACATCAGCGTAGAAACACCCCGATGAAGTCGGCCGCGGCCACCTGCTGCCTGTTCTTGATTGAGCGTTTGCCATCGGTGCAGCGGGTCACGGTACAGGAGGGGTAGGCGGTGCAGTCGCCGTTGCAGTCGGGGGTATAGCCCTTGCAGACGCGCAGCACATCGGGCGAAATCTCGTCGATGATCACGATGCTGCCGTCACCATGCTTCAGGCGGCCCAGCTCGAACTTGCCGTCGATCACGTGCAGCCCGTTGGCGGTGAACTCCTGCGAGACGATTCCGGCCACGTTGCGCACCAGTTCCACGCTGGCGGCAATCTCCGCCCTGCTCATCGCGCCGGTGGCCTCGATGGCCTCGAAGGTGATCAGGGTGTCGATGTCGCCCTTGGTCCAGGCCTCGACGACCATGCCGGTGTTCTTGCAGGGCTTGACGAAGGGGTAGCGCCGCCAGAAGCTGCCGGTGGCGTTGTTGCGCCAGGTGAACTCCAGGTTGAGCAGCGGGGCGGCGCCTTCCATCTCCGGCGCCTGGGCCGGCATGCCCAGTGCGACGGCCGGCTCCACGATCATCTCGTTTGCGGCCGGCGAGGCGATAAAGTGGGATGGTATCCCCCTGGCTTGCAGCAATTTAAAGAAGTGCGTGGCGAAGCGGCAGGCAATGGCGCCCTTGCCGGGGATCTCGCCTACAACCACATCACGGCCGGGGTCGAAGACCGGCTTGCCGTTCTCCATGTAGCCTGTGGCGCGGTCGGTGAAGACCAGCCGGTACTTACCGGCGTGCGGTCCGTCCGCGATTTCGTAGACGTCTTTCGATTTGCCGCGGTAGAGGAGCTTTTCTTCGTTCATGGGCTTGGAGTTTCCTTTGAGGGTATTATCCACTATTCCCCGCCCGTGTGCAAGCCATGCGTTGAGGGGGGCTATTTGCTTGCCGGAATCTCGACAAAAGGCCTATAATTGACCCCAAGAAAAACTTGCGCTTTCCGTAACGCAAACAGCATGGGCTTTACGGTGTTCGACTACGTCAAGCACAATCCAGACCTTGCCGAAGTGCTTGACGTGTTTATGGAAGAAGCAAGAGGCTCTTGCAAAACCCTCCCAAACGCAGGCCGTCAGGCTTGCATACGGGAGGGTTTTGCAGGAATTTTTGATGATGCGGCGGGGTGCCGCAGAACAAGCGGGCGAAACAGGGCTTTTCCCCTG
>JAAYLN010000107.1 GCA_012521875.1 Lentisphaerota bacterium | reverse complement strand
GGCTAAAGAAGGGTTAGACGCCATTCCGGTATTGCTCCAAGCCTGCGTGTGCGTTAAACTAAAACTGTCGTCCATCACGAACCCGTCCGGCGACGATGATTTGTAACCGGGGAGAAGTACAACCAGGAGAATTGCCATGCCCGATCCGGGAATGATGCTTAGGGATCTTGACGGCTTCCGCGGCGCCTCGCGGCGCCCGTGGGGTGTCGTCATCGCAGTGAGTCTGGTCACGCTGGCCGGCATTCTGCTGGTGCGGTATCTGGGGCGCAGCCCGAAGACAGACAAGGATTCCGCCGCCGTTCCAGCGGAATCTGCCGAAGCGGCACCGGCGGCCGCGCCTGCCACGCCGCCTGCGGAAGGCGAGATGCCTGCCGAGGCGGTTGCACTGATGGCCAGTGCCCAGGCCGCCGAGGCGGCCGATGATCTGCTCGGGGCACGCACAAACTATCTGGCCATCCTGAAACGGCCCGATACCGAAGCGGCGCGCGCCTTTGTCGAGGAGCGCCTCGGCGCGGTCAACGTCACGCTGGTAAGCACGCCGCGCGTGATGCCCGAGAAGACCGACTACGCCATCCGTTCGGGCGACTCGATCAGGGCGCTGGCACGCCGCCATGGCTGTACCGAGGAGATGATTATCAAGGCCAACAAGGTTGCCAATCCCAACCGCATCCAGGTCGGTGACCGCCTGCGCATCCTCGACAAGCCGGGCTTCGCCATCCGCGTCAGCAAGAGCGCCAACGATCTCCTGCTGACGCTCAACGGCGCCTTCTTCAAGCGCTACACGGTCGGAACCGGCATGTACGGGCGCACGCCCGTAGGCACCTTCCGCATCCAGGACAAGATCCCGGAACCGCCCTGGTGGCGTCCGGATGGCAAGATGGTGCCCTTTGGCGATAAGGAGAACATTCTCGGTACGCGCTGGATGTCGCTGACGGCCACGGGCGAGACACCCCCCGCCCGGGGCTACGGCATCCACGGGACCTGGGAGCCCGCCACTCTTGGCAAGCAGTCGAGCGCGGGCTGCATCCGTATGCGCAACAGCGACGTCGAGGAACTCTTCATGCTGGTTCCCGAAGGCACGCCCGTGACGATTGTGGAGTGACGGCGTCGCCCTGCGGTGGTTGTGCCGTTCTCCTTCTCGTCAACCCCGCGGTCAATTTGAACCGCCAAGACGCCAAGGACGCCAGGAATGGGGGCGGGGGACAGAGGAGGCAGGGGACAGGAGGCAGGCGGTACAGGTGCATCTGGAGCGAACGAGGAGCCGGAACGTGGAGACCGCCGTCCCCGGCGGAACCGTTCTCTATTCATGCGCCAAAGCCCTGAAGGGGCGCGATATACCAGCGTGCCGATTAAGAGAGGGTGTAGAGTGGGTGCTTCGCGCTTGTACCTTGTCTCCCACACCTTGTCCTCACACCTTGTCCTCACACCTTGTCCTCACACCTTGTCTCCACACCTTGTCGAAAATTTAGCGGCTGAAGTGATTCCGACAAAGCGTAGGGACCAAGTGTTTAGACGAAGTGTAGCCGACAAAGCGTAGGGATAAAGTGTGGGGACAAAGTGTGGGGACAAAGTGTTCGATCTCTTCGAGCCCCCCCTTTCGCTAGCCGGGCACGATGGCACCGTGGCTCATCAGCAGTGCCTTAACCTCTTCTACCAGTACTTCGGCTGGTGATATGCCGTGCTGTGCGGCCAGCGCGGCGGCGGCTCCGGCGGCCTGTCCGGTGGCCATGCAGGTGGCCTGCACGCGCAGTGCCGAATTGGCGCGCTGGTCGCTGCTGATGCAGCGTCCGGCTACCAGCAGGTTGCGGCTGCCCTTGGGGAGCAGGGCGCGCAGCGGCACGGTCGCCACCACGCCCTCTTCCAAGTGCGCCGGTTGCACGCCCGTCGCCTGACGATGCAGATCTATGGGGTAGAAGGCATGGCACACCGAATCCTTCCAGCGCTTGCCCGAGGTGTAGTCCCGGTGCGTTATAAGGTATTCACCGCGCACACGGTAGGTCTCGCGCACGCCGACTTCCGGCGACATGCTTTCAAGCCGGGTGTTTTCCAGCCCCGGGATGCTTCTGAGGAAACGCAGCATGCGCAACGCGGCAGCGCGTCCGCGCAGGTTGGTCCGGGTGCGGGCCTCAGCCGTTGAATTGTCCGCATTCTCCACGTAGTTGGCGGTGTCGCCACCGCGCTGCAGGTAGTTCAGCAGGCTCCAGCGGCAGTCATTGCGCTGCAGCACGCCCTCCTTGACCGCCGCATCATAACGCGCCTGCAGCTCGTCCGCGTCGAATTTCGAGAGGTCGGTGTTGGGATTGATGCGGTAAATGAAGGTGCCGGGCTGGCGTGCCCTGGCCTGCAGCCGTTCAAAACCGGCCAGTGCCGCCGCGCTGCCGTTGCCCGTGCAGTCCACGATCTGCCTGCAGGTGATGGCGCGCAGATTTCCGGCGGCGGCGGTGTGTACGCGCCAGCCCTTTGAAAGCGCCTTGATCCGCACCGGGGCTGCATGGTAGTGGAGCGTCACGCCGGCGCCAACCAGAGCCTCCTCCGCCAGCGCCACGAAAAGCGGGATGTTGATTAGGATCTGATGGTTGTAGTGGCAGCGTCCGGTGGGCCTGGTGAAGTCGGGCAGCCTGCCATCGTCTAGAGCTACGGCTTTGGTCACCAGCTCCCAGCCTACGCCGGCGATGACCTGCCGGCCCCAGGCGTGGAACAGACCGGGGAAGTTCACGCCGCCGGTAGTCATGGTGCCACCCACCTGGTGGGCGGACTCGATCAGCACGGTGGCGGCACCTGCGCGGGCACTCTGCAGCGCCGCGCAGATACCGGACGAACCACCGCCGACCACCAATACATCGCAGGCCATTGGCGGCAACTCAACCTGTTCCGCCGTTTTCCCGCGTTCTGTTCTGTTTCCCATGTTCTCGTCCCAATCATGTGAGGCTCCTGCCACGTGGCACGGGCATCCTGCCCGTGGTCCGTTCATGGGCGGGACGCCCATGCCACGTGGCGTTTTAGCGCAGGATGATGAAGGTTCCCGGCAGCAGCGCGTACTCGTAGCAGCCGATATCGACCTTCCTGCGCACAATGCGCGGTACACCGGCCAGATCCGTGGCCCCGTCCATCCACGGCGCGTATATGCCGCTCTCGACACAACTCGAATCCGGCTTGAGACGGTAGTCCCCGGCGGCGCGATCCTTGAAGGCCGGGGGCGTGTCGGTGTGGCCTTCGCCCGCGGTTATGAGCGGTGTGGTGCAGACCGCTCCCGCATTGAGTCTGCCGCCGTAGTTTAGCTCCTCGGCGACGAACAGGTTGCCCCAGATGATCGTGTTGATGACGTTCACGCCGCTCCCCTAACCGGGACCCATCAGTCCGACCGCGCCGGGGTGCGCGGTGGAGCAGGTGTTGTCAATGATGGTGCAGTTCTCGATTGAGGCGCCCGAGACGGCATGTACCCCGGCGCTGCCGCGCACGCTGCGGTTGCCGCAAACCAGGGAGTTGCGCAGGAGCGTGTTGGCACTCGCCAGATATACGCCGGCTCCTGAGCTTAAAGCTGAGTTGTTGGCCCCCATGGTGTTGTTGGAGATTACGCAGCAGTTGGCAAAGGCGCCCCCCTCCAGATGGAGTCCGGTGCCCCACGTGGCCTGCCCGCCCGTGGAGTAGTTGCTGTTGTTGTAGATTTGGCAATGGGTGATCGTGCCGCCCTCCATGCGTGCCCCGGCTCCGCGGCTATCCCAGCTACCCGCGCATTGGCGCGAGATGCAGTTGGTGACCAGGGCGCTGGAACTGCTGGACTGGATATTATACAACTTGGCCCGTTGGCAGGTGAAGCCCGCGAGTACCGTGTCCGCATGGTTCATATAGATGACCCGCGAGCCGAGGCCGCGATCCAGAATCGTCACCTCGGGCCCCTCGACGCTCCGCAACGCTATCGCGGCGTCCAGTATGATGTCGTTGTTCAACGCATAGGTTCCGTTTGTCACCCAGATGGTGCAGTTGTCTTCTGCAATTGCGACCGCATCCAGCGGGCTTCTGGCGGCCTTCGCCCACGTGTCGTAAGGCATTTCGGCTGTACCGTCAGGCGAGACATACATTGTCCGTGGTAGCGTGTAGATCAGGTTCGTCACCGTTGTGGTGGCTTGCTCGCCCGCGTTGTTGGTGACGGTCAGGCTGACCGTGAAGTAGCCCGCATCCGTGTAGGTGTACGACGGTGAGGCATTGGCCGGGCCGGAGCCGGCGAGATCAACCGTCTCGCCGTTGCGGAACGACCAGATGTAGGTCAGCCCGTCCAGGTTCCCGCCCCCCGCGACGGCCTGGAAGTTCACCGTGAGCGGCACGATGCCGCGCGTAGTGTCGCAACTGAAATTGCAGGCGAGCGGCCCCGACGGACTTGACTCGGCCGCGCCGATGTCGACCGACGTGCCGTTGACTCGCGGTTGGCCGAAGATGTCCGTCGCGTCTGCGGTCATCCAGTCGAGGGCGGCACCGCCATCAACCGCGGCCGACATTGCCAGCCTGTAGTCGCCTTCGCCGGCAAATGGCTCGTGAACCGTGACATTCCCGTTCCCTGCGATCTCCGCCGGTATGGGTGCGGTAAAGGCGCAGTTGTCGAACTGGCTCCTGACGCCCATGCCGGAGGCGAAACCGACATCCTTCACGGTCGAGGAGTTCTGGTTGCCATAGAAGAGCATGTTTCTGGCGGCCAGCGATGCAATGCTCCGCACATTGAGCCCGGCGACCCCCAGACCGATGTCCTTGCAGTGCGCCAGCGTCACGTTCTCAAGTACGGCGTGCATGTTGGCGCCGGAGAGGTAGATGGCGCCGCCATGTTCCATGTCGGTAGTGTCCCTGCGGTCGCTGGTGCATTTTGCAATCAGTGAATTACGGACGAGCAGACTGTTCACCTGGTTGCCGGCGGCATAGATCGCGGAGCCGCTGGATGAGGGCTGCCTCACAAGCGAGCAGTTCGTGATCACCGTGTCGCAGATTGCCGCGTTGCCGCTGACATAGACTATGCCGTACCGCGCCTGTCCGCCGGAGGAACGCACAAGGCAGTTGATGATCTCGCAGTTATCGAGAATCGAGTCGGCACTTAAAAGCACGATGCCGTTTACCGAGTAGTTGGCAGTCTGCCAGTCTCTCACGGCGCAGTTGCGGATGGTGGCTTGCTTGACAGCCGTAATGGCGCGTCCGGTCGAGGTGGAGACCGCACGGAGCAGCAGGCCGTCCAGAACGATGCCGTCGGCATTGAGGTAGAAGGCCACGTTGTCGGCTGTGTTGCCTGTGCCGGCGCCGATGGCAATCGAGTTGAGGAGCGTCACGGAGTCCAGACCGTTGCGCGACCTGATGGTCAGCGGCACATTGATCTTGATGTTGCCATGCGTATAGGCGCCGTCCTCGATGATGATGGTGTAGGTGTTGGCGTCGTCATAGACTGCGGTCGCCTGTGCCACGGCATTGGTCAGCGTCGCGAAGGGCGACAGTTCGGAGCCGTCGTTGGTGTCGAGGCCGGTCGTGGCGACGTGGAAGGTCACTGCTGGCTTGAAGAGCGGCGTCAACTGGCGCGGCTGGTCGGCAACGAACGAGATCGTGGCGGCCTTTGGATCGACCACGGACGGCGGCAGGTCGCCTTGCCAGCACACGAAGGCGTAGCCGTTGGAGGGGGTCGCCGTGAGCGTCGCGGTAGAGCCGATGGTGTAGAAGCCGTCGGCGTGTTCCGGCGGTACCGCGACGAAGCCGCCCGCGTTGGCCGGCGCGGCGATGCGCACGCCTTCAAGTGTGAAGTGCCATTCCAGGCGCTCGAGGTCCGTGTGGGTGTAGATCAGTTCATTAGTGGCCGCCTCGCCCAGCAGCGTCTCATCGAAAGTGCTGCGGTCAATGCCGTAGCGCTTCCATCCCGAGCAGATGTACCGGAAGCCTTCCGTGTCATTGTTCCAGAGACGCGAGACCGAGCAGGTGTAGGTGTGGCCGCTCACAAGCCCCTCGTGGAGCCCGTAGGCCGGAGCGGCGACCCCGTAGCCGGTGGGGCGGCTGACAATCTGCAGCGATGGGGTGGGGGTGGGCATGACCGGACTGTATTCGCAGAAGGTGCTGTTCGGCAGCATGTTCGCGTACGATGCCGCGATCCAGTCCGGCGAGCGGAGCACCGAGCTAAGGCGCACCTCGTCGAGCACGCCTGGAAAGTAGTAGCTATCCATCGACCAGCGGCTTCCCAGAGCCACTTTGCCGCTGAAGCCCACCCCCGAATAAGCCCCTGTGCCGTATTGGAGACCGTCCACGTATAGCGTGGCCGTGCCACCGCCGCAGCAGAGGGCGATGTGGTGCCAGACATTGGCGCTCGGGGTGTTGCCGAAGAGAAGCCATCCGCTACGGTAGAGCCCGATCTTGCCGGCGGTGTCGCTGCCCCAGCCAAAGAGGAACCTGCCGCTCTCCACATCGAAAGGATACAGGCCCTTGGCCGAGCTGTTGCTCTTGAGCCACATCGAGACCGTGTGCGTGGTTGAGGTGTCTGTCAATCCGGTGAGGTTGATGGAACTCGAATCGAACTGCTGGCCCTTGCCGACGACCGCGTCGGCCTCGGCGGGCGAGCCGGCCGCCTTCTTGACGCCATCGAAGCGGTTGGCGGTCGAGTCCATGATGTTGGTGTCGCCCGTGCCGTCACGCATGTGCCAGACGGCCCGGTAGCCATCGGACCAGACGGTGCCGTTGGTGGTGAAGGCGGGCGCGATGGCGTCCGGGTCGTTGAAGTAGAGGCGGAGCACGGTGTCCCTGGTCAGTTCCGGCACGCGCACCCAGACGAGCGAGGTGCCGTTGGTGTCCCAGGTGTCGATCTCGTGCGGCAGGAGATTCTTGCCGGCGTCCCGGAAGACGAGATCGGCGCCGTTGGTCTGGCACAGCGTGTAGTTGAAGCCCGTGATGTCCGTCGAGAGTCGCACGAGCAGCGGGAAGTTGGTCAGCGGTGCGCTGCCGGCATAGCCGGGGGTGGTGATTTTGATGCAGCGGCTACCCTGCGCGGCTAGGCGCGCCGGTGTCAGTGCCAGCGCTCCAAGGCATAGCAGCAGACCGGCCTGCCAGGTGGCCTGCATAAGAGTCTTCTTGAAAATGCTCGCGGATTTGCTCGCCATGTCCTCTCCTTAAGTGATGAACCCACGCTCCCATGCGGATACGTGATTTTCCGGTCGCGACCTTCCCAATTACAGCCGTACCCTCACGTGCCATTCATTATAGACAGCGGGGGCGGGGAGTCAACCTCCGATCAATATTGACGTATAGGCGGTAGTACGGGGTAGTACCGGGCGTCCGGACGGGAGCGACGAGCGTCTGCCCGTCCTCGGAGCTGCGGGCAAGCAGACGCCTGCCCATCCCGTCGGCAGTACCGGTAGTACCGGCAGTACCGGGATCCGAGGACGAGGACGAGGACGAAGAGGTCTAGTCTGGCACATCGCTGCCGCTTGCGCTTTCGCTTTCGACAAAGCGTAGGGACAAAGTGCAGGGACGAAGCGTAGCCGACAAGGCGTGGGGACAAAGTGTAGAGACAAAGTGTAGGCGCGGAGCACCCACTTTAACCCAAACTTAATCTCACTCTTAAACGGCACACTTACTCCACCCGCTTACTCCAACTTTCGCGCTTTTCGCGTTTTTCGCGGGTAAAAACAAACACCATCCATTCTTATTCGCGGTTCCCCTTGGCGCTCTTGGCGTCTTGGCGGTTCATACCTGCTGCGGCTAGCCGGGACGGCGTCGCCCCACCTTTCGGTAGCGGTACCGTATGCTTACGCTGAAGCCATCCTGTGCGCGGCTCGCCGGTCACACCGCGTAGCGGCGTGACAGGGACGGCTCGCCCTACCTTCCGGTTGCTGTACCGTGAGCTTCCGCCTGGGCGGAGGACGGGGTGGTTCGGTACAGGCGCCGGCGAATGCGAACGGAAAAAGCCGGAACGCTGGAGCCCGCCGTCCCCGGCGGTATCGTTCTTCATCCATGCGCCG
>JAAYLN010000106.1 GCA_012521875.1 Lentisphaerota bacterium | reverse complement strand
GAACAGGCAAGGACGGGTATGAAGGACTGTCAAACACTGCAAACCTCACTGCGGGGAATAGCGGATCGGGCGCGACGCGACCCGAAGGCGCGATTCCGCAACGTGTACATGCTGCTCAACGAGGAAATCCTGCGCGAGTGCTTCCGTGCGCTGCGCAAGGATGCCGCGCCGGGGGTTGACCGGGTGACGTTCGAGGATTACGAGCGCGACCTGGAGTCCAACCTCTCCGCACTGGTCGGGCAGCTAAAGCACAAGCGGTATCACGCCAGACTCGTGCGCAGGGTGAACATTCCAAAGGGGGGCGGGAAACTGCGTCCCCTCGGGATACCTGTGCTGGAAGACAAGATACTGCAAATGGCCGTGGCAAGGGTGCTCACGGCCATCTACGAGGTGGACTTCCTGCCGCTTAGCCGGGGCTACCGCCCCGGCAGCAACGCCCTCGACACAAGCCGCGACTGGGCGGCGAGGCTCGGGGGTGGAAGCTATGCGTGGGTGGTTGATGCGGACATCAAGGGCTTCTTCGAGCACGTCGACCACGACTGGATGCTCAAGATGCTTGGGTTGCGCATTGACGACAAGCCGTTTCTGCGGCTGATACGCAAATGGCTCAAGGCGGGGGTGCTCGAAACGGATGGCCAAGTCATGCATCCGACGGAAGGGACGCCCCAGGGCGGAGCGGTGTCACCGGTGCTGGCGAACATCTATCTGCACTATGCGCTGGACCTCTGGTTCAGCCGCGTGGTCATGCGGAAATCGAAAGGCCGATGCACGGCGCTACGCTATGCCGACGACTTCGCCGTCGCCTTCGAGCGACGCGAGGACGCCGAGCGGTTCCTTGAGGAACTGCCCGCGCGGCTCGGCAAGTTCGGGCTGGAACTCTCGGACGAGAAGACGCGACTGGTGCGCTTTGAACGGGGCAACCCGTCGGGCGACAACGGCGGCTTCGACTTCCTCGGGTTCCGCTACCACTGGGAGACGACCCGCCGGGGAAGCTGGAAAGTGCAACGGCGCACAGCTCCGAGCCGCCTCCGGCGGTCGGCCGAGAGATTCGCCGAGTGGATCAGGGACAACCGGAGCGAGCGGATACCCGCCCTTATGGTGCGGTTGAGGCATAAACTCCGGGGATACTGGCAATACTACGGCGTAAGTGGCAACGGGCGCAGCCTGAACAAGTTCTGGCGACTGGTGGAACCTGGGCTCTACAAGTGGCTCAACCGCAGAAGCCAGAAGCGGGGGAATGACATGGGCGCGCCTAAGAACGATGCTTAAACGCTACAAGGTGCCCGAGCCGCGAATCACAGAAAGCAGGCAGATGCAGTTTTCCTTTACGAGTCCGTGTTGACGACCGAGTGCAAAGCGAGCAGTTCCGAAGAGCCCGGTGCGGTAATCCCGCACGCCGGGATCTGTGCGGGGGGCGCCCGGCAACGGGCGTCCCTACCGCGATTCCTCGAGCCCCGGGACTGCCGATCCTGCCGGTACTACCGGAACTGCCGGTGGCTGGCGCCGCAAACCCGCTACCATGCCGTATTACTGGCGTGAGCAGGTAGTAGCTGCGGCGTCCCCGCCGCGTCTACCACCATACCTTTTACACTCTTCGATCATACGACTGAGGCGTATGATCAACATGAGGACGAGGGCGAGCGAGACCAATCGCAAATCCCTCTTGGGCTTGTACCATCCGCCACCCACCTGCTACTATCTCCCTCGCGCCGACAACAAGACCGTCGCTTTGCGGCCACGTCGGCGGGGAGCACGCAACATGCATATTTCGATGTGGTCTTCGCTTTTCATCGCCGACGAGCCGGAAATGATGCTGGCCAAGCTCGCCTCCTGCGGCTACCGTCATCTGGAACTCTCCTTTGAGCATGCCTACGCCCTGCTGCAGCGTCCAGGAACACTGGCCGAGACGGCCAGGGCCTTCGCCGCCTGCGCCGGGGATCACGGCATCGCCATAGAACAGTCCCACCTCTCCTTCGCCTACAATCCGCTGGAGATTGATCCGGTCCAGCGCCGGAATGATCTGGACTGCCTCAAGCGCGAGATCGAGCTCAGCATCCGGCTGGGGGTCAAGGCGGCCGTGCTGCATGCCGGTAGTGCCCGTGCGGCGAAAGCCGGCTTGTCGGCAGCGCAGATCGACGACCTGCGTACCTCCAGTCTCCAGGAGCTCGCCGCCGCCGCGGAAGGCTCGCAACTGCGTCTGGCACTGGAGAACCTGCGTGCCGATCTCCGCTATGCCTCGGAACTGAAGCACGTCATCCGGCTCACGGGCTGCGAGAAGCAGATCGGCATCTGCCTCGACACGGGACACCTCCTGCTGTCGGGTGGCGATCCCGTGCTGTTCGTGCGCGAGGCGGGCGACGCCCTGATCGCCCTGCACATAGCCGACAATCTGGGCAGGGACGACGACCACCTCTTCCCCTTCGGCGGCAAAGCCTCGTGGTATCCCTTCATTGATGAGCTGCGCGCCTCGAACTACAGCGGCCTCTTCAACTACGAGGTGCCCGGCGAGAGCAACTTCAAGGCGCCTCAGCCCATCCGCGATGCCATCCTGATGCACAAGGCAAACTACGGCTACAAGCTGGCGCGCATGATGCTTGGGGACGACCCGCAATAGTGGATGCCGACCAGAGCCCACACTTTGTCGCGAGCCTTGTCGGTAACTTTGTCGCAATTTTTGAAAGCAACTGGTGGTCTCTCACGGAGGCACAGAGGCGCGGGGAAACGGAACCGCGAATGGACGCGAAAATAGAGTAAGCGGGTGGAGTAAGTGTTCCGATTAAGAGTGGGATTAAGAGTGGGTTTAGAGTGGGTGCTCCGCGCTTACACCTTGTCCCCACACCTTGTCTCCACACTTTGTCTCTTTACGCTTCGTCTCCACACTTTGTCCCTACGCTTTGTCGAGTCGCCGGACACGGAGGTCCGGCGCCCGGCGCAACGAGAATAGCCCGGCGGAGCCGGGCGGGGATCGGGGTGCTTTCTCGTCCTCGAGACCCGGGACTGCCGATCCTGCCGGTACTACCGGTACTGCCGGTGGCTGGCGCCACATACCCGCTACCATGCCGTATTACTCGTAAGCAGGTAGTAGGTGCGGCATCCCCGCCGCGTCTATCACCATACCTTTTACACTCTTTGATCATACGACTAAGTCGTATGATCAACATGCGAGCGAGACAGGCGCAGGTATAGACGCCCGGGCAGGGCAGAGCCATGCTTGCGGCCAGCCGGGGCAGCGGCGCGACTGGATTCTGGATTCTGGATTCTGGATTCCTCGCGGCGATTCAACTTGATTGACTCGCCAACCTTGGCACGCCCTTTGCTGTATACTGGCAACCACCATCCGACTGCCGTGAATACAAGTGCTGAACAACCATCTCCCGCCGCCTGCGACCCTCTCGCACTGGCCCACACGCATCCCGAATGGAGCGCCAAGGAGCCCGTGACGCGCGGGCAGCGCATCACCGCCATACTGCTGATGGCGCTGATCGTGTTTGGCCTGATACGCGCCCCGCTCGCCACCGCGCGTCTGCTGGTGCTGCTCTGCACGGTATTCTATCTGGTGGCCACCATCTACAAGATGTGGCTGGTGCGCTCCGCCACGCAGCCCGGCGCCTTCTTCCGCTTCACACCGGAAATGATCGCCGCCGAGGAGCCGCGCGAGTGGCCGGTCTACTCCATTATCGTCCCGATGTACAAGGAGCCCGAGACCATTCCGCAGATGATCGCGGGGCTCAAGGCACTTGACTACCCGCCGGAACGGCTCGACATACAACTGCTGCTGGAGGCCGATGACGATGCAACCCTGAACGCCGCGCGTGCGCAGGTGCTGCCGCCGCAGATCCGCATCACCGAGATCCCGCCCTCCTTTCCCCGCACCAAGCCCAAGGCCTGTAACATCGGGCTGCATCTGGCGCGCGGCAAGTATCTGGTAATCTACGATGCCGAGGACAAGCCCGAACCCGACCAGCTCAAGAAGGCGGTCATGTCCTTTGACCGCTCGCCTGACAACGTCGTCTGCATCCAGTCGTGCCTGAACTACTACAACCCGCGCTACAACCTGCTCACGCGCTGGTTCGCGGCGGACTACTCGGCCTGGTTCGACCTCTGCCTGCCGGGGCTGGCGGCGCGGCGCACGGTGATTCCGCTGGGCGGCACCTCCAACCACTTCAACACGCAGGTGCTCCGCGATCTGCTCGGGTGGGATGCCTACAACGTAACCGAGGACTGCGACCTCGGGGTGCGGCTGGCCCGCGCCGGCTACGAGACGCGCATGGCGGAGACCACCACCTGGGAGGAGGCCTGCAGCAACCTGCGCTTCTGGATACGCCAGCGCACCCGCTGGCAGAAGGGCTATATCCAGACCTGGCTCGTCCACATGCGCCGCCCGTTCCGGCTGCTGCGCGAGCTCGGCCTGCGCAACTTCCTGCACTTCAACCTGCTGATCGGCGGCTCGGTCTTCGCGACACTGATCAACCCCTTCTTCTGGATCATGGCCCTGGTCTGGTTCATCTTCCGCCCGGTGGGGGTCGACGCCCTTTTCCCCGGCTGGGTTTTCGCCATGAGCGCCTTCTGCCTCTTCGTGGGCAACTTCATCTTCGTCTACATCAACCTACTCGGCTGCTACCGCCGGCGCTACGACAGCCTCATGTGGGCCAACCTGCTGACCCCCATCTACTGGGCACTGATGAGCATCAGCGGCTGGCGCGCCTTCCTGCAGTTCTTCTCCAACCCCTTCCACTGGGAAAAGACCCAGCATGGCCTCTCCTCGTAACAAGCTCGTGGAATGGCTCCTGCCCCTGCTCGCGGCCATCCTCTTCGTGGGGCTGCTGGCACCGCGCGGCTCTGACGTTGCCGTCCGGAGCTGGACCTTCGACGGCATCTGCCGCGAGATGGTCGCGGGCACCACCGAGGGCCGCCAGGCGCTGGTCGGCAGCCTCTGGCATGCCCCACTGCCCACCCTCGCCGGACTCCCCGCCGCCGCGCTCCTGCCCGGCGGTGGCGCGGTACCGCTCGTCTCGCGCGTGACGGTGCTGATTGCCCTCGCCTGCCTCTTCCGGCTGCTGCTGCACTTCTGCCGCCGCAGCCTGCCGCCCTGGACCGGTTTCGACTGCTGGCTCATCACGCTCCTGCTGCTGGCCAGCCGCGCCGAAGCCGTGCTGGAGCCCCAGGCGGCTGTCACACTCACCGTGGCCACCCTCACCCTGATCAAGTTTGCCGACTGGTACGCGACCCGCCAACTGGAAGACCTCGTCAAGTTCGCCTTCGCGCTGGCCCTCCTGGCACTCTGCGGCGCGCCGCTTGCGGGGCTGACCCTGCTGCTCGCGCTGCTGCTGCCGATCGTCGCGCTGCTGGATCCCGTCAGGCGTCCCCGCTTCCAGGGGCTCCTGATCCTCGGTCTCCTGCCGGCCCTCTACGCCATGGGCATCTGGACGCTGATGAGCCGCCTGATCCTCTCCGATGCCCTCTACGCCTGTCGCTTCCTGATCCGCGGCCTGACGCGCTGGCAGGGATGGTCCATCAACGCGCTGCAGTTCCACGACATCGCCGCCCTCGCCTGCTGCGGACTGCTGGCGCTACTGGCCGCCGCGCATCGCGACCAGCGCACCACGCTCCTCGGCCTGGGTGGTGTCGCCCTCGGCATCTGGATCCTCGTGCTGCACGGCCTGGGCTTCGCCTGGGCCGCCGGCACCGCCACAACCATGCTGACCCTGATCGCCCTGCTGATGCTCATTGCCACCCTGCAGGCCGCCCATGCGCACCCGCCCGCCCGCATCCGCCGGGGCGCGGCGCTCCTCTGCACGGCGGTACTGGCGGTGGCCTGGGTGCGCGGCGCACTGCAGGAGCCCGGATACCGGAGCATCACGCAGAGCCGCCAGACCCGGTGCGCCCTGCTTGATGCCATCGAGAACGATGTCATGTCGCGCACGCCCTACGGCCGCATCTTCGTCTGCAGCTACCGCGGGCTGGGGCTGCTCGAGGGCGAGCAGCGGGAGCGCTTCGTCGCCTGCCTCGATCTGCATGTCGGCACGCTGCGCGAGCGCTACACCCGCCAGAACCTCTTCCTGCTGGTACCGCGTCCCGAGGCCGAGGCGGCGCTGGAGTGTACCGTCTGGCGGCATGGCGACATCTACTCGCACGGCATGGAACGCGCCCTCTTCGCAGGCGACTGGGGCGACTGGCGGCTCTACGAGATCGTGACCGCGCCCCTGGCGGAGCAACTGGATGAGTGGCGCCGCTGACCTGCCGCGCCGCACCCGTACCTGCGGGCATGAAGGCGCATCTGCATCTGCCTCTCCATCGCCGCACACGCAATTCGCGGCGCTGCTGCGTCCCACCCCCGATGGTACCCCGCCCCTGCTGCTGGCGCCCATGGCGGGCTTCACCAACTCCGTCACCCGCCGCCTCGCCCACCGTTACGGTGCCCGTCTGACCTATACCGAGATGGTCAACGCCGCCGGACTCATCCACGACTCGGAAAAGACGTGGCAGTTGCTGGAGACCCTGCCGGACGAGGGACCGGTAGTGGCGCACCTCTACGGCACCGACCCGGCCGGCTTCGCCGAAGCCGCACGGCTGATCGCGGCCACCGGACGCTTCTGCGCCATTGATATCAACGCCGGCTGCCCCGTGCCGCGTATCACGCGGAGCGGTGCCGGTGCCAGACTGATGCGCCAGCCCAGACTGGCCGGACGCATCGTGGCGGCCATCCGCGCCGCCTGCGACCTGCCTGTCACCGTCAAGACGCGCCTCGGCCCCCATCCGCGCGAGATCGCGGTCTTCGATTTTCTCAAGGCCATCGAGGAGGCCGGCGCGACGGCTCTCGCCCTGCATGGACGCTTCACCACACAGGGCCATGCGGGCACGGTACACTTGCCCCTCGTGGCCGAGGTGCGCTCACGCGCGCGCATCCCCATCATCGGCAACGGCGGGATCAGCGATGCCGCCTCGGCACGCCACTTCATCAAGGAGACCGGCGTCGCGGCGCTGATGATCGGCAAGGCCGCCATCGGCCGTCCCTGGATCTTCAGGGATGTGGCGGCGGGACTGGCCGACCCCGACGCGCCCGCTGCGGACGGACGGCCGGATCTGGACGAGCTCCGCGCGGTGCTCTTCGAGCATCTGGCGGACGAGGTCGAGCGGCTGCGGGCGATCGCGGCTAAATACCCGCTGCCTGCGGATGCGCTTGATCCCGAGGCGGCCACTGTGATCGGCTTCCGCTGCCACTTCTTCCGCTACCTGGGCGGACTCAAGGGAGTCTCCTGGGCCCGCAGCCAGCTAAGCCAGTTGCGGACGCTGGAGCAGGTCCGCGAGCTGGTCGATGCCTGCCTCGCCCGCGAGGCCGCCTACCGCGCCCGTGGGGAACTGCTGAAAGGCAGCCGGAACGCGGATGGATAGAACGTCCTCGTCCTCGTCCTCGACAAGTTTAACGCAGAGTCGCAGAGAATTTTAACCGCAGATATCGCAGATGTCCGCAGATTTGGGATTGGTGTCCGCGTCCTCAACCGCGATGCGGATGCTGCGACTGGGTTTTAATCAGGAACTCAAGAACTCAGGAAGACAGTGGGCCGTAGGCAGAGGCAGTGGCAGTAGGCAGGTAGTAGGGAGTCTCTCACAGAGGCACAGAGGCGCGGGAAGGGAAGACGGGGAGTGGCAGTAGGCAGTGGCAGTAGGCAGTGGCAGTAGGCAGTAGCGATGCTGTCGTTGACAAGCCTCGACGGGGGTCGACGGGGTCGGGTGCCCGGAAAGTTTCCGCAAAGGCGCGCCAGCACAGGTGGGGCGACGCCGTCCCGGCTAGCCGCAGTGATGGAGCGAAGGAGCGTGCAATGGGATCGCGAATGGACGCGAATGGACGCGAATGGAAGGTGTTTTTTTAACCGCGAAAAACGCGAAAGGGCGAAGCCGTCCCGGCCAAATGCAGCGATGGAGCGATGGAGCGCGGGGGAAGTTCTAAAGTTCGGGAGTTCTAAAGTTTGGGCTGTCGCCTGTACCGAAGCACTCCGTCCGCCGCACCAGGACAAGCTCGCGGTACGGCGAAGCCGGCAGTTTCGTGCTATCATGTCCGAAACAGTCAGACATGGCGGACGCGTCGGACTAGTCAGACTCGTCAGACAGAACAAATAGCGCCAACGGCGTGCCCTATTCCAGCCTAGGGCAACGCCCTGGGAAGCATCGGCGAAGCGATACAAGGGCTGAAAGCCCGTCCTATCGTCTGGTAAATATCCCCTCTATTCAAGGACTATGTCACGCCCCTTCAGGGCTAGCCGTTCTTTTGTCTATTACGCAGGGCGTTGCCCTGGGCTGGTATGTCCCGCACTTTCAGGGCTGCCACCCGCACGCGGCCACGTTCTCCATCCATGCGCCTCATCAGCACACCGCGGAGACCGCGGGCTCCAGAGCGCATATGGAGCGAACGGGAAAGTGGCATGGCCTTGCAGTTGTGGGCTTGCAGTCCTCCCCTGCCGCCTTCTCTTTAGCCCCATCTGCACGCGGCGGGGACGCCGCGTCTACAGGCAGCACTGCCTACTGACACTGCCTACTGGAGAGGGAGATTCAGCACGGTTCGAGCCAACGCGGCAAATTTGGCACGGAGACCGCGATATGCCGGCTCATCCTCCTTGTTGATGTGCTCATCCTGATACCACCGGAGGAAGCCGTCTGCCGCCTTCCGCTCATCCCGGGTCAGCTTCTGTGCTGTCTTGTCAAGCTCGATCCTCATGCGGGTCAACCGTTCCGGTGCCTGCTCTTCAAAAAGCTCAAACGCATGATTGAAGCCGAAAGCCAGCAACAATCGGCACCGCGTAAGCGCATCCTCCTCGTTCCACAGGGACAGAATCTGCCTGGCCAAGTGAAGACGCCCTTCAATGGCACTTTCCTCGCCTCCGCAACTATGGGCTTTTTCGTCCTCGTAGTCGTCAGGTGTGGCCGTGGCGATGCTTTCCAAGTCGGGCGCCAACCCGCGCAGATCCGCCGACCAGACCGCCATCAGAAGATCCGGAACCCTCTTGTTGGTCTTTTTCAACTGAGGCTTGAGGATGGCCAGCAGACGTGGGTTGTACTTGGCAGGGTCGCATTGCGCCAGGTGTGCGAGAGAACCCAGCACCTCGCTGTATATCGTGCCGACATCCGCACTCTCCAGCACCCTCTCGATCTTGTCGAAGTATTCGGTTCTTCCCCGCCGCGCGAGGCCACGGCACGCACGCCCAAGCGTGAAGTTGATCACATCATCGGCCATCTCCGGACTGAGAAGCTTCACCAGCGCGGCGTCAACATCCCTGGCCTGATAACGCAACGGCTGATCCGGCGGAACCAGCAGCTCGATGGCCCTGCCGCGTTCCTCCCAGCCGCTCCCGGGATCCAGCGCGACGTCGATCAGCGCCTTGATACGCTGCTGTTCGTCGGGGATCCTGTCCACCTCTGCGAGATGGGCGAACGCGGAGACGGCCAGATCCCCCTTCTGGCGCGGAGGAATCCCCTTGGCAATCTCCGCCGCCCTTTCGGAGTCCTCCGCGGCGACAGCCTCAAAGGCCTGGCGGGCCCACTTTTCCTTCGAGTTCCTCATCCACCATTCCAGCGCCGCCACATAGCGCTTGCGATCCCTATCCTTCAGGCGCTGCAGCGCCCATTGACAGCCAGGCTCCCTCGAGATTGCCCACTCCTGCAGTGCGTTTGGATCATCGGCACATTGGAGCTGCCTCATTGACAAGGAGATGCTGTCTCGCAGTGCCTGCACACTATCGACGTCCGTGTCGCGGTAGAGGGCCATGAGCTCCTCGAACAGCGCGGTCCGCTTCTCCATGGCGTTCTCCCACCCCTTGTCGTCCGGCTTGACGGCGTTGATCTCCTCAATCTCAGCCCTGATCTCAGCCTCCGTCCGTTTGGGCGCACCTTCCACCGGCAGCCCGGCCCGGATGCCAGCCAGCTTGGCCGCGAGGTTCGTGTATGCGAAACCACCCGCCGCCCGTGCCGCCTCCCTAACGATGGCGAACGAGATGGAAGTCTGATCCGAAGAGAACAGATCAAGGAAGGTCCCGGTAAGCGTCCGGATGCGCTTCAGCTCTTCTTGTTCGTATTGGGGCGCGCTTGGCCGACGGGCCAGGATGCCCTGTGAATGCTTCGGTTCGAATCTGGACCATTGGTCACCCAGGCGGGCGGGCAACGCGTCGGCAATCAGGAACGAGGCAAGATTGAGACACACTTCCGGGGTGAAGTCGGCGCGCCATCTCTCGGATATGAGGCCAGCCCACATGGTTTTAGCGATCATGACGAGATCGTCTCCGCCCTCCTGCCGGATGACGAGGCGCCCCATGCCATCTGCCGATGAATGCATCATGCTTACGCCTTCGCTGGCAACAACGCTGTGAGAGCGCACCCGGTTCAGCCACCAGATCGTGTGGGCGAAATGCCTGGCATCCCCGTAGCTCATCTCACAGAAGCGGAAGTCAAAGGCGGGTTGGTCGTGGACGACATTGTAGAAGACCACACCTCCAGCCCACGATCTGGCATAGGCCAGATAGGATCGCTGCGGGTCAGCGCGGAGGAAGTAGTGGCGGTCCACCGCATTGTAGGATCTGTCGGAGACATAGGTGAAGGATATGGAACAGGTATCAGGCGGTTTCCGGCCGTCCCGGTCATCCACAGCGAGGCGAAAACACTTCTGATGTACGGGATATCTGTTCGCATCCGCCGTGGCCAGCGCGGCTGATTTCGGGTCGAGAGTCCAGAAGTTGGTGGGAATGTGGGTTTTGAGAACGTTCGCCCATTTAAGCTCCGAGATGCTATTGCCATCGCCCATGTAACGGACGATGTCCGCATTGGAGAGCGCCTTGAGCGAGGCATGGCGATACGGCTTCGAGAGGTCTTTCGAGGACGGCATCTTCTGCCCCCGCTTGGCCCAAGGGTCGTCCATCCTAATGTGCCTATCAACGTAGTCGGGATCCTTCGGAAAGGTCAGCCCGGCCTTCTTAAACCGTTTAAACAACTTGAACTGGGTATGCAGTTGACTCAACCTACCACAACATGTAGTATGCCCGTCCATGAACGACTATCCGACCAGCATGGCCGAATTGGATCGCCGGTTTGCGACGCAGGACGCCTGTCTGGCTTATTTGG
>JAAYLN010000105.1 GCA_012521875.1 Lentisphaerota bacterium | reverse complement strand
GTCTGCGTGGCATAGAAGACCCGCAGCCGCCGCAAGCCGGCCCCCGGCAGGTTGATACGTGCGACAGCCTGGTTCAGCACGCGGTTGAGCGGGCCGGTCGGCAGCACCTGGCGGACGTTGGCCGCCACCTCGTCGATCACTGCCAGGCTCTGGCGCACGTTGAAGCCGTCCTGCGCTGAGATGAAAACGACCGGGCAGTGCTTCATGAAGGGCATCGCCGCGCGCAGGGCCGGCTCGTAGCGCGCCTGCGTCATGCCCTGTTCCATGGCGATATCCCACTTGTTCACCGCCAGCACGCAACCCTTGCGCGCCTTCTCGATCATGGCCGCGATATGCTTGTCCTGCAGCGTCGGCCCCTGCACGGCATCCATGATCAGCACGGCAATGTCGGCATCGTTGACGGCACGCTCGGCACGGAAGAGGCTGAAGCGCTCCACGGCGTTGTCGATGCGGTGGGCATGGCGCATGCCGGCCGTGTCGACGAGGAGATAGTTGCGGGCACCCGGGCCGGAGCCGATGGTGAAGGGGATCTCGATGCTGTCGCGCGTCGTGCCGGCAACCTCCGAGACGATCACCCGCTGGCTGCGCAGGATGCGGTTGATGTAGGAAGACTTGCCGGCATTCGGACGCCCGACCACCGCCACCCGGAGCGGCTGATCCGCCGCGGCAGTTTCGCCGGCGGGCAGGGCTTCCGTTATCTCGTCCAGCAGCGCGGCTACCCCGCGGCCATGGATTGCGGAGATCGGATAGAGCGCGAAGCCCAGCGGCGCGAAGTCCGGCAAGATGGCCTCGTGCTGCGGCAGATCGCACTTGTTGACCGCAATGCAGCAGGGGACACCCGCGCGGCGGATCATCTGCGCCACCTCCTCATCGAACGGGTGCAGGCCGGTCTGGCCATCCACCACGAGAATCGCGGCGGCGGCTTCCGTCAGCGCCGCCTCGACCTGTTCGATGACCCCCGCCTCGATAAGATCCTCCGCCCGTTCGCCGCGGGTCAGGCGCACACCACCGGTGTCGACAAGGTCGAAGGGGGCCGGTTCCCAGGGTACCCGGCGGACGATCCGGTCGCGCGTGACGCCGCTCTCGTCATGCACGATCGCCACGCGCCGCCCCGTGATACGGTTGAAGAGAGCCGACTTGCCGACGTTGGGACGGCCTACCACAGCCACAATCCGTCCGCGCCGGGGCGCGGATCCGGCGGCGGTAAAGGTGGTATCCTGATCGTCTGGAGCAGATGGCAACATGCATTGTAGTTTAGCGCATACCGCCCATACACGCAATCGCGGATCAGCAATCGGTTAGTGGTTAGTGGTTAGTGACAGGGAGGTGGCAGGGAAGCAACAATACACCTTGTCTCCACGCTTTGTCGGCTACGCGTCGTCTCCACACTTTGTCGAACACGAATGAGGAAATCCGTGAATAACCGTCGAGCGAATCGAATGAATCGAGATAATCGGGCAAATCGAATCTGTCGAATCACTCGATTCCATCGAAGCCCCGGCATCCCGTTCGCTTCACATGCACTCTGGAGCCCGCGGTCTCCGCGGTTCATTGTTGAGCGCATGAGTGGCGAACGTTACCGCCGGGGACCTGTCTGCCGACAGGCAGGCGGCGGGCTCCAGCGTTCCGGCTTTTCCGTTCACATTCGATGCGCCTGTACCGAACCGCCCCGCCCGCCGCCCCTGATAAGCTCGCGGTACAGCGAGCCGAAGGGTAGGGCGAGCCGTCCCCGTCGCGCCGCTACGCGGTGCGACCGGCGAGCCGCACAGAGGAGCCAAACCGCCAAGACGCCAAGGCCGCCAAGATTAGCCGCTAATGCACGAAAGATTAAGCGGGTGGAGTAAGCGTTCCGATTAAGAGAGAGTTCATAGTTGGTGCTCCGCACTCGAGGACGAGGACGAGGACGAGGACGAGCGAAGCGGCAATCACAATCTCAAATCACAAATCTCAAATCATCCCCGCGCCACCCCTGTCACTAGCCGATTACTCGCAACAGTTTTCAGCTTCGACATCAGGAATGCAAGAGCGTATACTTAATGCAATTGTTCATCTTTTAAGAAGTCGCCTTATGGAACTCTCTGTCCTAGTCAACAAGTTTGACATACCCGGACGTCTGGTCACTATCAACCCGACGGGTACCGGGAACGTCAACGACACCTATCTGGCCATCTTCCGCAACACCTTTGACGAACAACAGGTGATCCTGCAGCGGATCAACCGTGCTGTCTTCGAGAAGCCGGAATTGATCATGGACAACCTCCGGCTGCTGATCTCCCATGCCCACCGGAAGCTCGAGAAGGAGGTGGTTGATTCGGACCGCGTCTGGCAGATGCCGAAGCTTATCAACACCCGCGAGGGGGGAGACTTCTATGTTGATGAGCGTGGCGACTACTGGCGGGTTATCACGAAGGTCGCCTCGGCGACCGCCTTTGACGAGACGCAGGGGCCGGAGCATGCCGCCGAGTGCGGCGCGGTGCTGGCGCACTTCCACAAGCTGGTTTTCGACCTTGACACCGAAGAACTCCATGATCCGCTTCCCGGCTTCCACATCACGCCGCGCTATCTGGAGCGTTACGACGCCACCATCGCCACGCCCGGCGGGGCCGAGCGGCTGAACGCCTCGATGGAGGCCCGGCGGCTGGCCAAGTTCATCGAGAACCGGCGCGACTTCGTGCATGTGCTGCAGGATGCGATCAAGAGCGGCGAGCTGACCCTGCGCGTGATGCATGGCGACCCCAAGGTCAACAACATCATGATCGATGACTTCACGGGCAAGGGCACGGCGATGATCGATCTCGACACCGTCAGCCCCGGTCTGGTGCATTACGACTTCGGCGATGCGGTGCGCTCGATCTGCAACCCCGCCGGCGAGGAGGAGCTTAACCTCAACAAGGTCGTCTTCGACATGGATCTCTGCATGGCCTTCTGCAAGGGCTATCTCAGCCAGGCCAACGAGTTCATGACGGAGGCCGACCACCGCCACCTCTTCAATTCAATCCGGCTGATCACCTTCGAGCTCGGGCTGCGCTTCTTCCAGGACTACCTTGCCGGCAACGTCTACTTCAAGACGCGCCATCCCGAGCAGAATCTCAACCGCGCCCGCGTGCAATTCCGCCTCTGCGAGTCGATCGAGTCGCGCGAGCGCATGATCAAGGATATGCTCAAGGCCTTGGCCTAGTAGCCTGACTGCCCCTGCGGGGTAGTCAGGATTATCCAGCCCCCACTTTGTCGCGAGCTTTGCCGTGAGCTTTGTCGAACGCGAAGGAGCAAGCGGGTGGGGTGTTCCAGGCCAACCGGGGCAGGGGATGGGAACATAAAGAAGGGCGGAACCCGCCATGCGGATTCCGCCCTTCCTGTTTTAGTGCCGTTTTAGT
>JAAYLN010000104.1 GCA_012521875.1 Lentisphaerota bacterium | reverse complement strand
TTAGTCGCTCCACACCTTGTCCCTACGCTTTGTCGCAAGCTGTCTCTGTCACCGGACACGGAGGTCCGGTGCTACGAGAATGACCCGGCGGCGCCGGGCGGGGGGCGGGGCGCTTTCTCGTTCTCGTTCTCGTCCTCGTCCTCGTCCTCGAGCCCCGGTACTGCCGGTACTGCCGTGCCTGCCGGTACTGCCGGTGGCTGGCGCCCCATACCCGCTACCATGCCGTATTACTGGCGGGAGCAGTTCTGGGCGCCTGGGCAGCGCAGAGCCCCGCGCGCGGCTAGCCGGAACGGCGTCGCCCTGCGCTTGCGCGCTTTTGCAGATGCGTCCCCGGCGCTCGACGACAACGGGCTTGTCGGGGATGAGCAAAAAAGGAAGAGCGAAGCACAACCAATCACAAATCTTGCCACTGCCTACTGCCACTGCCTACTGCCACTGCCTACTGCCACTGCCGGGCACCACGCCGCCACGCGTGGTGCCGCTACCACTCGGCCTCGACCATCCCGGCGGCATTGGTCGTGCCGGTGCCCGGCAGCAGCGCCCGGCGCCATGCCAGCCGGGCGTCCGCATTCTCCCCCGGGGCCTCATCCAGCAGCGCGGCCACCCGCCCATCCGCCCCCAGCAGCACCCGGAAACAGATGCGTCCCGCCTCACCGGCCAGCCCCCCGGGCTCCGTGAAGCGGAAACCGGCCGCCTGCAGGGCGGGCGACAGCTTCACGATCCTCTCGCGGACAACCGGCGCACCCGGCAGCGGATCAAGCCGCGGCCCCACCACCAGCGGGGCCGGTGCCAGCCGCGGCACGCGCGCCGGCGGCAATTCCGGCGGAACTACCGCCATATCGGTATAGGGCGGCGGCGATGGCGGCGATGGCGGCGGTACCGCCGGCAGCAGGGAGAAGAGCGGCTCCACGCCGCCCCCGTCCCGCCCTTGGTGTGCCAGCCGGTCGGGCCGCTGCATCAGGGGGCTGCTGGAGTGCTCGACAATGACATAGGCCGCGCCGGGTTCCGGCAGCCGTGCCGGCACGCGCGCCCGGTAGCTGCCCTTCGGCCAGCAGAGCCAGAGCCCCGCCATCAGCGCCAGAACCAATGCCACGGCCCATTCGCCGAGGCGCTCGCGGCGCATCCGGTAGCCCGCAGGCTCCTTCCGCCGCCGCCTCAGCCTGCGTCGCTGTACCGCCAGCCTGCGCCGCCAAATCCCTGTCCACCGCGTCTTCATTCGGGCTTCAAGGCGGCGTTTACCCGCTGGATGCCGGCCGAGCGGGCCAGGTTGACCAGCGCCATCACATCACCGTGCGGCACCCGCCGGTCGGCCATCAGCAAAAGCTGCCGCCCGTCCGGACGTCCCGCCGCGCGCGACAGGTCATCGCGCAACTGCGCATCCTGCTCCGGCACGCCGAACTGGTAGCGCACGTCGTCGAAAAAGACCAGCGTCTCCTCGCCCTGCGGACGATCCGCGCGGAGCATCACCAGCGACAGGCCCCGCTGCAGGCCCTCGCGGAAGGGGGCGCGGGGCAGTTCAAACACCACCCCCGGCTGCAGGGTCAGCCGTCCCGATAGCGACAGGAAGAGGGCCAGGACCACCGCGAAATTAACCCAGGGCACGACTTGCAGGAAGCTGTTGACGATGCGACTGCGCGTACGGAAACGCGCCCGTAGCCCGCCCTTGTTCCATGAGCCCCACTCGTTCGTCAGCCTGGCCATGACCTCACCCGCCCTGCTGCGTCCGCTCCGTGGGTGCCGCGGTCATCGCCAGGCGCCCCATGAAGGAGATGATGTCGCTGCTGGCCTGTTCCATATCGAGCACGATGCGGTCGATGCGGATGGCCAGCAGATTGAACATGGCGTGGGCGGGGGCCGCCACCATCAGGCTGGCGATGGAGGCGATCAGGGCACGCACCAGCCCGCCCGTCACATCGACCGACTGTACCAGCGGTGCCTGGCTGCGCAGCACCAGAACCGTTTCAAGCACCCCGAGCAGGCTGCCCAGCAGGCCCAGCAGGGGCGTGATCTGGACGATGGTCGCCAGCACGCCGAGCCGCCGCTCCATGCGCGAGATTTCCGCATGTCCGGCATTGTCGAGCATGTACCGCAGCACCTCGCGCGGTTCATCGCGGTACGTGATGGCCACGCGCATCAGGTGGGCCACCGGCCCCGGCACCTCATCGCATAGCGCCTGCGCCTCGCGCACGTTGCCCTTGCCAAGGATATTGAAGACCCCCTCGAGAAAATCCGCATAGTGGATGCGTGCCCGCCGCAGGTGCAGCAGGCGTTCGAGAAAGACGGCTACTGAAGCGAAGCCGGCGAACACGATCAGCCAGAAGACCGGCCCCCCCTCCTGCCATAGGTCAATATTCATCATGGTTGCCTCTCCTCGTCCCCCTCGATCCACTGGGTCGGCTGCCAGCGCCACCGCGCGTCATTCTGGATGCGCTCCAGAATCGTCTGCGCCTCCGCGGCACCGGGCACCCGGCTGTCTATGAGCCGCTGCAGGACGCGTGTCGCGGCCTCGGGGCGTCCCTGCGTCTCCATTACCGTCGCGGCCTGTATCGCCGCGCGCGCGAACCACGCCTGCGCCTCGGAGTCCAGCTTCAGTCCCGCATTCTGATCGCGCAGGAAGCGCAGCATGACCTGGTCATAGTAGTGGTCGAGCGCCTCGTCGATCTGGCCCATCTTCTCCAGACAGCGCCCGCGCTTGAAGGCCGCCTGCAGCCGTGCCGCCGTGTCGGCATCCTGCCGCGCCAGCACCACGGCGTAGGCCTTGAGCGCCTCGTCGTAGCGGTTTGTCGTGCTGGAGCCGAGGGCCAGCAGGCTGTCGCCCTTGCGCAGCCAGGCCGGCGTTACCCAGACACTCTCGGGATAGCGGTTGATAATCTCGTCGAAGACCAGGATGGCCTCCTCGAAGCGCGCCATCTCGCAGAGCGCATCGGCCTGCAGGTAGCGCGCCTCGGCCAGATGGCTGCTCTGCGGATAGTCGCGCGACAACCGCGCGAGCAGCTCGATTCCCGCCGGGAACTCGGCGCGCCGGATAGCCGCGCGCCCCGCCATGACCAGCGCGGCATCCGCCAGCACATGCCGCGGCCAGTGCTCGACAAACGCGGCAAAGCGCCGCTGCGCCTCCTCGTAGGCCTTGCGGTTGTAGGCGTGCTGCCCCAGCCAGAGCACCACCTCGGGAAGCAGGGCCGAATTCTCGTGGCGCACCAGGAATGCCTCGCCGAGACGCGCAGCCTCCTCGTCACGCCCGGCACCGTACAGCGCGAGGATCTCCAGATACGCCGCCTCGTCCGCCAGCGCGGGCGCCAGTTCCCGGACACGCGCCAGATCGGCAATGGCCGACTCGAACTGGTAGCTGCGGTAGTGCGTGCGCCCCCGGCCCAGCAGGGCCGGGGCACGCTGCAGGCTGTTGGTGGCCCCATCAATCACCTGGCTATAGATATTCAGGGCGTCGCCCACCGCCTCGCGGCGCTCGTAGAGCAGCGCCAGACGCAGGCGCGCCTCGCCTGCATGTTCCGTAGTACCGGAGGCCGCCAGGCGTGCAAAGGCCGCCTCGGCCGCCTCGGCACGTCCCATGCGCTCGAAGGCATCGGCGGCCATGAAGGCGGCCGACACCGCCAGCGCGTTCGTCGGCACCAGGCTGGTGACCTGCCCGTAGAGCGCGGCGGCCTGCTCGTAGCGGCGATCCGCATGCAGGGCGTCGGCGGCCTTCAACAGGCATTCGGCCCGCTGGACGGGGTTGGCCGTGGCCTGGGCCGCCTTCTGGAAGGTCGTGGCCGCTTCGGCGCGGTTGCCCAGGCGCAACAGCGCCATCGCCTGTCCCCGCAGGGCCGGAAAGACCCGTTCCGCCTCGCCATAGGTCTCGAGGTAGTTGCGGTACTCCGCCACCGCCTGGACGTTGGAGCCCGCCGCCAGCCAGCCATCCGCCAGCGCCATCTGCGCCGTGGCGGCACCGGGCGCGCCCGGCTGCTCGCGGATGCAGCGCTTCAGGATATCGGCTCCCTCGGCCACCATATCGGGGAAGGTCACCAGTATGCTTCCGTAACGCAGGGTGAGACGCCAGGCCTGGCGCAGCGGCACATCACCCCCCATCACCTTGACCCCCGCCTGCCGTACAACATTCGTCAGGCCGCGTGCCGCCGCCAGCTCGGCCAGCTCGATCCACGCCTCGGCGCGGCTGCCGGGCGGCGTGGCCGGATCTTCCGCCAGCCGTCCCAGCAGCGCCCCGGCCTCCTCCGTCTGGCCGCGCGACCGCAAAAGCTGCGCCTGTACCAGCCGGCCCAGCGCCGCGGCCGGCAGGGGCAGGTTGGTCGGCCCCAGCTCCGTCTGGCGCCGCAGCAGCGCCTCGCCGGCGGCCATGTCGCCGGCAGCCATTTCGGCCTGCGCCCACTCGAGCAGGTTCTCGGCGCGGATCAGGAGGTTTGTCGTCCCCCGGTCCACCTCGCCAAACGCCGTGCGCGCACCGGCCATGTCGCCGACGGCCAACTGGGCGCGGGCCACCAGCCGCCGCAGGCCAGTCGCGTACGGCTCCTGCATAGTACCGGGCGAGAGGCCGCGGACATGCTCCTGCAACTCCTGCACGCGTCCCAGGTCGAAGAGCGCCCGCGCCTTCCAGAAGTCGAAGACGCCCACAGAGCGTCCCGCTTCAACAATCTCCGGATGGGTGGAGAGCCGGTGCAGCACGTCCGCCGGCCGCTGCTGCATGGCTATCGCCTGGCAGAGCCAGGCCAGCGCCGTAACCGACTCCGCCGGCGGGCGGGCGCGGTTCTGGATCAGGTGGCGCATCAGATGGCGTTCCGCCACATCGTAGAGACCGTCCGCCAGCGCGGCCTGTGCCGTCGCCAGCTCGCTCGCCGTGGCGGTCGCCGCGCCCAGCGCCAGCGCGGCCAGCAGCACCGCCACGCGCCACCGCCATGCCGCGCGCGTGCGCGCGCCGCGCCGGTCTGCCATGGGCTCTCTGTGAAAATTAAAGCTCATTGCTTAGCCCCATACTATCCGCCAATCTGCCGTTTTCCGCAATCCTAAAAGCACGCCCAAAAGCACGCAAAAAGGTAATCGGTTGGTGACAAGGCGCGCATGGATGGCGTCTGGAGAGCGGGAGCCCGCAGCCCCCACTTTGTCGCGAGCTTTGCCGGTAACTTTGTCGCCTTTGTCGAAAGCATCTGGTGGTCTCTCACGGAGGCACGGAGGCGCGGGGAATCGGAACCGCGAATGCACGAGTAGACGCGAATGGATGGTGATTTTTTAACCGCGAAAAACGCGAAAAGCGCGAAAGGGGCGCCGCGAATGCGCGAATGCACGCGAAAATGGAGTAAGCGGATGGAGTAAGCGTGCCGTTTAAGAGCGGGATTAAGTGTGGGATTAAGTGGGTGCTCCGCGCTTACACCTTGTCTCCACACTTAGTCTCCACGCTTTGTCGGCTACGCTTCGTCCCCGCACCTTGTCTCCACACCTTGTCTCCACACTTTGTCCCCGCACCTTGTCTCCACACTTTGTCCCTTTACGCTTCGTCACCACACTTTGTCCCTACGCTTTGTCGAAGCGAAAGATGGAGCGTCAGAAGCGCATAAGGCCAGGCCAATCGTCCTCGTCCTCGAGACCGCCGGCACTGCCGGAACTGCCGACGGGTATCGACGGGTATCGACAGGTGGCGACAGGAGCGATGGCCATCTACGAATGCTGCCCCAGTGTGGCGCGGACATTCCTGTCTGCGCCGGGCTGCGCGGGCAGGCATGCCTGCCCCGCTCTGCCCCGCACTGCCTGCCTTTTTAGGCCTTCGTGGCTGCCTTGCAACTCCCCAGACACTCGACCCCCATCGACCCCGGCCGACCCCCGTCAACCCCCATCGAAGCTGATTGCCGGCGGCATCGACCACCATCATCATCCCGCCTGTGACACCCGCTCAAATCTGCGGACATATGCGTAGACATATGCGCCTGCGAAGCAGGACATCTGCGGTTAAACCAATTCCCCTCCTGGCGTCCACCCCTTGGCGTGCTTGGCGCCTTGGCGGTTCAAACCCCTTCCTGCCTTCCTGATTTCCTGATTCAAAAACCAGTCGCCGCCTCCGCATCGCGCCTGCTTCCGCGCGGAGCACCCACCACCAAAAAATCCGCGCAAATCCGCGTCATCCGTAGCTAAAAACACCCGTCGCCGCCTCCGCATCGCGCCTGCTCCGCGCGCAGCACCCACCACCAAAAAATCCGCGCAAATCCGCGTCATCCGTAGCTAAAAACACCCGTCGCCGCCTCCGCATCGCGCCCACTTCCACGCGCCGCCCCCACCAACAAACATTCCTGCCTTCCTGATTTCCTGATTCAAAAACCAGTCGCCGCCCCCGCATTGCGCCCGCTTCCGCGCGGAGCACCCACCACCAAAAAATCCGCGCAAATCCGCGTCATCCGTAGCTAAAAACACCCGTCGCAGCCTCCGCATCGCGCCTGCTTCAGCGCGCCGCCCCCTCAACAAACATTCCTGCCTTCCTGATTTCCTGATTCAAAACACCAGTCGCAGCCCCAGCATCGCGCCTGCTCCGCGCGCACCACCCCGCTAACAAACAATCATGGAATCCTGTCATCCTGTCAAAAAAAACCGTCGCAGCCCCAGCATCGCGCCTGCTCCGCGCGCAGCACCCACCACCAAAAAAATCCGCGCAAATCCGCGTCATCCGTAGCTAAAAACACCCGTCGCAGCCTCCGCATCGCGCCTGCTTCAGCGCGCCGCCCCCTCAACAAACATTCCTGCCTTCCTGATTTCCT
>JAAYLN010000103.1 GCA_012521875.1 Lentisphaerota bacterium | reverse complement strand
GCAGGGGAAAAGCCCTGTTTCGCCCGGTTGTTCTGCGGCACCCCGCCGCATCATCGAAAATCCAGCAAAAAATCTCCCAGATGCAAGCCTGACGGCTTGTGTCCGAGAGGGTTTTGCAAGAGCCTCAATTGTTCATTTGCCTCAAGTCAAGTAATTTAGCACGTTAAGAGACGTGAAACAATACCCGATTACCTTTTTTGCTTTGTTTAGTGCGGCAGATACGCTTTAATAGATTCACTAAGAAACAAACTTCCCCATGAACACTAGACTTTCAGGATTGCTCAGCCGGATACAGCCGCGCATGCGCGACGTGGTCGGTATCGACATCGGGTCGTCGGGCACCAAGGCGGTACGCGTGCGTGCCGACCGCAGCGGACAGTTTACGGTGGTCGCCGCCGGTCTGCTGCCCAGGATCGACCTCGCATCGTCCGGCGGCGGGATTACACCTCTCCAGTTGCCGAAGCCTCTCCAGGCCTGGTCGGCGGCCATTGCCTGCTCGTTTCCGCAGGCCAGCGTCAAGCTGCTGACCATGCCGGCGGACAAGATCGAGGGGACGGCCTTTGCCGAACTCCTCGGTGTGCCGCGGCCGCCTGAAACGCGGATCGGCCATCTGGCCTTCGAGGGCGAAAGCCGTACCGAGGTGCCTGTCATGGCCGTGGGCGTACCGTCCGCCGACGTGAAACGCCTGATTGATCTGCTGCCTGCCGGCGGTCGGCCGGCGCTGGGTTCGGTGGAGGTTTCGAGCCTCGCGGCCTTGTCGCTCCACCTCCGGCGCGGCGTGCAGCCCGATCAGAAGGGGTGCGACCTTGTGATCGATGCCGGCGAGCAGATTACCACCATGACCCTCTGCTACCGTGACCGCCCGCTGGTTTTCCGCCAGTTTCCGCAAGGGGCCGCAGCCGTGACGGAGCAGATCGTCACGGACTTGGGTGTCGATTCCGCCACGGCGGCCGATATCCTGCACAACGGGGCATTCGATGTCCGCGCCTCGCTGCGGCGGGTCTTCGACGCCTTCCTGCGGCAGCTCGGAATTGCCGTGGATTTTGCCGAACGCCGTTCGGGGCAGCGGCTGCAGCGGGTGCTGCTGACGGGAGGCCTTGCGGTCAATAGTGATCTTTGCGCCGAGCTGCTGTCACAGGTGGGACTAAAGCCCGAGGTGGTGTCGCCCTGGAATGGCATGACTGTGGCGCAGAACGCGCTGCCGAACCTTACCAAGGGGCAGGAGGCCACCTTTGCGGCGGCAACCGGTGCAGCGCTCAACCTGCTGGATGTAGCATGAACGCCCACATCAACTTGCTGGATATTGGCGAGCGTCGCAATCCCGGCATCATGCTGATGCAGAAGGCGCTGGGCACGGGCGCTCTGGCAGTCATTGCCGCGGTTGTGCTATACGGCCTTTTCGCCTATTTCCTTATGGCAGAAGCCCGGGGGCGTCTGCAGCGGGCCGAGGTGCAATGGAAGGAGATCAAGCCCAGCTACGAGTTGGCCGAGAAGCAGGTGACCGCATGCCGGGAACTGGAGCGGATGCGGGTGGAACTGGCCGCTTTCAGCAATGCCCAGATCGTGGCATCCGGCAGACTGCTCCAACTGGCCTACTGTGTGCCGGAAAGGGTTCAACTGACGGAGGTCGGTCTTTCCCACTCGTTGAAGGTGGACGACGGCAAGCCCGCGCGTGCTTATGAGCTTAAGATCGCAGGACGGACGGCGACCGCAGGCAGCGCCGCCTGTCTGGAATCCTTTATGCAGACTCTGCGCGCGGTTCCCCGGGAGGAGGGGTTTGGCGATGTCAAGCCGCTGGGTCTCCACGTGGATCCGCGCGTGGAGAACGCGCGCGAAAGCCTCTTCGAGATCCAGTGTCTGCTGGACACCAGGAGGTACCAGTAATGGAAACTAGCAAGAACACATCCGCGCCCATCAAGTGGTGCCTTGCCAGCCTGGCCGGCATAATTGCCGGCGTGCTCGTGCTGGTCTATCTCGTTATGCCGCTGAATGCCGAGCGGCGCAAGGTCGAGACCAATGTGACGGCGCAGCTTAGAAAGGTCGACCAGGCCCTGCTGGCGTTACGGAAGCTGCCCGAAACACAGCAGCGCCATGCCGATCTGGGGGATCTGCTGGAGGGCGAGACCAACCGCTTCGTCCTGCGCCCTGTGCTGGGCTCCTATCCGGTACAGCGTGATATCTACCGCCTGGCCTCCGAGACGGGGTTCAACGTGCAGTCGGTGCGCGAGATCGGCAAGACGCCGACACCCGTGACGACCGGGACGGACTACAAGCAGGCGAAGACACGCGGCAGGCGTGGGCCGGCGGACAGGAAGCCCGCGCAGCCGGAGATCGCGCCCTGGTTCGCGCGCTATATGGTGGAGGTGACAGGCGAGGGCAGCTATGCCGTGATCCTGGCGCTCATCGACCGGCTGGAGCAGGATAACCCCTACTGCGGGTTGGCCGGACTCACGATCCGCGGGCTGCCCAATAACGTCGAGCGCCACCGCGCAATCCTCATGCTGGAGTGGCCGGTCGCGGCCGATCCGCTGCCGGTTGCCGCCAAAGGCAAGGGTGCCGCCCGCTAGCGCCGGGAGACGCGCCAGCCATGAAGACCCCCAGGCAATCGTGGAGCCAGGCATTGCAGCGCTGGCTAAGGCTGCCCGGCCGCGACTTGTGGGACTTCGACCCCGAGCCTCTGCACTGGGCGCACCGCACGATTGTACGCATGCTGCGTGTTGTGCAACTGGTCTGGCGCGGCTACCGCGAGGACGCCTGCCAGTTGCACGCCTCGGCGCTGACCTACTACACCCTGATGTCGATCATTCCGCTGCTGGCCCTCGGCCTCGCCCTGGTGCGTGTCTTTGGCGGCGACGCGATCGTCCGCGAGCGCATCCACAGCGAAATCGCGCGCTTCGGAGCCCAGCTATCAACGCACGCCCAGACGGCGAACGGCGCGGAGGCCGAGATGGTCACCGGCTTTGCCGCGCAGCTCTCGCGCTACGCCGACCGGATCCTGGACCAGATCGGACAGCTCAATTTCGGCACCCTCGGCGGCATCGGACTGGTGGTGCTGCTGATGATGGCCATCAGCATGCTCTCGCAGGTCGAGCACAGCTTCAACCAGGTCTGGAGCGCACCCGGGCGTTCCCTGTGGCGCAAGTGTTCCGACTATCTTACCATGGTGATCATCGTTCCCTTCCTGGCGCTGGCGGCCACGACACTGCCTGTCGCCAACTTCGTCGCGCGCCACCTCGACGGCTGGGTCGGCACCGGCTGGATGGCGGGGTGGGGCGGGGCGGTGCTGCGGCAGGGCACCACGCTGCTGCTGACGGTGGCACTCTTCGTGGTAGTGCTCATGTTCGTGCCCAACACGCGGGTGCGCTTCCGCCCGGCGCTGGTGGGCGGTTTTGTCACGGCAGTCGGCTTCCTGGCCTGGCTCTGGATCTGCACCCGCCTGCAGGTGGGTGTCATCAAGTACAGCAAGCTCTACGGCAGCTTTGCCGTCATTCCGATCCTGCTGGCCTGGGTCTATACGAGCTGGCAGATCCTGCTGTTCGGCGCGGAACTCTCCTTCGCCTGCCAGCATGCTTCAACCTACGTACGCGAGCAGGGAGCCCGGCGCGCAGGTTGCCGCGCGCGCATGCAGTTGGCCCTGGCCATCACGGCGGAGATGGCGCGCGCCATGCAGATGGGCGAGGGGAGCTTTCCCGCCCTTGACTTTGCGAAGCGGCACGGCATCTCCGTGCGGCTGCTCAACGACGTGCTCGATGATCTGCAGCAGGCCGGCCTGATCATCGGCATCGGAAGCGAGGGGCAGGAGGGATCCTATGTGCTCCTGCATGATCCCTCGCGGCTCACGGCGGCGACGGTTGCCCAGTCCGTGCTCGACCGTGGCGAAACTCCCGAGGCGGTCGGGCTTGGCCAACTGGATCCGGCGCTCCGCGAATACATTGGCAAGGCGGAAGAGACCTGGACCGCATCGCTGGCGCAACCTGTGGCGTGCCTGCTGTCGGCACCGGGCAAGGACGGCGGAGCGGGCACCACATGATCGATTACGAACGCTTTCTCAATCCGGAACAACTGGAAGCCGTCACGGCAGGCGACGGCCCGCTGCTGGTGCTGGCGGCCGCCGGCACGGGCAAGACGCAGACGCTGGTCTACCGCGTGGCCCACCTCATCGGGCGCGGCGTGCCGCCCGCCGCGATACTGCTGCTGACCTTCACCAACCGCGCCGCGCGCGAGATGCTCGAACGCGCCAGAAGCGTCGCGGGAGACAGCGCGGCGGAGGTCTGGGGCGGCACCTTCCACCACGTCTGCAACCGCATGTTGCGCCGCCATGCGCCGCGCCTCGGCTACCGCCACGACTTCATCATCGCCGACCGCGACGACAGCCGCAAGCTGATCGACGACTGCGTCAAGGAGCTGAAGCTGGGCGGCAAGGAGTTCCCCGGCAAGGATGTGCTCGCGGGACTCTTCAGCCATGCCGTCAACCGCGACGAGCCGCTGGAGGATGTCGTCGGCACCCGCCTTGACCATCTGGCCTGCAATATCGAGGATGTCTGCTGCGTGCAGCAGCGCTACATCGAGCTGAAGGAGAAGCTCGCGGTCATGGACTTCGACGACCTGCTGCTCAACGGCCTGCGCCTGATCACGGAACACGAGGACATCCGCCGCCTCTACCAGAAGCAGTTCCAGCACATCCTTGTCGACGAATACCAGGACACCAACCTGCTGCAGGCGCAGTTCGTCGATACTCTCGTCGGTAGCGAGGATGGCAACATCATGGTCGTCGGCGACGACTTCCAGTGCATCTACTCGTGGCGCGGAGCCGATTTCCGCAATATAATGAGCTTCCCCGCGCGCTACCCCAACGCCAGGATCGTCAGGCTCGAACGCAACTACCGCAGTGTCCCCGAGATTCTGGAGGTTGCCAACGCCTCGATTGCCCAAAACCCCGAGCAGTTCCAGAAGACCCTGCGCGCCACGCGCGGCGGCGGCTCGAGACCGATGCTGCACATAGTCAAGGACGGACGCGAGCAGGCGGAGGTGATCGTGCGCCTGATCAGGCGCTACCAGGACAGCGGACTTGCGCTGCGCGACATGGCCGTGCTCTACCGCGCCCACTTCCATTCCATCGAGCTGCAGATGGAACTGGGGCGTGTCAACATCCCCGCCGCCGTCACTTCGGGTATCGGCGTCTTCGAGCAGGCCCACAGCAAGGACGTGCTGGCACTGCTGCGCCTGGCGCACGACCCGCAGGATCGCCTGGCCTTCGACCGCCTGATCTGCCTGCTGCCCGGCGTGGGGCCGCGCACCGCCGCAACTCTCTGGCACAAGCTCGGTTCGGTATGCGACTGCCGCAATCCCGCCCGGCGCGCGCAGCTCGCCGGCCTGCTGCGCCCGGCCGCCCGCGAGGGCTGGGAGGCGATCGACAGTGCGCTGGACGACTATTTCGCGGATGAACCCCATACACGCGCCAGCAAGCTCATAGGCGGCTTCGTCAAGGGCTTTTACGAGGGATACCTGACAAAGACCTATGAGAATGCCTCCGAACGGGTCGACGACGTCTACGAGCTGGGGGCGCAGATCGACAACAGCCCCAGCGTCGCCGCCTTCCTGCAGGAGGTCGCACTCCTGACCAACACCGACCAGGTCGACGGCCGCGAGACGGGCAGGCAGGCCGATGCCGTGCGCCTCAGCACGGTACACCAGGCCAAGGGACTCGAATGGCCGGTGGTCTTCATCATCTGGGCTGTGGAGGGCATGTTCCCGTCGGCCCGCGCGGTAGGCGAGCTGGCGGACGACTCCGAGGAGCGCCGCCTCTTCTACGTCGCCACGACGCGCGCCCGCGAGGCGCTGCATATCCTGGTGCCGGGCTGGCGGCATGTCAAGGGCGGCCAGATCTACCCCTGCGTACAGTCGCGTTTCGTCACGGAAATTCCCAACCGCCTGCTTGATACGCGCTACGGCCTCAAGTTCTAGCGACATGAACGACAGGCATGACAAGAGCGACACCATGGCGTTGAGCGCTGAACAGTACCGGCTGGTGCTCGATTCGCTCTCCGAAGGCGTCTGCACGGTCTCGCCCGACTGGAAGATCACCGGCTTCAACGCCCAGGCCGAGGTCCTTACCGGCGTCGCACGGCAGGAGGCCCTGGGGCTCACCTTCGACGAGCTCTTCCAGTGCGAGGTGTGCGAGTGCGCCACGCTGCTGGCCGGCGTGATGAGTTCCGGCACGCCCATCCGCAACGTGGCCACGATGATCATCAACCGCCAGGGGCAGCACATTCCGGTCAGCCTCAATGCCAGCCCGCTGCGTGATGAGTCGGGAAGGCAGACCGGTCTGGTCGCCTCCTTCCACGACAACCGTCCCATCGAGACCCTGCGCCGCGAACTGCGCCAGAGTTTCACGACGGACGATATCGTCAGCAAGCACCCTTCCATGCAGCGGATCCTCGATATCCTGCCCGCCGTCGCCGAGAGCGACAGCCCGGTGCTGATCCTCGGGCCGAGCGGCACGGGCAAGGAACTGCTCGCCAAGGCGGTACACCGGGCCAGTCCGCGCCGCGACATGCCCTTCGTGGCGGTCAACTGCGGCGCGCTGCCCGACAACCTGCTCGAGTCGGAACTCTTCGGCTACCGCAAGGGCGCCTTCACCGATGCCCGTACCGACAAGCCCGGACGCTTTGCGATGGCGGAGGGCGGCACGCTCTTCCTCGACGAGATCGGCGACACCTCCCCGGCCATGCAGATCAAGCTCCTGCGCGTGCTGCAGGAACGCGTCTACGCGCCGCTCGGCGCCACGCACTCCGTGGCCTGCAACGTGCGCATCATCACCGCCACCAACCGCGACCTCAAGGCCGGGCTGGCCGACGGCACCTTCCGCGCCGACCTCTACTACCGCATCAACGTCATCGCCTTTGAACTGCCGCCGCTGTCGGCGCGCCGCGGGGATATCCCGCTGCTCGTGGCCCACTTCATCGACCAGTTCAACGCCGAGCAGGGCCGCGCGATACGCGGGATGTCACAGGCGGCCATGGCGCGGCTGATGGCATACGACTATCCCGGCAACATCCGCGAGCTGTGCAACATCATCGAGCGCGCCTATGTGCTCTGCCGTGGCGACGAGATCCAGGAGCAGTGCCTGCCGCCGTCATTGCTGGCGCCCTGCCGGACGGACGCACCTCCCGCCAGCGTACCCGCTCCGGCCTCGTCCCCGCCAGCTTCAGGCCACTCCCTGCGCCGCCTCCCGCCCGGGGAGGAGCGCGAGGTCATCCGCGCGGCCCTCGACGCCTGCGGCGGCCGCCGGCACGAGACCGCCGCGCGTCTCGGCATCCACCCCACCACACTCTGGCGCAAGATGAAGCGGTACGGACTGAACTAAAACGCGTGTGGTGCAACATAGTTGCCACACAACAAGGGTTCAGGGTTCAGTCCGGCCGCCGCCCCTGCGGGGCGGCGGCAGTAGCAGTAGGCAGTGGCAGTAGGCAGTTGGAACAGGCCAGAGACGCCACTTTGTCGCGAACTTTGTCGGTAACTTTGTCGAAAGCAACAGGAACCACGAAAGTCACGAAAAGCAAAGAAAGAGAAGGTGAATTTTGCCGCGAATGGACGCGAATGGACGCGAATTCACGCGAAAATGGATTAAGCGGGTGGAGTAAGCGTGCCGTTTAAGAGTGAGATTAAGAGAGGGTTTAAGTGTGCGCTTCGCACTTACACTTTGTCCGCTCACTTTGTCTCCACGCCTTGTCTCTTTACGCTTCGTCTCCACACTTTGTCCCTACGCTTTGTCAAAAGCGAAAGACAGAGCGGCTGATGGTGTATCAGACTAGGGTTCAGTCGGGCCGACCGCTCCTGCGGGGCAGTGGCAGTAGGCAGTTGGAACAGGCTCGCGACAAAGTTGATGACAGCCCTGAAAGGGCGCGATATACCAGTCCAGGGCAACGCCCTGCGTAACGGGCCAAAAACGACTAGCCCTGAAGGGGCGGCATATAGTCATGGAAGAGGGCGTCTGCCTGTCAGATGTAACCCGTTGTCGCTTCTCGTCGGCTGTCTTCGCCTGTCGTCGAGTGCCGGGGACGCATCGGCAAAGGCGCGCCTGCACAGGTGGGGCGACGCCGTCCCGGCTAGCTGCAGCGATGGAGCGTGGTATTGTGGGGCAGACATTCCTGTCTGCCCTCGTATACGTGCGCAGACAGGAATGTCCGTGCCACTCTGGGCAGCATTTGTAGATGGCATCGATACTGTTGCCACCTGTCGATATCTGGCGATATCCCTCGGCAGTACCGGTAGGATCGGCAGTACCGCAGTACCGGGTTCGAGGACGAGGAAGAGCGAAGCACCACCAATCACCAATCACCAATCTCAAATCTCAAATTTAAAATTGCCCTTGGCGTTCCTGATGCCTTGGCAGTTGCCTCTTCTGCGCGGGCCAGGTCCCGCGGTAGAAAGCGCGTCCAGGTCCGCGCACTCAAAACCGCTTGCGCACGTAGTGCGCCACGCGGGGTGGCCGAACGGACCGTTTTGTATAAGTACCGCGCCATTGCCCGGCATACGCGGCGTGGTCGCCGCGTGGTCGCCGCGTATTTCACCTCTCCTTTTACACTCTTCGATCATACGACCGAGTCGTATGATCAACCAGCGAGACAGAGGAAAGCATAGGCGTCTTGGCGGTTCATCACCAGTGTGCGGCTCGGTCAGGCGGCAGCCCAACTTGAGAACTTTAGAACTCCCTAACTTTAGAACTTCTTTCGCGATTTTCGCGTATTTCGCGGTTATATTACAAATTCCCTTGGCGCTCTTGGCGTCTTGGCGGTTCAATACCAGCAGGGTGGTTCGGTGCAGGCGGCAGCCCAACTTGAGAACTTTAGAACTCCCTAACTTTAGAACTTCTTTCGCGATTTTCGCGTGTTTCGCGGTTATATTACAAATACCCTTGGCGCTCTTGGCGTCTTGGCGGTTCAATACCAGCAGGGTGGTTCGGTGCAGGCGGCAGCCCAACTTTAGAACTCCCTAACTTTAGAACTTTAGAACTTCTTCGCGTCTTCGCGTGAGCTTTCCCTATCGCTTTCGAGACCCTTTTGCAAGCCCCATCATTGCACGGTGCATTGCAATGCAATGCCTGCAATCCGTTGCAATGCAAGGCCACCCCGGCGCAAATTGCACCTAATACATTGATTTCCAGCGTTTTAAAAATTCTTAGTGCACTTGGCACGGAACCTGTTTATCATAATGGCGTTCACTTAACGCAACGACAACCAAGAAAGGACAACGAACATGAGCGATCAGATGTACAGCATCCCCTTGATCGGGGACAAGGCACCCTCCTTCACGGCGGAGACCACGCAGGGAACGATCAACTTCCCCGAGGACTACAAGGGCAAGTGGGTGATCTTCTTCTCGCACCCGGCAGACTTCACGCCGGTCTGCACGACGGAGTTCATGACCTTTGCCAAGATGGAACCCGAGTTCGAGAAGCTCAACTGCAAGCTGATCGGCCTCTCGATCGACAGCGTTTTCAGCCACCTTGCCTGGCTGAACACGATCAAGGAGAAGATCGAGTACAAGGGCATGAAGGGTATCGAGGTCAAGTTCCCGGTCATCGCCGACTTGTCAATGGAAGTCGCCAAGGCCTTTGGCATGCTGCAGCCCAACGTCAGCACGACGCAGGCGGTGCGCGCAGTCTTCATCATCGACCCCGAAGGCATCGTCCGGGCCGTGCTCTACTACCCTTCCAGCAACGGGCGCAACATGGATGAGATCAAGCGCCTCCTCATCTCGCTGCAGTTGTCGGACGCCGAGAAGGTGGCAACACCGGCCAACTGGATGCCCGGCGACGACGTGATCATTCCGCCGCCCGGCACCTGTGGCGCGATCAAGGATCGCAAGGCGCTGGAAGGTGACGGGATTCAGAAACTCGACTGGTTCCTGACACTCAAGAAGTGCCCCATGGAATAATAACCAATCAACCCTGTCGCCGGCGGCCCCACGCGGCCGCCGGCACCCCAACCACAGGAAAGGATTTCAACATGAGCGCCAACGTTAAAGAGATTACTGATGCCCAGTTTGCCGACGTCACCAAGAGCGGAGTCGTGCTGGTAGACTTCTGGGCGCCCTGGTGCGGCCCGTGCCGCATGCAGGGGCCGATCCTCGATGAGGTCGCCGCCGCTGTCGGCGACAAGGCCACCGTGGCCAAGATCAACATCGACGACAACACCGCGACAGCCGCCAAGTACGGCATCCGCAGCATCCCCACGCTGCTGCTCTTCAAGGATGGCCAGGTAGCCCAGCAGTTTGTCGGCGTGCAGCGCAAGGAGCAGTTGGTCGCCGCCATCGAGGCCCAGGGCTAGGATCGTCGGCAGTTAAAGACTGATTCATCTCTGGCGGCCAGCCGCACATGCGGCTGGCCGCATTGTTTTGAAGCAAGCGCGGAGCACCCCACTCTAAACCCTCTCTTAAACTTAGACGGCACACTCCACCCGCTTACTCCAATTTCGCGTGCATTTTCGCGTGCATTCGCATGCATTCGCGGTTCCGAATTTTCGCGTTTTCGCGTGAACTTCCCTGTCACTTTCGACGAAGGCGACAAAGTTACCGACAAAGCTCGCGACAAAGTTGATGCAAGCCCTGAAGGGGCGAAACATATCAGCCCAGGGCAACGCCCTGGGTAACGAGGCAAAAACTGACGAGCCCTGAAGGGGCGGGATATAGTCATGGAATAAGGCGTCTATCTGCCAGATGCAAGCCGTTGTCGCCTGTCGTCGAGTGCCGGGGATGCACCTTCAGAAGCGCGCCAGCACAGGTGGGGCGACGCCGTCCCGGCTACCCGCAGTGATGGAGCATGCACACCTTGTCTCCCACACCTTGTCCCCACACTTTGTCCCCACGCTTTGTCGGCTACGCTTCGTCTCTACACTTTGTCCCTACGCTTTGTCGAAAGCATAAGAGTAAGCGGGTGGTTTAAGCGTGCCGTTTAAGAGTGGGATTAAGTGTGGGTTTAAGTGGGGGCTTCGCGTTTTCATTGTATCTTCCCACTATGCCGCCCCTTTGGGGCTATGCGCATGGTTTGAGAACGTCCCGCCGGGGGACGTCGGTCTTCAGCGTTCCGGCCTTCCCGTTCGCTTCCGATGCGCTATGGAGCCCGCGGTCTCCGCGGATACTGGCGTCCGCCTGCTCAGCTATTCACATTGCTGTAGGCGATGCGCCGGTAGGAGGGGAAGGTCATGTCCACGCCCTCGCGGATCTCCAGCAGATCGTCCAGTTCCGGGAAGCCGGAGCCGGGCTCCTTGTCGGCGAAGGCGCGCATGCGCCGGATCAGCTCCTCCGTGCGCTCACGCTGGCCGGCCAGGCGGATTTGCGTCGACTCCAGCCCGAAGGGCTTGTTGTGGCGGTGCCACATGTTGCGGAAGGCGCGCTCGAAGGCCTTCAGGTGCTTCAGGTACTCCTCCGCCAGCGGAATCAGGCGGCCGAAGGCGGCCGGGCGCCTGGCGGGGGCACCCTGCCAGGCCTCGATCATGCGCTCGGCGAGACGCATCTTGGTCTCGATCGCGGCAGTCAGGCTGCGGGCGAGGGTGAAGTCGCCGGCATAGGATTTGGCCGGTGCCTTCTCCAGCGCGCGCCGCGCCTTCTGCAGTCCCTTCAGCAGACTATGGAAGGTGAAGCCGGGGGCACGCTCTTCAGCCGGATTCTCGGGTGCTACAAGCTGCGTGCCCAGATACATCAGCATGATCGGATCGTCGAACAGCGCCATCGGGAAGTTCATGTACGAGAGATTGGCCAGCGCTATGTTCGGACGGTACACGCCGCTGCCGAAGAGGCCGTCGATCTGCTTTTCAACAACGGCCTCGGACGGTGTATCCCCGGGGCGGCTGAAGGCGTAGGCCGCGCACCATGCCAGACCGGTCAGGGCGCTGTCGTAGTCGCAGTAGGCCCCGTCGTCGCCCCAGATCGTGGCGAGGAACTCGGGCACCTCCTCGGCCACCGCCGCGCGGATCATGGGGAAGAGCGTGCCGGTGGTGTAGCCGTGGTCGTACCAGAAGCGGTACCACGACCAGATGCCGCCGGAGGCCGTGACGTGCGGCGTCAGCTCCAGATGCTTGCGGATCATCCCCTGGTAGTGGGAGGCCTCGGTGTGGTAGTAGTCCCAGTACACCAGTCCCGTGCCTTCCGGGATGCGCCTGGCGATGTCCGGCGAGATCGTGCAATCGGGATCGTAGTGCCTGTGCTTCGGGCTGGAGAAGGTGAAGATCAGATCCGAGGCCATCATGGGGGTGAAGTCGTGCCTGCGGCAGATCTCGACCACGCGCGCGAGGTGGTCCAGCAGGATGTCGAGCTGCGGCTTCTCGCCGAATTTCTTGAGGTACTGGCCCTTGCCCGCGGCGCGTGCCTCGTCCATGTTGATGTGGATGCGGCGCGAGCGGACATTCCTGCGCCAGGTGCCGATCATCTTGTCCAGCAGCTTGTAGGTCTGCTCCTCGTTGGCCAGCAGCGTGAAGGGGTTGTCGAGCACCGGCTGGAAGCGCGGCCAGCGGGAGAGCTGCTCCATGTGCCCGAGCGTCTGTACCGAGGCGGCCAGCTCGATGCCCAGGGCGTGGGCATGGTCATCCAGCGCGCGGATTTCCTCGGCCGAGAAGGCGCCGCGCATGGCGCCGAAGTAGGGCTCGCCCTCGACCTTGTAGATATCCTCGGTGTAGAGCAGGATCGTGTTGAAGCCCAGCAGGGCGAGCGAGTTCAGGTACTCGCTGAAATAGGCCACCTTGGGGACGGCGTTGCGCGAGCAGTCGAACATCAGCGAGAGGGCGTTGAAGGGGGTATGCTCGGCAAATGGTGCGGAGGGCTTGATCGCGCCGCTGACGACCAGTCCCAGTGTGCGGATGGCGGGCACGGTGGCCGAGGCCTTGATGGTCCAGACACGCGCCGCGTCATCATACTCCGCGGCGCAGTTCATGCCCTTCCCGACCGGTTGCAGCTCGAAGCGGATTTCGGCCGCGCGGGCCGACGGGGTTTCCGAGAGGCGGCGGCCGAAACGGTGGGCCAGCGTGCGGATCGCCGTGGTGACCGGCGCCGGCGTGGTCTGCGGGTTCCAGAAGAAGGTGGCGGGGCTAGAAGCTTTCATCATGTCTCCATTCGGGCCTATCAGCAAACAAGCAGTGCGGCGCGGCTATCGCGCGGCTT
>JAAYLN010000008.1 GCA_012521875.1 Lentisphaerota bacterium | reverse complement strand
ATATAGTCGCTGAGGACGTTGAGCAGCGTCGTCTTGCCCGAGCCGGTGCCGCCGGAGACGATGATGTTCTTGCGCATCTGCACGCAGATGCTGAGGAAATTGGCCATCTCGGCCGTCCAGGTGCCGAAGCGGATGAGGTCGGCCTCGGTGAGCGGCACGCGCGAGAACTTGCGGATCGTCACGCATGGGCCAATTAGCGAGAGGGGCGGGATGATGGCGTTGACGCGCGAGCCGTCGGGCAGGCGTGCATCAACGTAGGGCTGGCTCTCGTCGATGCGCCGGCCGATGGGCGAGACGATGCGCTCGATGATGGCCTGCACCGAGGCGTCGTCCATGAAGCTCTGGTCGGTCAGCTCCAGCTTGCCGTGGCGCTCGACATAGACCTGGTGCGGCCCGTTGATCATGATTTCAGTCACGCTCTCGTCGGCCAGCAGATCCTCGAGCGGACCGAGGCGCAACGCCTCGTTGAAGATGTCGATGGCGAGCTGGTCGGGATCGATGCCGTGGGGCAGTTTGTCGCGGACGTCATCGATCACCGCATCCAGCGTCTCACGTGCGCGCTGCTGCAGTTCGGCGGCGTTGACGCGTGCGGCGGTCAGGCGCTTGAGGTCGAGGCGCTGAACCAGCTCGCGGTGGATCTGGTTCTTGATCTCGCGCCGGATGGCCACCTTGGGGTCGGTAGGCGGCGCACGGAAGGGAGACTTGGCGGCGGCGGGCGCCGCTGTCTGCGGTGTTGCCTGCGCCGCGGGCGTCGGTGGAGGGGATGGCGGCTCGGACGCCTGGGCGGGAGGAATGGGCGGCGGCACGTGTGCGGCCCCGGCTGGCACGCGGTGGACAACGAGCAGATAGGGGCCGATGCCGATCTCCTGGCCTGCCGACAGGGGGATGGGGGCCTCAATACGCCGTCCCTGTGTCCAGGTGCCGTTCGCCGAGCCGAGATCCTCGATGGTTCCATGGTCGCGGGTCAGCACCAGACGGGCGTGGCGCTCGCTGACTTCGGGGTGGCGCAAACGGATGGAACATCCCTCGCCGCGTCCGATTAGGAAACTGCCAAGCGGCAGATCCAAGGGCGTGGGGGAAGTGCCCGGTTGCTTGATGGTAAATGAGAATTCGGCGGACATGGGGTGGTGGCTACTCCCGCTTGCGGAGGATGGTGCGCTGGCGGTGGAGGTTGAGGGCTTCGATTTCGGCCTCGATCTTGTCGAAGTTGACCCGCGGCAGGCTGGGCTCGTAGTGGACATCGTCGGGGTTGCGCAGCGCGAGGGAGAGGCGCCCCTTGATCTGCTCGGCGAAGACCAGCATCTCCGCCTCGCGCGGCGTCACCTCGAGCGTGACCGTGTTATAGCTGCCCGCGCGGGCTGTGCGCCCCGCGAGCGACTTGGCGGTCTCCAGCCCCGTGGCCAGAACCGTCACGTCCTGGATGATCGTCAGCGTGACGAGCTCCAGCTCGCCGGGGTGCTGGCGCGACGGGAACGAGAAGGTGCCGATCACGTCGATGCGGTCGTTGGGGCGCACCATGCCGCTGACGGCAGCGGCGCCGGCGACGTTGATGGAGAGCGCGCGCATGCCGCTCTTGATGTCGCCGGCCAGCCCGCGGCTGCCGGGGGCGCCGCCCTCGATGTCGGACCAGAAGATCGGCGTGCCGACATCCAGGCGGTTGAGCAGTCTGCGGTTGAGCAGCGAGCGGTAGTTCTCCTCCAGCACGACATCATGCCGGAGCTGTTGCTCGAAAACCTTGAGGGAGCGCAGATCATCGGCGGAGATGACGGTGCCTGCCGGCAGGGGCTTGGCTACCGTCACTACGTTTACGCGCCGGTAATCGCTCTTGATTTTGGCCAGTTGCCGGTCGATCTCCCCCTCCCGGGTCTGGATGTATTGCCATGTGAGAAACGCGGCCAGCAGTCCAACGGCGACCGCGATGACGAGGATGACGGGTTGTTTCATGGAGTTCCGTTTGTTTCCGGCTTGGGTGTCGGAGGACACTTTAGCAGATTGTCGGGATGCTGCAATCTGGTTTGTGGTTGGTGGGTGGTTCAGGGACGCGCGGCGGCACCTTGCAGGAAGACGGAAAGCCGAGTTTGTCCGGTCGCGGCGCAGGTGGTCGCGCAGGCTAGCGCGGCCCGTCCGTCACGCGCCAGCATGGCTAGCGTGTCCGAGCTTGTCTGCGTCTGCCAGCCATCTGCCGACAGGGTGGTCGTCACGCGTGCCAGAGCCGCCGCAGGCGCCTCCGGCGTGTGGTAGAGGATGAAGAGCGAGCGGGTCTGGTCGTTGACAATCCAGCTCTGCAACTCGCCGGCAGGGTAGGGGTTGACAGCGGGCGGTTCGGGAATGGCGGCACCCCGCCGGAGTGTCCCGCCGCCCTGCGGCTCGATCAGCCAGACCGTGGAATCGCCGAGCCGCACACCCGGCAGGATCAGCAGGTGGCTGGTACGGGTGCCGCGGACGCGTGTGAGCCATGCGGGGCCTTGTTTTGCGGGTGCCGGCAGTTGCCAGAGGCGGCGCAGCTCGTCCGTCACATCACCAGCGGCGGAACCGAAGCCGAAGACGTGCAGGGAGGCCGGGGTGCCGTTGATGCGCGCCGTCGTGCGGTAGATGGGACGGCCGCCGATGGCCTCGATCTGCCGGCTGCCGGAGCCGCGCAGGCGCATGAAGAAGGCCGCCTCGGCGCACGCCGCGGCGGTGATCAGCAAACACACAACCAGCCTGGAGTAGCGGCGCATCACTCGAAGCCCTCCAGCGCCAGGCGGGGGTACCAGAGCTCGGCGCCGACGGTGATACTCTCCTTGCCGATGATCCAGTCGCGCATGGCCGGCAGCAGCGTCACTTCCTCCTCGAGACTGGCATGCACGAAGCCCAGTGCGTTCATGGGCTGTCCGCTGCTGTGCAGGTCGGGGATGGCGGTGTTCCGGGCATTGGCAAGGTGCGACCAGTCGGCGGGATCCGCGACCGAGCGGTTGACGACCGCCGCCTGCAGTGTGTCGCCCGCGACGCCGCGCTCGAAGGTGTCGTCGGCCGTGTGCCGGATCTCGTCCGACCCCGGTTCCCAGTCGCGGATATAGTCGGGCACCACTCCCAGGGCGACCCTTGGGCTGACGGCCTTTTCGCCGGCCTCGCGCCGGATCTGGCCTAGAAGCACGCCCTTGGTGCCGGCCAGTTCGACAAACTGCAGCAGGCCGGCCATGATGATCACCACCAGCAGGATGGCCACGACAAACTCGATCATCGCCTGGCCGGATGCGCCTGGTCCGGGACGCCCCGCTCGCATCCTCTTCAGCTTTTGAGACTCTTGCAAAACCCCGTGTTGCATGGGCGTCCCGCCCATGCAACACGGACAGGATGCCCGTGCCACGTGCGCAGGTAAAGGGTTTTGCAGGAGCCGCATCAGTGTCCCCTCCGTGTGCCGCCGCCCCCTCCGCCGCCCCCGCCGGGGGGCGGGAGGGTGCAGAGGCCGCTATTGACCAGCAGCCAGTCGATGCCCTGCTGACGGAAGGCGGCATCCTCGAAAGTGCCGATCAGGCGGCAGTAGCGGCATTCTTGATCAAGCACGCCGCTGTCGACATAGGTTGGCAGGTGCTCGTCGATGTGCCGCCGCCAGGGGATATCGAATGAGCCGCCATCGCTGCCGGAGGCGGCGTCCATGGGAATTAGGCGCACGTCGCGGAAGGCGGGCAGGACGATGCCGTAGGCGTCGGGACGCAGGCGCATGCCGTCGCCGTCGTCGCTCTCCAGATAGCCGAACGGCTTGGCCGCCGCCGTCCACAGGATGTCGTCGTGCGGCGTGCCGCTGCTGGAGGCGGGCGGTGTCAGACGGGCCGCCGCGGCATAGAGCCGGATCACCGCATCGGCACCTGTGTAGTCATATTCTGGTTTTACGCTTCCGGCGATCGGAAAGCCCTCCGGCCCGTCGGGATGCATGATGTCCCACGACGACCAGCAGGAGGGATGGAAGAAGTACCAGGTCTCGACCACCGGCATGACATTGGTCTCCACGTAGCCGGAAAAGTCGATCTGCTGCTGGGCGGCCCCGGTGGCCAGCACATCGCTGTCGATCATCCGCCCGAGCTCCACGGTGTGCGATACGAGGTCGAGGCCGAAGATCTCCGCATTCTCGAAGGTGGGAGGGTTGGGAGGCGGCAGCGGGGGCCACCAGGTGTAGTTGGTGAAGTCGTTGAGGATTGTGCGGGGGGGATTCTGGCTGGTGGAGTGGTGCAGGAAGAACCAGCACCAGTTGCGCCCGGCCACGGCATCGTAGAAGGCGGGATCGCGCAGGATGTGGTTGCCGCTGGAATCGCTGAAGAAACGCGCATTGTCCGGTGCCGCGGCGATGCCGTCGGCGGCGATGGCGGAGAGCATGGCGGAATAAGCGCTCCAGGCACCGGGGTAGGGCTCGGGAAAGAGCATGTTGTCGCCCACGATCTCGTCGTAGGACGCCACATCGTCGGCGTGCTCCCGCAGCCGTTGGGTGAACTCGTCACGGGCGTAGATACGGTTGTTCTTGGCCGCCACCTGCGCCGCGACCAGGGCCGTGAGGGGGCCGGTGAAGCAGAGGCGCGCCTGCATGTTGGTAATGGCATCGACGGCGGCGCTATCCTGCGCGCTGAGGGCCAGGGCGTGCATCAGGTTGAGCTCGCCTACGAGGTTGAGGGAGGCGCCCTGCCAGCGCGCGGCGGCCAGGGCGGCGGCATCGCCGGCATTCTGCGAGAGCGACTTGGCGGAAACAATGCGGTGCAGGTCGACATTCCAGAGGAATATGAAAACGAGCACCGTCAAGGCCATCAGCAGGAAGACAACCGTCTGGCCAGCCCGGCGATCACTTTTGCGTTTCTGGCATCCGGTATACATGTTGCCTCAGAGCCCCCGGTCATCGAGATAAAGCTGGTAGTGCCCCTCGATCTCGTAGTTGCCGCGCAGGGTCAGCTCGCCCGATTCGAGTGCCGGTGTGAGCGCTCCCACCCAGTCGTAGAGTCCGCGGACCATGATCGAGAGCGGGTATTTCTGCTCCAGCCGGATTTCCAGTTGGTTGCCGATGGTGCCGCCCGCACCGCCGCCGAGACCGCTGCCGCGGATATCATCCCAGCCCTCGTAGTCGAGAATATAGGAGGCGCGCGCGGAGTTCGCGCTGGCAAGATAGTCGGGGATGCGGGCACGCTCAAAGGCGGCGCGCGAATTGTCCGGCGTGGTGGCGAGTGCCCAGTCCCAGAGTGCGCCGGGGGAGAGGGTATCGATGGCCTCGCGGAGCGTGGCGTCCACGAAGGTCTCCTGCGGCTGCAGCATGCGCCCGGCATTCGGAATAGTGGCCGCGCGCATGACCTTGGTACACATCCAGTGGTTGAAGCCCACCGTGCGCGCGCGGGCGGCGCGGGCGGCGGCATGACGCAGAATCTCGCGGTGGGCGAAGCCGTGCGCCAGTTGGAAGAGCCCGAAGAAGAGCAGGCAAATGACCAGCATCACGATCATCGACTCGATCATGGCCTGGCCGGACCGCGCCAGGGGCTGCCTGCAATATCCGGCACTGGCCGGAGCCTGAAACGGCTCCGGCAGATATCCGTCCGGCTGGCGGCGGATAGAGTATCCCCGCTGGCGTTGCACCGTTGCGCCTCCGACTGCTCCTGCCGCTGCCGGCCCGCGGAATATGCCGCGGGCTGACGGCATCAGAAGTTGCCGCTCTCGTCAAGCGTCCTGAGCTTGTCCGCCGGTTCCTCGCCCGCCAGGGCGGCCGCCTCGCCGCCGACCTCCTCGTCGAGCGCGGAGGTGGCGCCGGCGACCTTCTTGCCGGTGGCCTTGCTCAGCTTGCCGAACAGCACCAGAAGCGTGATGGCGACGAGCACAACGATGATGATGTACTCGACCATGGTCTGTCCGCTACGTCTCTTGCTGCGCATCTTCATGCTCTCCCTTCCGGGCCTGTGGCCCGCGGATGCCGTTGGCGGCACCCTCTATGGATATTCGGATGCCACCAGTTCCAGGGCGCGTCCCGACTGCTGGCGCAGGGCGTACAGCAGCAGGGCAAAGATGGCCACCACCGCCAGCAGCATCGCGGCCACGATCAGGTATTCGATCATGGCCTGCCCCCGGCTGTGACGCAGGCACGCGCCCCGGATACACGGCAACCTTGTGTTCACATTGCATATAGTACTATATGCGGGGCGGGATGTATAGAGCATAAAAGGAGCTTTTGCAATCGGCTAGTGACAGGGGGTGCTTCCGAATGGATCGAGCACTTTGTTCCCGCACTTTGTCCCCACACTTTGTCCCCACGCTTTGTCGGCTACACTTCGTCAAAACACTTTGTCCCTACGCTTTGTCGGAATCACTCCAGCCGCTAAATTTTCGACAAAGCGTGGAGACAAAGTGCGGGGACGAAGCGTAAAGGGACAAAGTGCGACGACAAAGTGTTGAGACAAAGTGTATTGTTGCTCCCCTGTCACTACCTATTTACGAGCCGTCGTAATAGGTTGGTGACTGGGTTGCGCATGGAGAGCGGGCGGAATGGCAAGGGGATGCTGATGGATAGCCGTCGAAAGTTACAGTATAGGCGCAATGGCGAGTGAACGGCACTTTGTTCCTACACTTTGTCCCCACGCTTTGTCGGCTACACTTCGTCAAAACACTTTGTCCCTACGCTTTGTCGAAAAGCTTGTCGCAATAACTCGCTGGAAATCAGCGGCTATAAGTGAGGGTACATTTAACAGGCAACGGGACTAAGTACGGGTTACAGCCCTTGAGAGCGATGTAATCATTGCCGCTATGGAGCGCAACATATTGCGCCCTTCTTCAATTTGGGAAGGCAATGCGTTGCTTTGGACTGTTGCCAGATCTACAAGGGCTGCCGACTGTACGGTTGCCTTGTATGCAATGCCAAGGAACTTGGCCTGATCGGTTACACTAAAACGGCCATTGCCCTCTGCTATGTTGAGAACGATGGACGTGGTTATGGTGTCGAGTTTGGCAAGCAAATCTGCGCTGCACGATAACACGGTGGTCACATCCTCAAGCCAGCCTGTGAGTCTGAGCGCCGTCTGGTACACGTCTAAATCTTCATGTCTGAAGAGTCTCTCCCCTGGATACATGGCAAGATCTTCACGCACTCTGTCTGCTGTCGCCTTCCGCATTGCAAAAAGCATTCTGGCGATTTCACTCAACAGGGACTTGTCTGCATAGACGACTTGTTTGGTCAAGAGTTGCTTGGCGACAAAAACATCCAGGCAGGCGGCGGACTCAAGCACTGAGCCGCTGGCGTGTCCCAGATAAACAATGCGTTCCTTGGGTGACCATGTATTGCTAGAATGAGCAATGTTGACAAGAATGCTCTCTGAACTACGATTGAAATGATCGCAAGCTGCAACTCGGCGATGGAGTCCCCCTAGTATATCGTTGCGCCTTGCGGCAAATTGCATGGCTTTACCGTACACATGTAGTTTCTCATGACCAAAGAGCTTCGCCATCAGTCACCTTCCCTGTTGAAGACTATGTGTAAACACTTCATCGTACACAATGCCGTAAGCTTTTTGAAATGCTTAATCGTGATCATTTTAGCGGAAGTTGGTGGTTAAGTGCAACCAATAAAGCGTAGGGACAAAGTGTGGAGACGAAGCGTATCCGACAAGGTGTGGGGACAAGGTGTGGGGACAAAGTGTTAGCGCGAAGCACACACTTAAACCCTCTCTTAACCTCACTCTTAATCGGCACGCTTAAACCACCCGCTTACTCTTCCGCCTTCGACAAAGTTACCGAAAAAGCGCGCGACAAAGTTGATGCAAGCCCTGAAGGGGCGCGATATACCAGCCCAGAGCAACGCCCTGGGGAGTGGGGCTAAAAAAGACTAGCCCTGTAGGGGCGGGATATAGTCATGGAATAGGACGTATGTATGCCGGTGCAAGCCGTTGTCGATTGTCGTTGATTGTCGTCGGCTGTCGTCGAGTGCCGGGAACGCTTCGGCAAAGGCGCGCCAGCACAGGTGGGGCGACGCCGTCCCGGCTAGCCCTGCACGTGCCCCCGCATTTAGTTCGGAACTTCCGCCGCGCATTTTGCTGCAACATGGTACATGACAACCACATGCACGATTCAGGAACGCCTGGAGATGGACGACGCCGTGGCGCTGGTCAGGGAGTGGCTGCGGAACAACCCCGGTAGGAACCGTGCCGATCTGGCGCGCCATGT
>JAAYLN010000102.1 GCA_012521875.1 Lentisphaerota bacterium | reverse complement strand
GGGCTGCCGCGCAGGAGCAGCGGCAGGCCTGGGGCTTCGGTGTCGTAGCTTCTCTCGGTCGAGACGGCGTTGCGGGGGTCGCCGATGGCGGCGTCCGCCGCATGGGCGCGGATCGTGCGGCGGGTGACGTTGGGCAGGCCGCCGGTGGTGCCGCGGCTGTAGATGTGCCAGACGCGGGCGATGACCACGGCGGTGCCGCCGCGCACGTGGTAGGTGGTGACGGTGCGGGGGCGGTTGCGGTCGTTCTGGTGGTTGGCGTCGCCGGGGTGTGCCGCGTAGTCCGTCTCCGTGGCAGTGCAGGCGATGCCCATCGCCGTGATCTCCGCCAGGGTGTACGGGGTGTCGGAATGGAATTCCACCGGGCAGGCCGAGCCGTCCCACTGGTCGAGACGCAGTATCTCGCGCCCGCGCCCGTCCCAGGTCTGGTAGCTCCAGGGGCGGTCGTCGCCCCGTACCAGCTTGGGGCGCCCGTTGCGGCGCGGGTTGGAAGGGTCGTGCCAGTAGCCGGCGGTGGCGCTCTTCCAGTATCCGTCCTGTCCGTGGGTCTTCTCAAGGCGGTAGCCCTCGCGCAGGACGGCGTTGCGTCCGTGGCCGTGGCGGTATGACTCGGTGATGGTGTGCGCCAGGACGGTGCCGGCGGCATCCCGCACGACGCGCTCCTCGGTCAGCGTGAAGAAGTCGGGGTCGTTGAGGTCGCCGGTCCTGGTGACGGTCTCGGTGATCCCGGAGATGTTGTCGGTGCAGGTCCAGGCGCCGCCGGCGCAGACGTAGGTGTGGTCGGACATTAGGTTGTCCTGGCGGCTGATCTTGCGCAGCCGGATGCGGTTCCGGGAGCCGGACTCGTTGGTGATGTGCCAGGTGTGCTCCAGCACCGTGCCGGCGGCCTTGCTGACGGTGATGCGCACGCCGTTGCTGATCGGCGTGAGGCGCAGGTCGCGTCCCCGCTCATCGCTGCAGAGTACGCGGCTGAGGGTACGTCCGGTGTTGTTGCTCTCGACCATGATGGCGGCCCCGGGGCGCGCCAGCAGGCTGAAGACGGCGGGTGTGACCGTCAGCGGCTCCCCGGTACGGAACCAGAGGAAGCCGGAGACCTGCTCGCGGCGGGGTGTGCCGAGCGGGATGCGGAAGGCCAGCGAGCCGGTCTGGGGCCCCTCCAGGCCGTCGCAGTTGCCGTTCTCGCAGCCGTCGCAGTCGTCGCAGGGATCGGAGGAGAGCAGCTCGACTCCCTTCTCGGCGCAGCTCCAGCCCGTGTCGGGATTGTGCCACTCCTCGTCGCTCCAGACGGAGGTGTCGCCGAGGGTCACGGTCGCCTCGACATGGTCGGATTCATGGTAGTGGAAACTGGTCTGGAACCACTCGTCCAGCTCAGGGTTGCCCAGGTCAACACGGGGCTCGCAGGTGCATGTGCAGCCGCCAGTCTCGTCGCGCCACCAGTTGCGCCAGAGGCAGCCGCTGTCGAGCGGATACTCGAATGTCCCGCTGTATTCGCCGGTGACGGGGTCGTAGTAGATGCGCTCGCAGCCGCCCCAGTCGTGCAGGCCGCTGCCCCATGTCAGTTCCGGCCATATCGAAAGGAGCACCGAGGCGGGCATCATGACGGAGCCGCCGGACGACTGCGCGGGAGGTACGGCCTGCGGCAGGTGGTGGCAGCCCGTAGTCCGTATGGTGAGCGTGCCGCCGGTGGCGGCGCCGTCCGCGCCGTAGGCGGCGGTGTACCCGATCCTGCCGCTCCATGCGGCGAACGGGTTGACGGTGGAGGCGAGCTCGGCGCTGTCCGGCGCGGTGAGGCAGGGACGCTGTGAGCGGTCGAGGGTCACGGAGAGTGTCGCGCCATCGTAACTGCCGACGTTGACCACCGTGCAGTCCACGCCGTTGGTGACGGCATGTATGCCGCCTGAGAGGGTGATGCCGGGCACCCAGGAGAGCAGGTGCAGCGTCTGCGCGCACCCGGCAAAAGAGGCGGTGCGGCGCAGCCGCAGGGTGAGCTCGGCGGGGCTGTTGGTCGAGACGGCCAGGCGGAGGCTGTCGCCCATTGGCGAGGCGGTGGCGGAGCCGGAGCCGCCGCCGCTGTCCTGCCACTCGAGCGTCATCCCCTCCAGCGACCAGCCGGCGGGGCCGTCGGGGGAGGCGGAGATGAAGTACTGCTGCCAGCCGCCGTCGCGGCCGATGCGGAACGTGCGCTCGTACAGCAGGTTCGTGACGCCGGCATAGGCGGTGGTGCCGTCAACGGAGAACGGGGTGCAGAGCTGCCGGGAGGCGAGGCTGCCGGAATGGATGGACAGCGGTGCCGGCATACGGTTGGGGTCGAGCCCCGCCGCGATCTCGGTGGCGAGCAGGAAGCCGTTGGTCGTGACGTCGGCCAGCAGGGAGTTGACCGCGTTCGTGCCGCCGAAGCGCCAGATCTCGTAGGCGTCGGGGATGCCGTCGCCGTCCGCGTCGGCCAGCGTGGTGGCGGCGAGCGGGTCGGGATCGGAGCCGTCGACCAGGCCGTCGCCGTCGGTGTCGGGGTTCAAGGGCGAGGTGCCCAGGGTAATCTCCGCGCCGTCATCCAGCCCGTCGCCGTCGGTGTCGGCGCGGTAGGGGCACGTGCCGTGCGTCCAGATCTCGGCGGCGTCGGTGAGCCCGTCGCCGTCGCTGTCGGCGAGGTCGGCGAGGCGGAAGAAGCCCGCGACCGACTGCCATACGGCGTTGGTGCAGACGATGTTGGTGTGCGTGACACCGGGCGCATAGGCCGAGGGCGCGGTGTTGGTGAAGCAGGCGGCGGGCAAAGCCTCCGGGGCCGGCGGCAGGTCGGAGCCGGGGATGGTGATGTCCACTTCGCCAGCCATGGATTCCACGCCGGCCTGCCACAGGTTCGTCCAGGCCTGCGGGCGCAGGCT
>JAAYLN010000101.1 GCA_012521875.1 Lentisphaerota bacterium | reverse complement strand
AGAGAGACCTTATCATGCAGACCAGAACCACCACTTCCCGGATCGCTAAAGTCATCACTCTCTCACTCAGCACCCTGATGGGCGCGCTGCTGCATGTGCAGGCCGCGCAGACAGCCGTGTACCTCAAGGCCGGCGCGACCGGTCTGGCAGACGGTACCAGTTGGGCCGACGCCTATACCGATGCGGCCAGCGCCATCGCGGCCGCGGCGACGGCGGGGCTCCCGATCTACGCCGCCGGGGGCGTCTACATCATCTCCGCCACGATCACGCCCAGCGCCTCGATCGCCATCTATGGCGGCTTCGCGGGGCTCAGTGACGACGAAACGCCCGATGATCGCGACACCGATCTGTACCAGACCATTTTCACCGGCGACAAGACGCTCGACGACAAATGGGTGCATGTCGAACCCCGGCTCGGCCAGTACGGCGTAACTTCAACAACGCTGACGAATACGGTCATACAGAACGGGCGCGTCGTCCTTCCGCCCGCCTTCACCGCCGACTACGACGTTTATTATGGCACCATTTCGGGCAATAACACGTCACAGGGTTTTTCCATATCCTCCGGCGTCGCGGTGACGTTCGACGGACTCTGGTTCACGGGCTTTACCTCAAGCGGCAGCGTCGGCAGCGTGCTCACGCTCAACTCGGGTGCGGGCGCCTTCGTGATGAATGACTGCCGCCTGACCGCCTGCAGCGGCGGCACCCGCGCCGCGATTTTCCTGGGCAACTCCGCGGCAGCGCGTATCACAAACTCCAGGTTCTTCTGCACAACGTCGGTGGAAGGGGGCGCCTTCCGCTCCGGCAACGCCAATCTCATTGTCTCGAACTGTCTCTTCACCAGCTTCTACCGCAGTGGCCAGAACACAGGCGGCAACGTCTTCTACGCCCAGACCGACAACGAGCTGCGCGACTGCGAGTTCAGCCGTTGCTTCGATATCACAAGCCAGGCCGGCGGTGCCTGGGGTGGCATGGGCAACCTGAACGGCGGCGATGGCGGCAATCCGCGCTTCATCAACTGCGTAATCACGAACAACCTCTCCATCACCTCGGGACAATACGGCAACCCGCTCATCCCCCGCGCCACGCTGATCAAGGGATGCCTCTTCGCGAACAACCGTTACGAGACAAAGCCGTTTGACGGACGTGGCTACGCGCTCGTCGGCTACGCGTACGCCTCGGTGTCGTGGCACATGCTCTGCGAAGGATGCGTCTTCCGCGACAACGTCGTGACCGCCCCCGCCTCTACTACAACCGCCGGCGCCTACTACCTCGGCATCCTCGGCCAGAATGTCGTTGGCAACGGTTCCGGCCAGAGCTTCGGCGTCGTCAACTGCGTCTTCGACTCGAACGTCGCCTCGGCGACGCACGCGCCGCTAACGGGCGTTGCACCGCACCTCTGCCGCGGCACCTATGTGCTGGGCACTATCACAGGCTCCAAGCCGCAGATCGGCGTGGCCAACTGCACCTTCACCGGATCACTGCTTGATGGCGTCTACGATATCGCCCAGTGGGGCGAGAACTACGCGCAGGACATCACGCTCGTCAACTCCATCTTTTCGCTCAACGATGCCGAGATTGCCTCGAACTGGCTCTATGCCGATGTCCCCGGCCGTGTGAAGGCCTACTCCTGCTCGGTCAAGAACCTCCCGGCAGTGCCGGAAAACTTCGCGGTCTGCGCCAACCTTGAGACGGACGACATTCCGCTCGATGCGGACTACCGCCCCCTGGCCAGAACACCGGGTATCCGCACCACGGCGGAAGTTTCGACGAATGTCGCCTCCGCGGCCGCCTCGACATTCGCCTACCTGCCCAACGGCTCCGAGACCTGGGTGGCGCTTCTCCCGGTTGTCTCTGCGACAATCACGTCGACGAACAGCCCCATAGGCGACCTCTTCGGCGCGACGCGTCCCTACGGCGCATTCACCCGCGGCGCGGTGCAACGGCTGAACGCAACCGCCGAGACGGGCGTCACGCTTACTCTCAGGCGCTCGCCACTCGCTTCGGGTACGCTCACGGGCGCGGCGAACGCGCAGTCCGTCGCCATCGGTGCGGCAACCACACCGGTCACGGCGGTACCGGCAAACGCGAGCGTGGAATTTGATGGCTGGTTCCGCACCGACGACTCGCTCTACACCACCTCGAACCCGCTAACCATCGCCTCCCTGACCACCGACCTGACACTCATCGCCAAGTTCAAGGCCGCAACGGTACTGCTCACCTTCAACCTCGGCGTGTTCGGTACCTTCGACGCCAACGGCTTGTCGACAATCACGGTCGAGGCGGAATACCTCAACGATTTCCCGGCCATCCCCGCCTACACGCTCAATGAAGGCTGGTTTGAAGTCGGCTGGCAGACGCCGCCGCAGGTTCCCGCCGCCGACACAAGCTATGCCCTCCGCTGCGTCAGCAAGGACGTGCGGATCATCCACGTGATACCCGAAGAGGAGGCGGAGGAGGGTGTCGAGCGCGACGGCACAAGCTGGGCGCGGGCCTATACAAACATCATCGAGGCCATCGCCGATGCGGGCATCTACCGCGGCGAGGTCTGGCTCAAGACCGGCGTCTACAAGATCCGCTCCACTGTTTCCCTCATGTCGAATGTCGCTATCCGCGGCGGTTTCGCGGGGAATGAGACTGACGCCGCGGCGGCCGATCCGGCGCCGCATCCCGTCATTCTCACCGGCGACTTGAACGGCGACGACTACTGGCTCGTCAACGGCTCGAGCCCCGCCGTGGCGGATCGCACGCCCATCTTTGAAGGGGTCACCTACAACCCGCCAAATCCGGACGGAACCGACAACTACTGGTTCTCGGGTGGTAATGCGTCCGAGAACACCTCCATGGGCCTTGTCTATCCCGACTCATCGGTCACGAACTCCCGCGTTTCAGGCATCACGCTGGCGCTCTTCGCCAACGCCTGTTTCGCCACCTCCCCCGGCGGAGCGGACGTGTACTTCGAGAAATGCCGCTTCCTGGGCGGCAATGCCAGCCGAACCGGCAATGACGCAGCGTCACAGATCTACGACACCGGAGCGGTGAACATCAACGGCACAACGGTCGAATTCGACGATTGCATCTTCGAGGGTTCGTACTGGGCACTGCGCGTCGCGGGCTCCTCCCCCATCACCAACTTCTTCCGCCGCTGCCAGTTCAACTCCAATGCCGGCGCGGCGAAGGCCTGCGCGGTGCGCCTGATGGGCTCGGCCTCGGCCATCATGGAAGAGTGCCGCTTCTACCGCAACTGCTCGGTTAGTGAGATGCACGAGTCCGCGGCCTGCCTTGTCCTCGCTTCGGGTGACTCCCGCTTCACGGACTGCATTTTCGAAGACAACCGCTGCCGGGGGGATGCGCATGGAATGATCACCGCCTACGGCGGCAGCGCGACCTTCGAGCGTTGCTCTTTCACCGGAAACACAATGAACCAGCACGACTCGTACAGCCGCGGCGCACTGGTCTTCTGTGGTTACGCGGATAAGGGCACTTTTTTAGTGCGCGACTGCTATTTCGGGGGCAACCAGATTGTCGCGACTTCACCGAGCTTCGCCATGGGCGGCATCCTCTCGACCAGCGGCAAGACGCAGTGGACGTTCCTCAACTGCACCATCGAGGATAACGAGTTTACGGTAGCGACGACCTCGGGACTCTTCCAGAGCTTTGAATCGGCGCTGGCGCTGGTCAACTGCGCCGTGCGCGAGACGGCGTTTTCCTGTGCTACGGGGACGCTTGCGGACGTGCGCTGGACCGCCACTGCCGGTACCCTCTCGATCCTCAACAGCGCCTTCGCCAACACTGCGGAAGACTACGTGCCGCTTCTAATCAACACAAACCATTCGCCATGCCTGGCGAACTCCGTCATGGCGGGCTACACGCCGCCTGCAGCAACCGGTTCCAACGGCTTCATCTACGATGTTGTCGCGGCCCAGCCGCTCTTCGTCGAGGCGCTGCAGCGCGATGCCGCGGGACTGCCGGCACGACGGCTGGCCAGTTCCTCGCCCGGCCCTTACGGACGCAAGGTGTGGCTCAAGGGCGGCGACATCTATTTCCACGACGATATCGCCAATGCGGCAAAGCCATGGCGCAAGGTAATTGACAAGGGCTTCTTCGCCGCCTCTGTCGAGGGGCTGGACATCACGTCACCCTGCATCCCCGACGCCTTCGGCATCCCCCGTTCCAGGAGCCGCGTGGCTCCCGGCCCGCTGAATGTCAGTTGGGGCATGATGATGCTGGTGCGGTGAGGAACGCTGGCGACCGCACGCGGGGAAGTTCTAAAGTTCGTGAGTTCTAAAGTTCTAAAGTTAGGCTGACGCCTGTACCGAGCCTCCCCGCCCGCCGCCCCGGCGCAAGCTCACGGTACAGCGAACCGAGTTGAACCGCCAAGACGCCAAGAGCGCCAAGGGAATTTGTGATTTTAGATTTGTAGATTTGTGATTTGGCAGAGGCTTACCGTTCACTTCAGATGCCTATGGAGCCCGCGGTCTCCGCGGTGTACTGGGGAGCGCATGGGGTGGCGAACAGCACAGCAACCGAAAGGTAGGGCGAGCCGTCCCCGTCACGCCGCTACGCGGTGTGACCGGCGAGCCGCACATAGTCGATAAACCGCCAAGACGCCAAGAGCGCCAAGGAAATTTGTGATTTGTGATTGGTTGTGCTTTGCTCACGACGCCAGGAGCGCAAAGCATACAAGCCATTATTATGACTAGACGCTCCGGCCGGAGTACCGCCTTCAGGCGGAAGTGGTTCAGGGGCTTCAGCCCCGTTCCCATGACCCCTTTTTTTAGAAAAAAAGGGCTTCGCGGGCCTGAAGGCCCTTGTTGGCTTCCGGCTGAAGCCGGTACTCCGACGCGACTGCGCTCCCTGGACAGGGTCTGTACCGCCAGCGCTGCCAAGCCCGACCGCAATGGCATCACGGTACGACGCGCACGCGGCGGGGACGCCGCGTCTACCAGCCGTCCCCGCGTCCCGCTCACCATTTTACACTCTCCTTTTACACTCTTCGATCATACGACTGGGTCGTATGATCAACATGTGGTCCGGATAGAGGCAAACGGCAGACAGACGCCTTACTCCAAGACTATGTCCCGCCCCTTCAGGGCTAGTCATTTTTAGCTTCATTACCCAGGGCGTTGCCCTGGGCTGGTATATCACGCCCCTTCAGGGCTTGCATTGACTTTGTCGCGAGCTTTGTCGGTAACTTTGTCGCCTTCGTCGAAAGCAACAGGGAAAGCCCATGCGAAGGCGCGGAGAATAGGAACCGCGAAAGTCACGAAATGAACGAATGAGAAGGTGGAATTTGCCGCGAATGGACGCGAATTCACACGAAAATAGAGTAAGCTGGCGGATGAAGTGTGCCGATTAAGAGTGAGTTAAGCGGGTGGATTAAGTGGGTGCTTCGCACCTGCACCTTGTCTCCCACACTCTCTTTTGCCCGTTGAAGTGCCCCTTCAGGGCGCAGGGGGTGCTTTTTTGGAGTGACGATTATTGCGACCACTCAGTGGCTCGCTATTTAGAGGGTAAAAGCGCTGCGCTGCCCTTACGCCGTCCCCATACCTTGTCTCCACACTTTGTCTCCACGCTTTGTCGGCTACGCTTCGTCTCCACACTTTGTCCCTACGCTTTGTCGAAAGCGAAAGAGCAAGCGAATGTTCCGGCACCCCGATCGCTTCAGATGCACTTTGGGAACCGCGGTCTCCGCGGGTATTTGGAGAGCGCATGATGCGGAGAACGTCCCGCCGGGGACGGATGAAAGCCCCTTCAGGGCTTTCATCAACTTTGTCGTGAGCTTTGTCGCCTTTGTCGAAAGCGACAGAGGTAGCTGGTTGGCGGGGTTTCGCCCTTGTCCTCGTCCTCGTGCTCGTTCTCGATCCCGCCGGTACTGCCGTGCCTGCCGGAACTACCGGTACTGCCGGTGGCTGGTGCTTCATACTGTTTTCATCCGCCCCACCTTTCGCGCCTATCCGCGTCCATTCGCGGCTGCTCACTCCTCCGTTCGCCGTTTTGTGCACACGGCATGCCGTGCGCCTATTGACCCCGCCCCACCTTTCGCGCCTATCCGCGTCCATTCGCGGCTGCTCACTCCTCCGTTCGCCGTTTTGTGCACACGGCATGCCGTGCGCCTCTTGACCCCGCCCCACCTTTCGCGTCTATCCGCGTCCATTCGCGGTGTCCTCTTCCCCCTCTTTTCCGCGCCTTTAAGCGCCCGCCTGCCGCCCGCCACCCATCTGCGGACATCTGCGTCATCTGCGGTTACCATACTTTCATCCGCGTCCTTTCGCGATTTTCGCGATTTTCGCGGTTAAAAAACCACCTTCCATTCGCGCCCATTAGCGTCCATTCGCGGCTCCCTCCTCCCCCTTCTTTTCGTGTTTCGCGGTGATGGGCTTGCGTATCACGTCGCACACATTGCTGACCGCGACATTCCTGAAGTTCTCTTCACCAGACGCCAGGTTGAGCGCCACGCCATCGGGATTGGAGTTGAATACGCCGTCAATCACCGAATCGCAAAGCGAGCCGGCCACAAGAATGGCGGAGCGCGCCCTGGAGAAGATGTTGCGGATCTGGAACTCCGAGGTGTCGCCCAGCGGCGTCACACCGCCCCAGACGGCGCGGTCATCCCCGATGCGCACCGCCGCATGGTCGGTGATCGTCCCGGGCGAGGTATCAATCAGCCCATCCAGCACGATGTTCCTCATGCAAAGTCCCGCCGTGTTCAGGAAGCGGACGATCTGGTGTCCCCCGGCGGAGTGACCGATCACGTTGCGGATGATGATGTTCCGGATGTCGTTGGCGGGATCGCCGACCTTGCCGCCGGAGACGCCGTGGTCAAGCGTGCCGGCGGGAGTATCCTGCAGGCAGATGCCCGTCAGCGCCAGCAGGTCGTCGCCGGTCACGCCCCTGAGCGTATCGATCACGATGTCGCGGCATCCGGCGCGCAGATCGAGCCCGTCCTGGTTGAGGATGGTCTGCGGCTCGCCATCAATGATGCGCCGCTCCGTGGCGTGGAACGAGAGGTTGCGGATAACGCCGCGGGTACACTTCTCCAGCGAGACCGCCCAGCAGTGGGCCTCCCTGATCAGGAGATTCTCGATCGTGAAGTTATGCACGCGGGCGAGCAGGATGCCCATGTTGCGCCAGTCGCCGGTCTGCCGCTCACCAGGCTTGCCGGCATCGGTACCGTAGGAGCGGACGCCGAGGGTCTTGACGGCGTCGCCGGTGGCGCGGGGATGCTCCGCGCCCAGCAGCACGGCGTTGCCGACACCGAGAATGTGGAGATTCCCGATGGGCTCGACCTCGCTGATGCCGATGCCGCAGTTGGCGCTGCGGATGAAGTTGTCGCGCGCCAGATCGGAGAGCTGGATGGTGCAGTTGTCGATGATCAGCGTCAGATTGCCGGGCAGCAGGATCGCCTCGTCGATCAGCCAGACCGCGCGTCCGTCGGCATCGTCACGGCGCGTGATGCGCACGGTACCCTGCCGTGCCGCCGCCGCGGCCACCGCCTGGGCGATCCGTTCGGAGTCGCTACCCTGGAAATCATTCGGATCAAAGACGTTGCGCTCGCGCATCGGGGACCTCCACATCAGGCTTACGGCAACTCGCGGATGTTCCAGCGCAGGTTATCCAGCACGGCCTTCATGTTGCTGACCCGCGGCTGGGGCAGTCCGTAGCGCGGCTCGAAGCGCGCGACGGCAAAGAAGATCGACACGCCGAGTGCCGGCCCGAGGAAGCGGTGCGGGCGGCTGTAGGCGCCCGTGCAGAGGTGGATGAAGGGCGTCTTGAGCTCGCGGTGCAGGTGGAGCGTGGTGCGGAACGCCTCGGCCAGTTCGTCCTCCGTGTTGGTGGTGGTGACGATCTTGACCACATCGCCGCCGCGCTGGCCTAGCGTCTGCATGTGCTCGAGCACCTCCTCGGTGTTCATGGCACAGCCCACATGCGAGGAGATGACCACATCGGCACCCTTCCCGTGAATGGTGTCGATCAGTTTCCGCTGGCGGTCGATGGCCTTGGGGTCGCGGGTGATCTCGCGCGGCGAGGGGTCGTAGAGGTCGCCCATGACATCGATCATCGAGGCTCCGGCCTCGGCGGCGGCGAGCAGAACCTCCTGGCGCTCCTCATCGGTCGGCTTGCCCCAGCGGTCATTGCGGTAGAAATAGAACATGAAGGGCAGGTTCACGGCATCAACGATGCGCTTGAAGCCCTCGACATTGCGGAACTCGGGTTTGAAATCCTGCAGGTCGATGGCAATGCCCCGGGCTCCATCGGCCTCCGCATTGCGGGATTCGGCGACAAGTTCTTCAGGCGTCTGCCCCGCCATGATGGCGGTCAGAACCGGCTGCGGCTGGTTGAGGAAGGATAGTTTCATGGCTGACTCCAAAAAAATCATGGTTCCTGATGGAGCCAATTATCAGACGATGCGTGGAAAAGGTCAACGGCCAACTTTGTGGCGAGCATTGTCGCCTTTGTCGCCCTTTCAGGGCTT
>JAAYLN010000100.1 GCA_012521875.1 Lentisphaerota bacterium | reverse complement strand
GATTCCGCTTCCGGCGCCTGCTGATAGTCGGCACGCGCGCCGCGATCGAGGCCGGGGCCTATCGGAGCGCGATCACCCCCGCCGCCGTCCTGGGCACGCTGGCCGCGTTTGAAGTCCGCTACGATTGTCCAGTTGTCTTTGAGCAGACGCCCGAGGCCGCCGCGCGCCGGGTTGAATGCTGGGCATGGTACGCGGCCCGCGAGCACGTCCGCAACGTCAACGCCCTGCTGCGGGGGGCACTTTCAACGGGTGGCATGGGTGGGCTGAAAGCTGGCGCGTGTCGGCGGCCTGCCCCTGCCGGTTAATGGGAGAACCACCGAGCAAGGCGGTATCCCGATGCCGCGCCGTCCGGCTACCTTGTTGACGGCACCTTTTCCGCGCGCGTATTGCCCCGCTGGCCTGACCGCTGGCGGGGGTTTTTTTTGCCGTCGGGGTGTCGAGTCTATGCCCTAAGCTATGCCCCACGGGAACCCCGAGCCCGGCGCCTGGACGGGCGCAACGGAACCGCAAAAGACGGGAAGCGGATTCCAAACGGAAGCGGACGGGAAGCGGATTGTTTTTTGCCGCCCCGGACTGTTACCTTTTTGTCACCTTTTCAAGCGTCCAAAGGGTAAAGTGGGGACAAGCGGCAACAAGCGGGAAAGCGCAACACCTGAAAACCGGAAAATGCCGTTTTATGGGCCTTTTTTGATGTTTTGGTGGGGTTTTATTGGTGAAAAAGGTGGTGGCGGCTGAGGGCCACGATCCCCCGACCTACGGATTATGATTCCGCTGCTCTACCAACTGAGCTAAGCCGCCAAAGTGCGAACAGCGCATACCATAGCGAAAAGAGTGCCGCCTTGTGAAGCCTAAAAAGTTGAACGCGGCGTTTTTGCTGTTCAGAGCACCAGTCTTGCGGTATGCTGACACCCGTTTTGGTGCATCCATCCCCGGCGGGACTGGTTGGCGCCATTCCAGACATTTTGGAGCGTTACATGCGGCGCGACGACATCAGAAAAGTGCTCATCATCGGTTCCGGGCCGATTGTGATCGGGCAGGCTTGTGAATTCGACTACTCGGGCACCCAGGCGTGCAAGGCGTTGCGCGAGCTTGGATACCAGATCGTCCTGGTCAACTCGAACCCCGCCACGATCATGACGGATCCGGTCGTGGCGGATGTGACCTACATCGAGCCGCTCAATCTGGAGCGGCTGGAGCAGATCATCGCCCGCGAGCGTCCCGACGCGCTGCTGCCCAACCTCGGCGGGCAGACTGGGCTCAACATGTCCATGGCCCTCAGCAAGGCCGGTATCCTTGCCAAGTACAATGTCGAGGTTATCGGTGTAAACCTGGAAGCCATCGAGAGCGGCGAGGATCGCCAGATATTCAAGCAGCTCATGGCGGAAATCGCTATCGAGACGGCGCACTCGGGCGTGGCCGGCACGCTGGACGAGGCGGAGAGGCTGGCCACGGAGATCGGCTTCCCGCTGGTGGTGCGTCCGGCCTACACGATGGGCGGCGCCGGCGGCGGCTTCGTCTACAACATGGAGGAACTGCGTGTGGTCGCCGCCCGCGGCCTGGCGCTCTCCATGACGCGCCAGGTGCTGATCGAGGAGTCGCTCAAGGGCTGGATGGAACTCGAGTACGAGGTGGTGCGCGATGCCCGGAACCAGATGATCTGCGTCTGCACGATCGAGAATATCGACCCCGTGGGCGTGCATACGGGCGACTCCTTCTGCGCCGCCCCGATGCTGACAATCCCCGCGGAGGTGGTGGAGCGTCTGAAGCAGATGGCCTTCCGGATCGTCGAGAAGATCGGCGTCATCGGCGGTACCAATGTGCAGTTCGCCTACGATCCGGCCAACGACCGTGCCGTGGTGATCGAGATCAACCCCCGCACCTCGCGCTCCTCGGCGCTCGCCTCGAAGGCCACCGGCTTTCCCATCGCGCTGATCTCGGCCAAGCTCGCCGCCGGCATGACGCTCGACGAACTGCCCTACTGGCGCGACGGCACGCTGGAGAAGTACACACCCTGCGGCGACTACGTAGTGCTGAAGTTCGCCCGCTGGGCCTTCGAGAAGTTCCGCGGTGTGGAGGACAAGCTCGGCACCCAGATGAAGGCCGTCGGCGAGGTCATGACCATCGGCAAGACCTACAAGGAGACGCTGCAGAAGGCGATCCGCGGCCTCGAGAACGGACGCCACGGCCTGGGCTTCGCCAGGGATTTCAACCAGCGCTCCCTCGATGAGTTGCTGCTGATGCTGCGCAAGCCGAGCAGCGAGACGCACTTCATGCTCTACGAGGCGCTGCGCAAGGGCGCCACCGACGAGCAGGTCTTCGAGTCCTGCGCCATCAGACCCTACTTTGTGCAGCAGATGCGCGAGCTCGTGCAGCGCGAGGAGGAGATCCTGCACCACAAGGGGATGCTGCCGCCCGACGACCTGCTGATCGCGGCCAAGCGCGAAGGCTTTTCCGACAAGTACCTGGCGCGCCTGCTCTCGGTCCGCGAGAGGGCGATCCGCGAGCAGCGCGAGCGCCTCGGCGTTGTCGAGACCTGGTGCGCGGTGCCCGTCAGCGGTGTCGAGGGCAAGTCCTACTACTACTCCACCTACAACCCGGCCGGGGAGCACAATCCGCCGCCGAACCCGCGCAAGGTCATGATCCTCGGCGGCGGCCCCAACCGCATCGGCCAGGGCATCGAGTTCGACTACTGCTGTGTCCACGCCGCCCTGGCCCTGCGCGAGATGGGCTACGAGACCATCATGGTCAACTGCAACCCCGAGACGGTCTCCACGGACTACGACACCTCCGACCGCCTCTACTTCGAGCCGGTGACGCTGGAGGATGTGCTCCAGATCTACCGGCGGGAGCAGCCGCTGGGGGTCATCGTCCAGTTCGGCGGCCAGACGCCGCTGAACACGGCGCGCGAGCTGGCCGAGGCGGGCGTCAATATCCTCGGCACCCCGATCGACTCGAGCGACATTGCCGAAGACCGCGATCTCTTCCGCCACATGATGGAGAAGCTCGGGATCCCCATGCCGGAGTCGGGCATGGCCACGGACTTCGAGGAGGCGCGGGCGGTGGCCGCCGGTATCGGCTACCCGATCATGATCCGTCCCTCGTTCGTGCTCGGCGGCCGCGGCATGGAGGTTATCTACGACGACAACATGCTGCGCGAGTATGTCGACAAGGCGGTCGGCGTGACCCCGGACCGTCCGCTGCTGCTCGACCGCTTCCTGCGCGACGCCCTCGAGTGCGAGGCCGACGCGGTTTCGGATGGCGAGGAGGTCTTCATCCCCGCCGTGATGGAGCACATCGAACTGGCCGGCGTGCATTCCGGCGATTCGGCCTGCATCCTGCCGCCGGTATCGATCCCGAAGGAGAACATCGGGACGATCGAGGACTACACGCGCAAGATCGCCAAGGCGCTCCGGGTCTGCGGCCTGATGAACATGCAGTATGCCATCGAGGACGGCAAGGTCTTCGTGCTCGAGGCCAATCCGCGCGCCTCGCGTACCGTGCCGCTGGTCTCGAAGGTCTGCGGCATCTCGATGGCCAACATCGCCACCCGGCTGATGATGGGGCAGCCGATGCAGTTGCTCCATCTTGCCAACCGCCAGATTCCGTACTACGGCGCCAAGGAGGCGGTCTTCCCCTTCGACAAGTTTGAGGGGGTTGACCCCGTCCTCGGGCCGGAGATGCGCTCCACCGGCGAGGTTCTCGGCATGGCCAGGAATGATGCGCTGGCCTTCTACAAGAGCCAGGAGGCGGCGGGAGCCAGGCTGCCGGACGAGGGGGCGGTGCTGATCAGTCTCTCGGAGAAGAAGGAGAAGGCCATCGAGTCGGCCCGCGAGTTCGCGGAACTGGGCTTCAGGATCTTCGCCACCGAGGGCACGGCGGCCTTCCTGCAAAGCCATGGCGTGCAGGCCGAGGTTGTACACAAGATTGACGAGGGACGCCCCAACGTGATTGACTATATCGTCAATGGCTGGCTCTCGATCATCATCAACACACCGAGCCCGCGGCGCGATTCACTGGCGGACGACGCCAGCATCCGCAAGGCGGCTCTCAAGTACAAGGTGCCCTACATCACGACCCTCGCGGGTGCGCACGCCTCGGCGCGCGGCATCGCGGTCGCGCGCAAGGACAAGGGCATCGTGCGTTCGCTACAGGAGTATCACCGTGCCATCCAATAGCGGATGGCGCACTAATAGGAAAGATTCATGGGGTTCTTGCTTCGATACCTGACGACGGCCATCATCGGCACCCTTCTCATCTACTATGGCGCACCGCGGCTCAAGTCCGGGCTTTCCGCGGCGGCACCGTCGCGTGACGGCGGCGCGCCTGTATCGTACAGCACGGCCCGGCAGGGTGTGATGCCGCCGGCGGCAGAGCCCAGGCTGCCGCCCTTGGCCGCGGCAGAGCCGAAGGTGCAGCCCCCCGCTGCCGCAAACCAGCCCGCAGCGGAAGATCTGCCCGCCACGGCCGCAGGCCAGCCCGTGGAGACAGCCCCGCAGGCTGCACCTGCGGTGGCATCCGCCAGCCAGGAACCGCCACCCGAGGTCATCGTCGTCACCGAACTCGGCTACACGCCTTCCACCCAGCGCATCCGCGCTTCCGGCACCGATATCACCCACTGGGGAGTCACACTGCTGCAGGCGCCGTTCTTCGAGAAGGACGGCAAGCGGCGCGAGGAGACGCTGCCGGGCGGTACGCTGGTCGAGCAGGTCGGCATCACCAGTTCCTCGAAGGGCGAAATGGCCCTCTGCCGCATCTGGCGCGGTTCGGGGTGGTCCGGCCCCTTCCTGATAGCCACGGCCGATCTGATCCGTTTCCCCGGCGGGCGCGACCAGGTGGATGCCGACGAGCTCGATTTGCTGCTGCGTTATGCCGGGCTCAATGCGCGTGTCGAGGAGCGCAAGAAGGAGCTTGCGCGCCGTAGCGTCGATGCCAACCCCCACGCCGCGCCGTTGCGCCAGTTGAAGGAGAAGTACGATGCCGCCAAGGCCGAGGCCGAGCGGCTGACGCGGGCGCGCGATGCGGCCAAGGGCGCGGAACGCATCCGGCTGGGCGATGAGCTGCGGCGGGTGAAGGAGCGGGAGCCGCGGATGCGGCGTGAAATCGAGACTGTCACGCGGCAGTACGAGGCATGGAAGGCGAACAACGCCACGCCTGCCGCCGATCCCGCAAAGGATAGGGAGATACAGGCAATCCAGTCGCAGATGGAGGCGCTGCGGCCCCGGCTTGGCAACTTTGGCTTGTAGGGACTGTTGATTTATTGTCCGCGCGGATTAATCAGGAACTCAAGAACTCAAGAAAAGGGCAAGAATGCGCGGTATCCACAAACAAATTCCTGATTTCATGAGTTCTTGATAAAAAAGCAGCGGGGATGGGTAATAAGTCAACACACTCTGTAGGCGGCGCGCGGCGGGGCGCCGGTCGCGAAACCATGATGGGCGCAGCAGAGTGTAGCGGGAAAACGGACGGGACGCGGAAGAGGCTTCTGGGCCACTGGGTGCCCTTCGCCGTCTGGGTGGGCGTGATCCTGTTGCTGCAGGTTGCGGCGCTGGTCTGGACACTGCCGCGCTGGATATATCCCGTCAGCTACGCCGCCAAGTCGCTCGTCTGTGCCGCGCTGCTGCTCTATTTCCGTCCCTGGCGCGGCCAGCCCGGCCTGCGCGCGACCGATTGGGCGCTGGGACTGCTGGCCGGTGTGCTGGTCGCCGTGCTCTGGATTCTCCCCGAGACGCCGTGGGCCGGACGCCTCTGGCCCGGTCTGCAAGCCTTCTACTACCGCTGGCTGGTCTTCCCCCCGGGACGCTTCCCGTCATATTTGGACCCTGCCATCTTTCCAGAATTGCCCTATAATCATCCCTCGCTGGCCTACTCGCCGGCCGAGGCGGGCTGGGTGCTCGCGGTGCTGAAGCTGCTGGGCTCGGCAGGCGTCATCGCGGTGATCGAGGAATACTTTTTCCGCGGCTTCCTCTACCACTGGTTCCGCGGCGTGCGCCTTCCGGCAGCCGGCCGCATCGTCTTCGATGCCGCCGCCTTCTGGTGGGTGGTGGTGCTTTTCGGCCTGGAACATGACCGCTGGCTGGCGGGCTTGCTGGCCGGAGTCGTTTACGGGGCCGTTGTCATCAGGACAGGGCGGATTGCGCCGGCGGTGGTGGCGCATGTGTCCACCAATTTGTTGCTGGGACTCTATGTGTTTGCCTCCGGGCAGTATGGATTCTGGTAGGTACCGGGGATAAGACCCCATGGAAAGGGAGAAACAATGGCAGAAGCCAGATTGAACAAGGATTACGCGCGGCGGACACTGGGCGTGGCGCTGCTGATGGCCGCACTGGCCGCCTGGTCGCTCTACGATGGCATCATCGGCTGGCCGCGGCTGAATGCCCGCATGGCGGCGGCCCGTCCGGCGCTGCTGGCCACCAACCTGACCGCCGAGGCGTGGCTCGAGAGCCCGACGCCCGAGGGCGGGGCACTGCACCGCATATTTGCCGAGCAGGGCGCCAAGCCCCCGCGCAAGCTGATGAGCAAGATGGGCGAACTGCGCCTGCCGCAGCGCCCCGAGGAACTCGACAAGGCCGTCGCCGCCCAGCGCGAGGCTGTGCGCCGCCTGCTGGAGGAGCCGCTCTATTCGGCGGAGGATCTGCGCGCCCAGTTCATCCAGGCCGCCATCGCGCTGCTGCTGGGGCTGCTGCTGGCCGGACTAGTGGCCGCCAAGCGCGGCAAGGTCTTCATCGCCGACGAGACGGGCCTGCACGGCAGCGGGTTTGGCGGGCAGTGGGGCTGGTCGGATCTGGCGTCGATCGACTGGCGGCGCTGGGACAACAAGGGCATCTTCGAGGTGACCTTCACCTCGGGGGCCACGGTACGGTGCGACGGCTGGCACTTCGCCGGCATGACCGCCATTGTCGAGGAAATCGGGAAACAGCGCCCGGATCTTGCACCGCCGCAGGCGGCGGAGGCGTGATTTTAGATTTGTGATTTTAGATTTGTGATTTGTGATTGCGGGGAACTGCGCGCTGAAGCATTCGCGTTGCGGTGACTGCGACTGTTTTTTTTTTGACAGGATGACATGATTTCAGGATTTAGCGGTAACGTAGCTTACGCTGATGCCATCCTGTGTGCGGCCCGCAGTGACGCCCGGCTCCCAGCGGAGATTAAGAGCAAGAGTAAGCGTGCCGCTTAAGTGCAGGATTAAGAGTAAGAGTAAGCGGGAAGCACCCACTTAAACCCACTCTTAATCGGCACGCTCATCCACCCGCTTGTTCCAATTTTCGCTTTTAGCGGTTCCTCTTCCCGCAGCACCATCGAATTCATTCGCGTCAATTAGTGTTGGTTCGGTATTGGGTATTGGGTATTCGGTATTTGGTGTTAGCCTCGCGGAGACGCGGAGGGCGCGGAGGAGTGGGGTGGGAGGTCGGCACAACACTTTGTCCCCGCACCTCAATATTCTCATCTGATGCCACGGCGCAGGCATGGGCAATTAGCGTTGATTCGCGGTTGCCAATCTTGGCGCTCTTTGCGTCTTGGCGGTTTATTATTGTCTGTGTGCGGCTCGCCGGTCATGCCGCGTAGCGGCGCGACGGGGACGGCGCGCCCTACCTTTCAGTTGCTGTACCGTGAGCTTGTGCCGGGGCGGCGGGCAGGGTGGTTCGGTACAGGTGCCAGCGAATGTGAACGGAATGCCGGAACGCTGGAGCCCGCCGTCCCCGGCGGTGTCGTTCTCCATCCATGCGCCGCATCCATACACCGCGGAGACCGCAGGCTCCAAGGCGCATCGGAAGCGAACGGGAGGCCGGGGGGCTTCGATGGAATCGTTAGAATCGAGTGATTCGACAGATTCGATTATCTCGATTCATTCGATTCGTTCGACGGCAATCCCCGGATTTCTTGCAAAGCCCCTTGCCAGGCACACGTGGCACGGGCAATCTGCCCGTGTTTCCAGGGAAACTACAGCATCCGCTGGGGGATCGCACTTTTCCTCGCACCCGTTTCGCGCAATACAGGTGCGCAAAACTTGAACAGCGCAATCGCAATCGCCTACCCGACTACCGAATACCGCTTGCATTCGCCCGCGGATTGCGCCAACATATTGCCGTGCGGCGTGTCCTCACTGCAGGAGGGCGCGTTTTGGATCCGCACCAGCAGCTTTGTTCAAGAAAAGGATGATTTGTATGGCTAAAAAGGTTAACTGGGGTATCCTGGGCGCCGGCGCGATCGCCAACGCCTTTGCCGACGGGGTGACCCGCTCGCAGACGGGGCGTCTGGTCGCGGTAGGCTCGCGTACGCAGTCCAAGGCCGACGACTTTGCCGCCAAGTGGGGCGGAATCCGCGCGCATGGCAGCTACGAGGCCCTGCTGGCCGACCCCGGGGTGCAGGCGGTCTACGTCGCCACACCGCACCCCATGCATCCCGAATGGGCCATCAAGGCCGCCGAGGCCGGCAAGCATGTGCTCGTCGAGAAGCCCATCGCCATCAACTCCTACCTGGCGCAGACGATGCTGAACGCCGCGGCCGAGAACGGGGTCTTCCTCATGGAGGCCTACATGTACCGCTGCCATCCGCAGACGGCACGTCTCGTGGAACTGCTCCGCGATAAGGTCATCGGCGACGTCTCCGTGATTCAGGCCACCTTCTCTTTCCATGCCGGCTTCAATCCCGACTCCCGTCTCTGGAAGAACGCGCTCGGGGGCGGGGGCATCCTCGACGTCGGCGGCTACACCACCTCCATCGTGCGCCTGATCGCGGGTGCCGCCACAGGAAGGCCCTTCGCCAACCCCGTGGCCGTGACCGGCGCCGGCTGGCTGCATCCCGAGACCAAGGTGGATGGCTGGGCCGTCGGCACGCTGAAGTTCGAGAGCGGCATCGTGGCGACGATCTCCACCGGCGTGGGCGTCAACCAGGAGAATGTAGTGCGCATCTTCGGCAGCAAGGGCAGCATCTTCCTGCCTAGCCCCTACGTGTCGGCCCGCTCCGGCGCCATGCCCGGCAAGATCGTCGTCCGGCGGCATGGACAGGACGAGGAGGTCATCGACATTCCTTCGGATATCACAAGCTATGTCTATGAGGCGGACGTCTGCGGACGCGCCATCCTCGCGGGGGTGCAGCAGGCCGAGGCACCGGCCATGACCTGGGACGATACGCTCGGCAACCTCCGTACGCAGGACGCCTGGCGCGCAGCGATCGGGCTCGTTTACGACGAGGAGCGCCCCGAGGCGCTCGGGCGCCTGACGCCGGCCAACCGTCCCCTCGCGCGGCGGGCCGGTGCGCCTGTCCCCGAGGGCTGCGTCGCGCATCTCGACAAGCCCCTCTCGCGTCTGGTCATGGGCGTCGACAACCAGGACACGATGCCGCACGCCATGGCGGTGTACGACGACTACTTCATGCGCGGCGGCAACGTCTTCGACACGGCGCACATCTATGGCCAGCAGCGCTCGGTGCTGCTGGGGCGCTGGATCCGCGAGCGCGGCGTGCGCGACCAGGTCGTGATTCTCGCCAAGGGTGCCCACACGCCCAACTGCTTCCCGGAAGTCATTCCCCAGCAGCTCGAGCAACAGCTCGAATGGCTGGGCATCGACTCGGCCGACATCTACATGATGCACCGCGACAACCTCGACATTCCCGTCGGACGCTTCATTGATGTGCTCAACGAGCTGGTGCGCGCCGGCAAGATCAAGGCCTTTGGCGGCAGCAACTGGAGCATCGAGCGTGTGAAGAAGGCCAATGCCTATGCCCGCCGCAAGGGCTTGCAGGGCTTCTCGGTGCTCTCGAACAACCTCGCGCTGGCGGAAATGGTCCAGCCGGTCTGGGCTGGCTGCCTGCATGTGCATGACAAGGAGTCGCGCGCCTTCCTCAAGCGGACGCAGATCGCGCTGATGCCCTGGTCGAGCCAGGCGCGCGGTTTCTTCGTCCCCACGCGGGCGCATCCCGATCTGCGCGAGGACGCCTCGCTGGTCAGGTCCTGGTACTCGGAAGAGAACTTCGAGCGCCAGAAGCGGGCCATCGAGCTGGCGCAGAAGAAGGGCTGCGAGCCGATCAACATTGCGCTGGCCTGGGTACTGCACCAGCCGTTCCCGACCTTCCCGCTCATCGGACCGCGCACGATCGCCGAGACGCGTTCCTGCTTCGAGGCGCTGAAGGTCAGGCTCTCCGCGCGCGAGTGCAAGTACCTCAACCTCGAGGTCTAGCACTGACCGCAACGCCGGCACCGCAACAGAGGCTCCGGAGCAAGGCACGATGACGTTTCTACATGATCTGTCCACGTTCCGGTTCCTCCAGTACGCGGTGCTGGCGGCTCTGCTGGCGGCGATTCCGGCAGGGGTGATGGGGTGCTGGGTGGTAGTGCGCCGCAGCACCTATGTCGCCGGGGCCATCTCGCACTGCATCCTGGCGGGTATCGGCGCGGCCGTCTACCTGCAGCGCGTCCATGGTGTCACCTGGATGACCCCCGCGCTCGGGGCGGTGATCACCGCCGTCGGCGCGGCGCTGATTGTAGGCTACACCACGCTCCGTAGCCGCTTCCGCCACGACTCCGTCCTCAGCGCGGTCTGGGCCGTCGGCATGGCGCTGGGCGTCTCGTTTCTGGCGGCCACCCCCGGCTACCAGACCGATCTGATGAGCTACCTCTTCGGCAACATCCTGATGGTCGGTCCCGCCGAACTCTGGCTGATGGTGCTTCTCAACCTATGCGTGGTCGGGCTGATGGCGCTCTTCCACGACCGCTTCCTGCTGATCGGCTTCAATGCCGAGATGGCGCGCCTGCGCGGCGTGCATGTCGAGCGCTATGAGCTGCTCTTCATGGTGCTGACCGCCCTGACGATCGTGCTGCTGGTGCAGGTGGTGGGCATCGTGCTGGCGCTGGCGCTGCTGACGCTGCCGGGCGCCACGGCCGGTCTCATCACGCGCCGGCTCGGCCCCATGATGGCGCTGGCCTCGCTGCTGGTGCTGGGCGTCACCATCGGCGGACTGGCCCTGAGCTACGCGCCCAACTGGCCTACCGGCGCCACGATCATAGAACTGGCGGCGGCACTCTATCTGGGGGTGGCCGTGGTCACCGGCATCCGGCGGCGGCACTTCCGCGGCCACAAGGGAGACGGTGCAGTGTGAGGTTCGATCTGCACATCCACTCCTGCCTCTCGCCCTGCGCCGATCTGGAGATGTCGCCGTGCGCGATTGTGGCGCGCGCCCGCGAGGCGGGACTCGACGCGCTGGCGCTCACGGATCACAATAGCGCCCGCAACACCCCCACGCTGGCCGACTGTTGCCGCGCGGCCGGCCTTGCCTGCCTCTTCGGGCTCGAGGTGACCACCGCCGAAGAGGTGCATACCCTCGCGCTCTTCGACACGCTCGAACAGGCCGCCGCCATGACCGAGTGGGTCTATGCCTCGCTCCCCAAGCGCGTCAACCAGCCCGAAATCTTCGGCGACCAGCCCGTGGTTCTGGCGGACGAGACGATCGTGGAACTGGAGTGGCGCCTGCTGGCAGGCGCATCGCGCCACCCCCTGCGCGAGGTCGGCAGGCAGATACACGAGCTGGGCGGGCTCTTCCTGGCCTGCCATGTTGACCGCCCGGTCAACAGCGTCTACTCACAGCTTGGCGTTCTTGCGGGCGACGAGGGCTTCGATGCCATGGAGCTGAGCCGCCATGCCGACGCCGCGCAATGGCGCGGGCGTACCGCGCCGCACACCCTGTTGCGCTCGTCCGATGCGCACTATCTGGAGGACATCGGCAGCGGCTGGAGCGAGGCCGACCTGCCCGCCTTCACCACCGCGGCGCTGCGCGACGCCATCGCCCGCAACGCCATACGCCTCGGCTCGCCGCTTGTCCGCCATTGAGTGCGCCCGCGTCCCCGATGGCTGTCGATGGCATTCGACTGCTATCGAGGGTGGGGCAGGCATACGCTTGTACACATGGGGTGGAGAACATCCCGCCGGGGAAGGCGGTGTCCAGCGTTCCGGCTTCCCCGTTCGCTTCCGATGCGCCTGGAGCCAGCGGTCTCCGCGGTGTGCCGGGGAGCGCATGATATGGCGAACTTTATCGCAGGTAGTGTGGGGCAGACATTCCTGTCTGCCCGCAGAGACGTGCGCAGACAGGAATGTCTGCGCCACTCTGGGGCAGCTCCCGCAATGGCGTATAATCTTGGTGTTCTTGGCGCCTTGGCGGTTCACACTCTGCGGCGCGACGGGGACGGCTCGCCCTACCTTTCATTCGCGCAAATTGGCGTGAATTGGCGTTCATTGGCGGATACATTGTTTCGTGTCTTGACTTCCGTGGTTGTTCCTTGCGTCTCTGCGCCTCTGCGTTAAAATGTTCGAGGACGAGGACGAGGACGAGGACGAATCATCTGCGTTCCGCCCGCAACCCATGCTCTTAACCCGTGCCGCTGATACCTGCCGAATAAAGTTTTAACCCTATTCTAACTTGGCTTTGGGAGGGAGTGCTAATATACTCGTGTCGTCTTGACTGGCCGGCCGAGGATGTGAATGGCGTGGCATGCCTCTACGATGCGGTTGACCAGCGCTTCCTCTACCCGACGAATGCCGGCATAAGCGGCACCATCGTGCCGCATGGCCCGGCATCAGTGGCGGCCGGCCCCGAATCAGAAGCGGTTGAACTCCGTCTGGGGGTGGCAGGGGCGTGTATTCTGGATGATACGCTGGCGGTGTACGTCACGTCTCCCATTGCCCGCGAGCTTCCGCTTGCGGCCTATGGCGGCGACTCATACGGTGGTATTGCGCCCACCAACTGGGCCGCTTCGGTTGATTGCGGCGCCATTACCAACGCGCGCATCGTCGAGATACCCGTCGCGACTCTTCCGGCGGGAGCCAGATATGTGCGTTTCTGCGCGGATGGCGTCTGCTGGTCGCCGACGATCGATCTCACCAACTGCGTCATCACGGGGCCGCGCGTCTTTATCCAGCAGGTTGATGTCGGCAGTTATTCCGTCTCGCTTGCGGGCCAACTCTACGGTGACACAACGAATGTGACGCTCTCAGCCCTGGTCGCCAATGCGGGCGAGGCCAATGCCACCAATTTTCCCTGTGCCGTCAACATCAACGCCGACGGTGCCTTCACCATGACGGTCTACATGCTCAACACCGGCCGTTCCTATGACATCACCGTGCTGCCCAATGGGCGGCACGATTCCGCAGGCACGCTAAGTATAACGACACTTCCGGCTGCCGATGCCGTCTGGGAATTCGGCCCGGCCATCGGGGCCACGCTTGTGGACGACCAGGTGGTGCTCAACTTCGCTGCCACTACTCAAGCAATGGATATTGTGATGGCGGCGGGTCTTACTACCGTAGGCAACAACACTAATGAGGCTCTCGCAAAACCCTCCCAAACGCAGGCCGTCAGGCTTGCATACGGGAGGGTTTTGCAGGAATTTTTGATGATGCGGCGGGGTGCCGCAGAACAACCGGGCGAAACAGGGCTTTTCCCCTGCTTTTAGGCTGTTTCCGTGCAGACTCCGCCGTTCCCGACCGGTCGCTGGCGGGTTTTCGGGGTGTGT
>JAAYLN010000099.1 GCA_012521875.1 Lentisphaerota bacterium | reverse complement strand
TCGCCCACGATCCGTAGGTATCAGCAGACGAACGCGGGCGATGATTGTCAAGTTCACTTCCTCGTTTCGGCACGATCTGGCCTAGCCAGCCGCTACGTGCCACCGCTACGTGCCTGTCCCCGTCACCGTATGGGCGTCGAACCCGGCACGGCGCTGCATGCCCAGGTGGCCGGCGGCCAGCAGCTCCCCGATGCCGACGCGCAGCTCGACGCGCTCGCCCTGGCGGAGCAGCTCCTGACGGCGCAGGGGTTCGAGCGGTACGAAATCTCCAACTACGCCCGTCCCGGCCGTGCCTGCCGGCACAACCTGGCCGTCTGGCGCGGCGCCGACTACCTCGGGCTCGGACCGGCCGCCGCCTCGCGCATCGGCCGCCGTCGCTGGACCAACCGCCCCGATCTCGACGCCTGGCTCGCCGCGGTCCGCCAGGGGGAACCGCCGCCGCGCGCCAGCGAGGATCTCTGGACCGACGAGGAAGATGCCGTCGAGCGTCTCGTGTTCGCCCTGCGGCTGAACGGGGGGATCGACCCGGCCGATCTGGCGCGACGCGTCCCGGCGCTGGCCGGCCGGGCGCGCGACTGGGAGGCGCGCCTTGCGCGCCTCGCGTCGCGGGGAATAACCGAACGTCCCCCGGGCGCCGCTTCGCACTGGCGTCTGACGGCCCGCGGACGCGAGGTCGCCGATGCTGTCATCGCGGACCTGCTGTAGCAGTCGCCACATCCGTGGAGGCGGTGGGCGTCGAGCAACGGGTGCGATTCAACTTGGTTGAATCGCACCGAATTCAGAATTCAGAATTCAGTATCCAGAATATTTGTCCCTGTCCCGTCCTGATATAGATTGACACTCTATTAGGAAGGAATAGTGCAATGCGGACGTGCATTCGGTATAGTGAGTCTTTCAAGTTGAGCGTTTTGCGCGCCCTTGAAAGCGGCGAGGTTGCCTCGCCTTTTGAAGCCGAAGTTAGATTTGGCATACGCGGTAACGGTACTGTACGGCGTTGGGTATTGAAGTATGGCAAAGAACATTTGCTTGGCAAGTTAATCAGGGTAGAGACAGTGAAAGAGACGAATGAACTAAAAGAGCTGCGCGAGCGTGTTAAGGTGCTTGAGAAGGCATTGTCTACCAAGACGATTGATCATCTCATGGCCGAATCCTACCTCAAGTTGGCTTGTAAGGTCGGCAACATTAGTGATGTTGAAGAGTTTAAAAAAAAGCACTCTGGGAAGCTGTGAACGGGATTGCTGATGAGGCAAGGTGCAACAAGATCAGCGTCAAGTCACTTTGTGGTCATGCGGGCATGAGTCGTCAAAACTACTATGCGATGCGTCGATTACGCACTCGTCGCACTATTGATGAGGGTTTTATTTTGGAGCTTGTCAATCGCGAACGTCATTTACAGCCTCGCCTCGGTGGGCGCAAGCTTTTACACCTGTTGAGTTCTGACTTGCAGGAGGCGGGCATAATCATAGGCCGTGATCGTTTTTTCGAGCTATTGGCGGAGCACAATCTGCTTGTTCCACGTAAGCCCGGCAAGGCGCGTACGACCTTCTCCAGGCACTCTTTACCCATCTTTAGCAACCTGCTTGCTGAGATGACTTTGACTGCCCCCAATCAGGCTTGGGTCAGCGATATTACTTACATACGCACAGAGCAGGGTTTTGTTTATGCCTCACTGATAACCGATGCATACTCCCGCAAGATAGTGGGGTTTAGCATTGAAGATAGTCTTGAGGTAAGCTTAAGCCTTAAGGCTCTGGATATGGCTTTGGCCACTCTTCCACCGGGCTCTCATCCGATACACCACTCAGACCGTGGCTGCCAGTACTGCTCACATGCTTATGTTAATCGCCTTCGTGAACACTCAATACCGATCAGCATGACAGAGGTCTTGCACTGTTATGAGAATGCCAAGGCTGAAAGGGTTAATGGGATTTTGAAACAGGAGTACGAGATGGATCGCACTTTTAATACAAAAGAACAAGCCAGGAAAGCCCTCGAGCAGGCAGTTCAATTGTACAATACAAGGCGACCTCATACCTCGCTTGGTTATCGTGTACCAGAGGAGGTGCACAGCCAAGCTGCATAGCGTTTCCTGCCCGGCACCTGGGGGCCGGGCAGGCGGTGAGGGGGCTCCCTGTGGGAGCTACCCCTCTCTCAGACTACAGTC
>JAAYLN010000098.1 GCA_012521875.1 Lentisphaerota bacterium | reverse complement strand
GACTAAGTGTGGAGACTAAGTGTGGAGACTAAGTGTGGAGACTAAGTGTGGAGACTAAGTGTGGAGACTAAGTGTGGAGACTAAGTGTGGAGACTAAGTGTGGAGACTAAGTGTGGAGACTAAGTGTGTATCCCACCCTTTCCACCCTTTCCAACCGCCCGTCCAACCGCCCGCGGGGGCGGCGGCAAGATGGGCTTGAGTTCATGCGCCAGTTGGCGCATAATAGGTGCCAAATTACTTGGTTCCCTGCCCCCATGACTGCTTCACTCTTCGATCCCATCCCCGAGGTGCTGGACGCCATCCGTGCCGGCCAGATGGTCATTGTCGCCGACGATGAGCATCGCGAGAACGAGGGCGATCTGGTCATCGCCGCCGAGAAGGCCGATGCCCAGGCCATCAACTTCATGACCCTCCACGGGCGCGGCCTCATCTGCATCTCGCTGCCGGCCGAGCGCCTCGCCGCGCTCGACCTGCGCCGCATGCCCTCGCGCAACCGCGGCGACGCCTTCGGCTGCGCCTTTATGGAGTCGGTCGACGCCATCCACGGCACCACCACCGGCATCAGCGCCGAGGATCGCGCGCAGACTGTGCGCACGCTCATCGATCCCGATGCCACCGGCGCCGACCTCGTCAGCCCCGGCCACCTCTTCCCCATCGAGGCGCGCCCCGGCGGCGTGCTGGTACGCGCCGGACATACCGAGGCCTCGCTCGATCTGGCCCGCCTGGCCGGGCTCACACCCTCCGGCGTCATCTGCGAGATTCTCAAGCCCGACGGTACCATGGCGCGCCTGCCTGAACTGCGCGCCCTGGCCGATGAGCACGGCCTCAAGATGTGCTCCGTCGCCGACCTTATCGCCTACCGCCGCCGTACCGAGCGCCAGATCGAGGTGCTCAGCGAGGTGGATCTGCCGACCGACCTCGGCCACTTCCGCCTGCGCCTCTACCGCTCCGCCGTGGATGGCCTCGATCACCTTGCCCTGATCAAGGGCGACCTGCACTCCCCCGACACCCCTCCGCTGGTCCGCGTCCATAGCGAATGCATGACCGGCGACGTCTTCCACTCGGCGCGCTGCGACTGCGGCCGCCAACTGGATGCCGCCATGCGGATGATCGAGGAGGCCGGGCGCGGGCTCGTGCTCTACATGCGCCAGGAGGGCCGCGGCATCGGCCTGGCCAACAAGATGGACGCCTATGCGCTCCAGGAGCAGGGGCTCGACACCGTCGAGGCCAACAAGAAACTGGGCTTCGCGGAGGACCTGCGCGACTATGGCGTCGGTGCCCAGATCCTCGCCGATCTCGGACTGCGCAAGATTCGCCTGATGACCAACAACCCGCGCAAGGTGGTCGGTCTGCAGGGCTACGGGCTGGAGATTGTCGAGCGCGTCCCGCTCGTCATTCCCCCCTCGCGCTTCAACCAGCGCTATCTCGACACCAAGAAAAACAAGATGGGACACCTGCTCTAGGAAAGGATGGAGCTTCATGGCTTATCGTGAAATCAATGGACAACTGACCGCCGCCGGAGTCAATCTGGCCATCGTCATCAGCCGCTTCAACAGCTTCTTCACCGCCCAGTTGCTCAAGGGCGCGCTCGACTGCTTCGAGCGTCACGGCGGCAGTCCGGACAAGGTCACCGTGGTCTGGGTGCCGGGTGCCAACGAGCTGCCCCTTGCCGCCGACAAGCTGGCCGCCACGGGCAAGTTCCAGGCGCTGGTCGCCCTTGGCGCCGTCATCCGCGGCGCCACGCCCCATGCCGACCTGATCAACGGGCAGGTCTCCCGCTCGCTGGCCAAGATCGGCCTCGACCGCGGTGTTCCCGTGATCAACGCCGTGGTCTGCGCCGACACGCTCGAGCAGGCCATCGAGCGCTCGGGCACCAAGGCCGGCAACAAGGGCTGGGACGGCACGCTGGCCGCACTGGAAATGGCCTCGGTCTTCCAGCAGTTGGGCTGAGGCGCATGGCCACCGTCAACCGCCGTCAGGCCCGCGAATGGGCCTTGCAGCTCCTCTTCCAGATCGACGCCAATCCCGTGCATGATCTGACGCCTGTCCTCCGCGATTTCTGGATGCAGCAGTTCCGTCTGCGCCAGGATGCCGCCGAGGAGAGGCGGGCTCTGCGCGGACAGAAGTCCACCGCGCCGGAGCAGGCCGCGGTGGAACCGGAGACAGCCGCGGAAAAACTTGCCCCGCCACGCATCCGCGACTTCACCGAGATGCTGGTGCGCGGCGTCACCAGAAACCTCGATGCCATTGATGACCGGCTCATGCGCTACACGGACAACTGGCCGCTGCACCGCATGGGCGGCGTTGACCGCAATGTGCTGCGCCTGGCGATCTTCGAGATGTTCTTCGACGAGCAGACGCCGCCCGTCGTGATCATCAACGAGGCGGTCGATCTGGCCAAGTACTTCAGCTCGAGCGAGTCGGGACGCTTTGTCAACGGCATCCTCGACCGCGCCTGCAAGGATGTGAAACGCCCGGCGCGCGAGCCCGTCAAGCCCTCATCCGGCGCGCGCTATTCCAAATCCCGCAGGAACCGCCCGGCGCAGGCGGCCGGGGACAACCGCTGAGCCGGTCCGGGAGCGCAGCCACATGGCGCGACACACGCAGGCAACCGGCCATGAGGCGGCGGATCGGCGGCAGGACACGCGCTTCATGCGGCAGGCCCTGCGGCTCGCCGCGCGGGGCGAGGGATTCACGCGCCCCAATCCGCCGGTCGGTGCCGTGGTCGTGCGCGATGGCCGCGTCATCGGACGCGGCTACCACCGCGCCGCCGGCCTGCCGCATGCCGAAGTCGAGGCGCTGAACGCCTGCCGCGAATCGGCGCGCGGCGCCACGCTCTACGTCACCCTCGAACCCTGCAGCACCACCGGCCGCACGCCGCCCTGCACCGGGCGCATCGTGCAGGAGGGGCTGGCGCGCGTCTGCATCGGCTGTCTAGACCCCAATCCCAGACATGCCGGACGCGGCATCACGCGTCTGCGCGAGGCCGGCATCGCCGTCGAGACCGGCATTTGCGAGACGGCCTGCCGCGAGCTGATCGAGCCCTTCACGCGCCATATTCTCGACCAGCGTCCCATGGTCACTCTCAAGCTCGCCCTCACGCTCGACGGCCGTCTGGCCGACCGCGAGCGGCGCTCGAAGTGGATCACCGGCGAGACGGCCCGCGCCTGGGTGCAGCGCCTGCGCCGGCGTACCGACGCCATCATGGTCGGGGCGGGCACCGTGCTGGCCGACGACCCCGAGCTGCGCTGCCGTCTGCCGGGTGCCGGCGCCGCCTGGCGCGTGGTCGTGGATGGCACCGGGCGGCTACCCGCCGGACGGCGCCTCTTCACCGACGCCTATGCCGCCCGGACCATCGTCGCCACCACCCCGGAAGGCGCGGAACGCCTGCGGCAACGGCTGCCGGCGCACTCGCCTGTGACGCTCTGGAGTTTCAACCCCGATCAGACAGGAGGCATCCCGCTGGACGAGCTGCTCCGGCACCTGGCACGCGAGAAGGATGTGATGCATGTGCTCTGCGAGGGCGGCGCGCAGCTTGCGGGGGCGCTGGTCAAGGCGCACCTCGTTGACGAATGCCATCTGGTCTATGCGCCGCTGATGCTGGGCGATGCCGCCGCGCTTGGCGCCTTCGAGGGCATCGGCTGGCTTCTGCCGGAGGCGCGCCGCGGTCGCATCAGCGCCGTCCGGCGGCTGGGTGCCGATTTGCTCGTCACGCTGCGTCCGGAGGCGGAATGCCGGAAGTGACACAGCGCGAGGCGCGGCTCCGCGCGCGGCTGCAGGCGCTCGACCGCGTGGCCGTGGCCTTCTCCGGCGGTGTGGACAGCACGCTGCTGCTGCATCTGGCACTCGATACGCTCGGCCGCGGGCGGGTGCTGGCGGTAGTGGCCGACTCCCCCAGCCTGCCGCGCCGCGAGCACGACGCCGCCCTGCGCCTCGCCGGGCAGCTCGGTGCCGCCTGCATCACGGTCGAGCCCGGCGAGATTGATGATCCGGCCTACGCCGCCAATCCGCCCGACCGCTGCTACCACTGCAAGCTGCGCCTCTTCAAGTCCATCATGCATGCCGCCGCCGCACGGGGTTTCACCCATGTGCTCGACGGCAACAACGCCGACGACGCCCGCGACACGCGCCCTGGCCGCCGCGCCCTGCAGGAACTGGGCATTGCGAGTCCGCTGCTGGAGGCCGGACTCACCAAGGCCGATGTGCGCGCCATCAGCCGCCGCCTCGGCCTGCCCACGGCCGACAAGCCGGCGCTGGCCTGCCTCGCCTCGCGCATACCCTTCGGTACACCGGTGACGCGCGAGCTACTGGCGCAGATCGAGCGCGCCGAGGAAGTGCTGCATGAGCAGGGCTTCGCGCACTGCCGCGTGCGCCACCATGGCGACATCGCGCGCATCGAGCTGGCAGCCAGAGATATGCCGCGCCTTCTGGATCCCATCCTGCGCGGGCAGATTGCACAAGGCCTGCGTGCCGCAGGCTACCGCTACGTCACGCTTGATCTGCAAGGGTACCGGATGGGAAGTCTGAACGAGAAAGACCAGTAGGGAGTAGTTCTAAAGTTCGGAAGTTCTAAAGTTTTGTACCCGCCGGAGACGGTATGCCCCCCACTTTGTCGCGAGAGCTTTGTCGGTAACTTTGTCGCCTTCGTCGAAAGCAACAGGAAAAGCCCACGCGAAGGCGCGAAGAATGGGAACCGCGAATGGACGCCAATGCACGCGAAAGAGATTAAGCGGGTGGAGTAAGCGTGCCGATTATGAGTGAGATTAAGTGGGCGCTCCGCGCTTGCACTTTGTCTCCGCACCTTGTCTCCACGCTTTGTCGGCTACGCTTCGTCCCCACCACTTCGTCCCTACGCTTTGTCGAAAGCGAAAGAGCAAGCGAAAGTTCCGGCTCCCCGTTCGCTTCAGATGCGCTATGGAGCCAGCAGTCTCCGCGGTGTGTTGATGCTGCGCATGATTGGCGAACGTTACCGCCGGGGACGGCGGGCTCCAGCGTTCCGGCTTTTCCGTTCACATTCGCTGCGCCTGTACCGCCCCCCCCCCGCCCGCCGTACCGGAACAAGCTCGCGGTACGGCAACTGAAAGGTAGGGCGAGCCGTCCCCGTCACGCCGCTACGCGGTGTGACCGGCGAGCCGCACACAGGTTATAAACCGCCAAGACGCCAAGAGCGCCAAGTAATAAGTCAATATTCCGACTAGCCGCCCCGGCCGGAGTACCGCCTTCAGGCGGAAGTGGTTCAGGGGCTTCAGCCCCGTTCCCATGAACCCTTTTTCCAAAGGAAAAAGGGCTTCGCGGGCCTCAAGGCCCTTATTGACTTCCGGCTGAAGCCGGTACTCCGACGCGACTGCGGCAGCATGCAGGGTCTGTACCGAAGCACCCCGCCCGCCGTACCGGCGCAGGCTCACGGTACAGACGAAAAGGTGGGGCAAGCGTCCCGCTTGTCGCAGCGATGGAGCAAAAAAAAGCGCCAACGGCACGCCCTATCCCAGCCTAGGGTGAAGCCCTAGCAGCCTGTCGGACTTAGACAAGCATTACGACAAAAACACCGAAATAATGGCAAACAACTGGGTCAAGAATCGCTCGTTGATTGGTCGTGAACAATTGCAATCCGTTATTCGATTCCTGCGCAGTTATTTTTCTAAACCCGACAGGCTGCTAGGAATGCCGGCAAACGAAGAGAAACAAGGGCTGAAAGCCCGGCCTATCAGTAGCGGATGGGCGCCCTCTTCCATGACTATATCCCGCCCCTTCAGGGCTAGTCATTTTTTGGCCCATTACCCAGGGCGTTGCCCTGGGCTGGTATGTCGCGCCCCTTCAGGGCTGGCATCAACTTTGTCGCGAGCTTTGTCGGTAACTTTGTCGCCTTCGTCGAAAGCAACAGGGAAAGCCCACGCGAAGGCGCGAAGAATGGGAGCCGCGAATGGACGCCAATGCACGCGAAAGAGATTAAGCGGGTGGAGTAAGAGCGTGCCGATTTAGTGTGGGATTAAGAGTGGGTTTAAGTGTGTGTGCTTCGCTCCAACACTTTGTCTCCACACCTTGTCCCAACACCTTGTCCACCCACCTCAAAACTTTCGCTTTCCAACAGCCGCTTTATGCGCACCTCTTGCGCGGGGAGCGAGTGGCCGGTCGCTTGCTCGGCACGTAGTCTTGGGCCGCCTCTGGTATGGTCGCTTGGTTGATCTTGCATTTCGACAACAACATTAGTGAGACCGACAGCGTAGATATCTTCAACAAGCAGTCTCATGACAGGGGCACGCCTGTATTCCTTACGAACTTGCTCGATATCCATTACCACACCTGTCCACTCCCCTACTCTAGCCACACATCCGGCCAGCAGTCGTTGCCGGTGTGGTAGGTGAGGCGCACGGCGGTCCCCGGTGGTGTACCCGGCTCCCAGGCGAAAATCTCGTAGTCGGCGGTGTCGTGCTCGTGGCCACCCGCGCTGGCGCCGAAGACCAGCAGACGGCCATCGCGCGAGAGGCGCGGGAAGTATTCGTGGCTGAACTCGCCCGGCAGATCGAGCCATGGCTCGCCGGGGCCGCCCGCGGTAGTGCTGCGCCAGATGGCGTTCTTCATGCGCCCGCCGCGTCCGACGTAAACAAGGCTGTCGTCCGTGGCCCATCCGAGCTGGCAGGTGGTACCGTCGCTGATCGTCCGCAGTGTACCGTCAGCACCAAGCAGTACCGTCAGACGCCTGGAGCCGCGCAGGGTGAGGGCGAGTGTTTGGTTGTGGATGTTGTAGTCGGGCGTCTGGACCAGGGCGCCGTCCGGAATCGCGCCGGCACCCGTGGCGCAGAGCACCTGCTCGCTGCCGTCGGACAGCGTGTGGCGGATCACGGCGCGGTCGTTGCGCTGGAAGACGGCGTGGAGTCCGTCGGCGGTCCAGGTGGCAAAGAGGGCGTTGGTGGCGACGAGCCGCTCCCGGCCCGTCTTGAGATCGACCAGCCAGGTATCCCATGCAACCCCGTTACGCTGCGAGACCCAGGGAATCTGCGAGCGGGCGAAGAGCACCTGCCGGCCATCGGGCGAGAGCCGCGGATAAGTCTCGGTATGCAGGTTGCGGGTGACCTGACGGACTTTGCCGGAGGGCAGTTCCATCAGCATGATATCGTGGTTGCCGCTGCGGTTCGAGCTCCAGACCACATGACCGCGGTAGCGTTTCCCTAAGCCATCGAGGGCGGCCTGTCCGGCCGGCGGTACCGCCAGGGCGGCACCCTGCGCGGGCGGCGTGAGGCTGCCGCGCTTGCGCAGGCCGCGCCACTGGATGCCGGCGTAGAGCAGGCTCGTGCCGAACAGCACCAGAATCACCACTGCCATCACCCACCGGTAGCGCGGTGCCCGCACCGTCTCCGCCTTCTCCGTGCGGACGGCACGGCGCCCCATGGTGATGAGGATAAAGGCGATACCGCCCAGCGTATAGTCGGCCGCCTGCGAGACGATGTGCAGCGCCAGCATCGCCAGCAGGGCGGCATCCGGGGCGAAGCCCAGCATGATCCAGACTGCGGTGCTGCCACCCTCGTAGGCCCCGAAGCCCATCAGCGCGGGCAACGGCAGCGCCGCCGCGCCCTCGCCTGCCAGCAGTGCCGGCAGGACGTGGCGCGCCCCGGCGGTGGCCATCTGCGGCAGGTGGATCTGTGTCACACCGCGGAAGAGCAGGTAGAGCCCGCCGTACTTGAAGAAGCGCACGCCCAGCGACAAGAGGAAGGCCACCATCAGCAATCGGCGATCACGGACACGGATCACGGCATCCAGCGTGCGCGAGATGAAGTCGACAACCCGGCGCAACCGCGATCTCCTGACCGGTGCCGTCCAGCGGTGCCAGAGCGGCACGATCCAGCGTGGCAGCAGCGTGAAGAGCCCCCAGAGTCCCACCAGACAGATAATGCCCAGGCTCACGGCACAACCGGCCAGCAGCGACCAGGAGGGCGCCGAGCGGATCCAGGGGGCGGCGATGGCCAGTGCCAGAACGGCGGCCAGGGCGAACAGATCGAAGAGGAAGCTGATGGTCATGCTGCCAAGGCAGGTTTCGGCACCGACGCGGTAGTTCAGGTTCATGAGAGCCAGATACCCAAGCTCGCCCGCCCGTGCCGGCAGCAGATCGACAAGCGCATTGCGCGCCATCGTGGCGAGGAAGGAGTGGCCCGAGGATGGGATGCGCGGCTCGCCGGCCCCGCGCAGCAGCACGCGGTAGCGCTCCGAGCGCATGTAGGTCTGACCGATCTGGCAGACGAGGTAGCCGATCAGCATCGGCGGCGCCACATCCCGCAGCAGCGGCCAGAGTTCAGCGCGTTGCGCGTTGCCGTCCGAGACGAGGTGGAAGATCAGTCCCAGCGTCACCAGCGAGACGGCTGCGGATATCAGCAGCTTCTTCATGGTTACAGTCTGCCCCAAACAGGGCGGTTCGGGCAAGCCGACAGTGGATGGGGAGCCGCCGCCTCTGTGGGGCGGCGGCAGTAGCAGTAGGCAGTGGCAGTGGGCAGGGACGATTATTGCGACCACACAGTGGCTCGCAATTTAGAGGGTAAAAGAAAGTTCTAAAGTTCGGGAGTTCTAAAGTTCTAAAGTTGGGCTGGCGCCTGTACCGAGCCACCTCGTCAGCCGCATCGGCACAAGCTCGCGGTACGGCAACTGAAAGGTAGGGCGAGCCGTCCCCGTCACGCCGCTACGCGGTATGACCAGCGAGCCGCACACAAGGCACTGTACCGCTAACCCCGCTCGTTCCACCACCTATCCGCTATTGCGGGAGTTGCACCCATTGTGGCGCGGACATTCCTGTCTGCGCGCGTCCACGAGGGCAGACAGGAATGTCTGCCCCACATTATCACGCTCCATCGCGCTATGGAGCCCGCGGTCTCCGCCGTTGATTTGATGCGGCGCATGGATGGAGAACGATACCGCCGGGGATACTACTTCGCCAAGGCTACGTAGCACAGGCGGTGGGCTCCAGCGTTCCGTCTTTTCCGTTCACATTCGCTGGCGCCTGTACCGAACCACCCCGTCCGCCGCTCAGGCATAGGCTCGCGGCACAGCAACCGGAAGGTGAGGTGAGCCGAAGCGGCAGGTGTTGAACCGCCAAGAGCGCCACGTCAACATGTTATTATTCCGACTAGCCGCCACGGCCAGAGTACCGCCTTCAGGCGGAAGCGGTTCAGGGGCTTCAGCCCCGTTCCCATGCCCCCTTTTTCCAAAGGAAAGAGGGCTTCGCGGGCCTGAAGGCCCTTGTTGACTTCCGGCTGAAGCCGGTACTCCGACCCGACTGCGACCATCATGCAGGGACTGTACCGTCAGTCCTGCCAAGACCGACCGCGAGGGTGTCACGGTACGGCAGTCACGAGGCATTGCAGCGCCCTGCCAGCGGCTACCCGAAAATATCCACGGCGCTCGACGAAAGGCGACGACAACGGCCAACAGGCAGATGCCCCCTATTTCCAAGACTATATCCCGCCCCTTCAGGGCTAGTCTGTTTTCGCCTCGTTACCCAGGGCGTTGCCCTGGGCTGGTAT
>JAAYLN010000097.1 GCA_012521875.1 Lentisphaerota bacterium | reverse complement strand
GTAGAGGTTGAGGCCGCCCGCCAGGCCGAGGGGGTCGGCGGAGAGGAAGCGCTGGAGGCTGGCGGCGTAGAGGCGGTAGCGGGTGAGGTAGAGCGGGCCGAGGTGGTCGGAGGTGGCGAGGTGCTGGACACCATGCCCGCCGAGCCAGCCGAAGGGGGTGGGGTTGGTTCCGGTGGCGCCCCAATCCTGGCCGTTCGGGCCGTAGCAGGCGGTATGGAGCGTATTTCCCGAGGCGTCGGTGAGGGCCACGACGCTGCCGTACTCGTCGCAGTGGGCGACGGTGAGCGTACCGGAGGCGGCGTCGATGAACCCAAGCAGACGTCCGGGAGCCCAGAGGTAGTAGCGGAGCGGCTCGCCGGTGGTGGCGTCGGCCTCGATGAGCGGACGCTTCAAGGGGTCGGCGTGATCGGGTATCCAGAGGCGGTCGCCGGAGACGACGCGGTTGCCCAAGGCGTCGTAGAAGAAGGTTTGAGGGTTGAGGGTTGAGGGTTGAGAAAGCGATCCGAGCTGGCCGAGGGGATCGTAGGTGGCGGAGAAGACGGCGTTGGAACCGGAGACGAGGTTGGTCAGGGCTCCGTTGCCGTCGTAGAGGTAGGTTTCCGCAACGGCGGCGTTAGTGTGCGAGCCGTAGCGCACCTGCGCCGAGACGAGGCGGTCGGCGGCGTCGAAGGTGTTTTCGGCGTAGCGGACGAACGACGGGGCGGGATGCGGCCCGGCGGTGACGTCCTCGCGGGTCTTGAGACCGGCCAGGTCGCGGGTGATCGTGCGGCCGGCAAGCGTGCCGACGGACCAGGAGGAGAGGCGTCCGGCAGCGTCATAGTGGTTGGTGGCGACGAACCCGCCGGGGGATGTTGATCCCGTCGGCTTGCCCGCGCCGTCCCACGCGAAGGTCCAGGTGTGTCCGAGCCAGTCGGAGACGGACGCGAGGCGGCCATCGGCATCGTAGGTACGGGAGACGGCCTTGCCGGGGGCGTAGGTGAGGTTGGTGATCAAGCCACCGGCATCGCGGGCGTAGGCGGCGGTGTAGGTGAAGTTGGAGAGGCTGGTCGCCGCCGATGTGAGCCGGTCCATCGCGTCGTAGCCGAACGAGAGGTATGCCGTTGCGTTCGAGGCGGTCAGAAGGTTGTTCGCCGGGTCGTAGCTGTACGAGGACGCAGGACTCCCGACACCAGACTCCTGCATGACAAGCCGGTTGAGTTCGTCGTAGCTGTAGGCGGTTGTGTTGCCAGCACCGTCGGTGCGATTGGTCAGGTTGCCGACGGGGTCGTAGCGGTTGGCGAAAACCTGCTCGTTGGCGGCGTTCGTCGCGGCAACGATGCGGCCCAGGGCGTCGTAGGCCATCGTGTAGACGCGCCCTTCGGCGTTGGTGTAGGTGGTCCAGTTGCCCAAGCCGTCGTAGCCGAAGGCGTCAGTCGCGCCGGAGGGTTTTATTGCGGCGGTGCGGCGACCGAGGGGGTCGTAGGCGTATTGGCGGGTGCGCCCGCGCGGGTCGGTGGTAGCCGTCAGGCGTCCGAGAGTGTCGAAGGCGCTCCACCAGCCGCGCCCCAGGCCATCGACCGTCAGAATGGGCCGGTCGAGCCAGTCGTAGCCGAAGTCGCCCCGCACTGCGGCGGCGTCGAGGACGGTGGTGACACAACCGACGATATCGTACCAGGTTCGCTCCTGCCAGCGTGGCGTGTGGCGGCGCGTGACGCGCCCAGCGGCGTCGCGCTCGAAGTCGATGCGTGTGCCGCGCGGGTCGGTGGCGGCGGCCAGGCGGTCAACGGCGTCGTACTCGTTGGTCGCGCTCGAACCGTCGGGCAGCAGGACAGCGGCGGGGTCGCCGGAGGGGGTCCAGAGGAAGCCAGTAACACGTTCGAGGGGATCGGTGACGCTGGCAGGCAGCCCGCGTCCGCCGTAGGCGTGGCGGGTGGTGTGGCCGGCGGCGTCGGTGGTGTTGGTCAGCAGGCCGCGGGTGTCGTACTGGAAGAGGGTCTCGCGCCCGTTGGCATCTTTGAGGCGCACCAGGTTGTCGGCGGCGTCGAAGTCGGTGGTCGTTTCGACGGGGGACGGCAGGCCGGGGCCTTGCGTGGTTTGGGTGGCGGGACGTCCGCCACCGTCGTAGGCGAAGGCGGTGTGGCGCAGAGTCTGGCCAGCGGCGTCGCGGAGCGTCTCGACGGTGCGCAGTCCAGCGGCGCTCCAGGTGTTGGAGGCGACGCTGCCGTCCGGGAAACGGGTCAGCACCAGACGGTCGTTGGCGTCGTAGGCCAAGGTGGTCACGAGATTGAGGGCGTTGGTGACGGCGACGAGGCGGTGGCGAGCGTCGTAGGCGAAGGCGGTGGCGCGGGCGTCGGGGGTGTTGGCGGCCTGGACGGAGCGGACGAGGCGGTCGTGGTTGTCGTATTCGAGGAGATTCAGACGCCCGATGGGATCGCGGTGTTCGACGAGGCGTCCGCGGGCGTCGTACTCGTAGTCGTTCCAGGTGTTGTCGCGTCCGAGGCGTGTGACGACGCGCCCCGAGCCGTCGTGGTCGCGGATTTCGCGGCGTCCGTATGGGTCGGCGTCCCAGGAGCGGAGGCCGGCGGCGTAGCCGAATGTCCAGAACTCTCCGGCGGAGGATTTCTGGGCGGCAACTTGCCCCAGACCGGTGTAGAAGTTTTCGATGATGCGGTGGCCCTCGGGGTCGGTCTGCGAGATGAGCGCCCCGCCCGCCTGCGCTGCGGCGCCAGGCGACGCGGCGGGCAGGTCGGGGTCGTAGGAGGCGCTCCACCCGAAGCCGGCGGCGTCGAGAAAGTTGGTGAGGCAGCCGGCGGTATCGTAGGCGTAGTGGATGGTGCGTCCGGCGCTATCGGTCACCGACGCAACACGACCGCCGGACCAGGAGGGCGTCAGTGTACGGCCAAAGGAGTTGGAGATGGCGGCGAGACGGCCTTGTGGGTCGTAGTGCAGCGTGACGGCGTTGCCGGAGCGGTCAGTGACGGACGCCAGACGCTTGGAGGCATCGAAGGCATAGCTGTCGCCGAGGCGTTCGGAGAGCGTGAAGAGTCCATTGGTCTCCGCCAAGGCGGCGGTGACGCCGGGGGCGGCGGCGTAGGTTCCGTCGGGGTTGCGCTGGAAGGCGAGCGCGCGCGCACCGAGGCGGACCGAGGCCGCGCCGTCGGTGAGGCGGTCTGTCCACCACTGCACGACCAGGGCGGCGAGGGTGCGGCGGCGGGCCTCTTCCCCGGCGGGGAGCGTGCCCTGCTCCGCCAGCAGGTCGGCGACGACGGCAACGGCCAGGGCGGTGGGGGCGGCGGCGGCAGGGGCGGCGTGTCCGAAGCGGGCATCGGGGTCGGCGTGGCGTACGACGGCGGCGTCGTAGCCGTGCGTCCAGCCGCGTCCCAGCGGGCCGTCGTCGAAACGGCGGCGCGAGTCGTAGTGGCGTGCCCAGACCAGGGGCACGGGGCCGGTCAGGGCGAGATCGGTGCGGTCGGCGACGTAGGCGCCCGAGGGCTGCTCGACGGGATCGGCGGCGGTGACTTTGGCGGCGGCGGCGTTATCCAGGCGCTCGTTCTGGTGGGCGATGCCCACAGAGGCGGGGTCGAGTTGACCGGGCGCGGTGGTGAAGCCGCCAGCCAGGCCGCCGGAGATGATCATGCCGGTGGAGTAGCCGCCGCCGGAGGGGCCGTGCTCGATCCAGCCCGTGCCGTGCCATTGGTTGATGACGGTCGCGCCGTTCTGGGGCAGGAGCAGGGTGCCGCCCGCCGCGAGGGCGGTGGCGAAGGCGTCGAGCTGCGCGGCCGGGTAGTTGACGAGCGCCGGGCGCACGGTTGCGGCGTAGTTGGCGTGGGTGGCAAAGTACACAGGTGTGCCGGCGGCGTTGGCGAGGTCGAGGATGCGCACCGTCGAGACGGCGGGCGCGTCCGGGGCGTTGACCTGGTCGAGCACGGCGTGCTCGAGCGCGCTGCCGAAGAGCATGTAGCCGCCGAAACGCGAGGGGGTGCCGCAGGTGTAGGTGTGGCTGTTCTTGAGGTCGACATAGGGCGAGCCGGACTGTCCGGCGATGCCGATGTTGTAGAAGAAGCCCCGGCGCACCCCGCCGAGGCGGCCGGCGAGGTCGCTGACAAGGGCGGTCTGCGCCAGCCACTGCTGGCCCACGGACTGGAGGGCGCGGGCGCGCGCTGCCACGCCGGTTCCGTCCGCCGCGCGGGCCCGCGCCAGTTCGGTGGCGGCCCAGGCACGCATGCCGCCGGGATGGTCGCCGCCCATGCCGAGGACGATGACGTAGGTGTTGGTGGTGGCGCGGACGAGGTCGTAGGGGGCCGTCATGTCGGCATGGGGGTGGTTTACGGCCAGGGTCAGGGTGGCGGCGGCCTGCGCCGAGCCGGCGGACTCGGCCATCACGGTCTCGTCATCCACGCGCAGGACGGCCCCGGGATAGGTGTAGCCGAGGGCGTTGGTGTAGGAGATCCAGACGTGCCGTGTGGCGACCTCGTCGAGCCACAGGGTTTTCGAGGCCGTACCATGCGTGACGGTCAGCGCCGTGCGCCGGGCATTCTTCCAGGCGTCCGACTGCGCCAGGAAGTCGCCGGGTGTCCCGTCCACGTCGCCGTGGGACGGGTAGGCGTCCTCGTGGATGTCCTGCGGCACGACCGAGTCGCCGCCGATGAAGGCCCGGGGCGCGGCCACTGGGTCGGCAGCGTGCCAGGTGGATGCGAGCCGGGAGGTGAGCTGGTCGAGGGCCGCGCCGAGGGCGGCGGCCGAGAGTCCCTGCACATGGCTGGAGCCGATGCTGCCGCCGGCGGTGGCCAGCAGGCTGCTCCGGCTGTATCCGGCATCGGCGAGGATGTCGCGGTGAGGCGTGGTCAGGCGGGGCTTGAAGCAGGGGTCGAGAGGGTAGAGGTAGCCATCGAGCACGATCCCGGCCCAGTAGTGCTCCAGCCGCACGTCGTAGCCGGCGGGAGAGCTGCCGGAGCCGCCGCAGTATGCCTTCAGGCCGGCGGAGCGGAGCAGCCCGCCCACGCTGCTCCAGGTCTCGGAGACCGTGCCGGTGGCGCAGCCGAGCCAGGCGGCGGCGTCGTAGCCGTTTGCCGTGCCGCCGAGCGGGATGCGGAAACCGCCGGTCCAGGCATCGGCGGGGGGCGCGACGTGCATCAGGGTGGCGGTGTATCCCGCGGCGCGCAGCAGCGCCACGAGCAGCAGCGCCTGGTCGGCGGCGTTGCCCTCGCGGTCGAGCAGCGTGCGCCCGGCGCCCCGCAGGATGCCGGGGGAGGGGGCGAAGCGGATGTGGTCGCGGACGAAGAGGTAGCAGCGTGTCCAACTGTAGTCGAGGCCGCGCGCCGTCTCGGCGATCAGCTCCCCGTCGCCGGGCGGGACGCTCTGCGGCAGTTCCGGCGTCCAGCCCGAGGCGGGCACGGGCTGCGGCACGCCGCAGGGGACGGCAGCCTCCGGAGCCCCGGCGAGAGGCGGCTGCGCGGAGGGCGGCATGGCCAGGGGGCGCACGACGGTGCCGGTCGCCGGCGGCGGCACGGGCGGGGTGCCGCTGACGCGCCAGCCGGTCCATTCCGGTGTTCCGGTTGCGGAAGTCGCAACGGCCAGCGGCAGCAGGAGGGCGAGGAGCGGTGCCGGTCTCAGCTTCATGGCGCGCTCCTCTCCTGCAGCACGGCGGGGTTGCCGGCGGGGGTGGGCGCGGCGGTGGCCGCGCCGCCGTCCATGCCTGTATGGACCGCCGTGACGCGGTCGTCGGCATCGCGGTAGTAGCGGATGGCGCCGGAGGCCGCCCCCGGCGTGGCCTGCGCGGGGTCGGTGCCGGCCAGCAGCTCCTCGTCGTCGGGGTAGCCGTCGCCGTCGCTGTCGCGCAGGAGCGGGTCGAGACCGTAGCGGTAGATCTTGACCCAGTCGGAGAGGCCGCCGCCGCTGGTGTCCCACAGCAGGGGATCCGTGCCGAAGTGGAGCAGTTCCATGCCGTCGGGGATGCCGTCGCCGTCTGTGTCGATGTCGCCGCGCGCGGAGAGGAGGAAGAGGGCGGCGTGCGGCGCGGCCACGGCGGCGGGGGTGAACGGGGCGGCGGCCTGCACCGTCCCGGCATAGTTCCAGAGCGGCCCGGCGGCGAGGTTCGTCCGCGTGAAGATGTCCACCGGCAGGTCGCCGGGGGTGTAGAGGGTGAAGCCGAAGCGGCCCGGATCCGACGGCGCTACAAGGGCGAAGGCGACGCGGTTGGTGTCGGCGGGGGGCACGGGGGCGGGCGCGCCGGGCGGCGGATGGCCGGCGGCGGCCGCCGCCATCGCGGCGCGGTAGGCGTTCCATTGCGCTTCCGGCACCACGGCCAGCGACATCCCGATGCGCTCGCGCCGGCGGTCGAGGTACCACTCCGCCAGCCGGACGGGGTCGCCGGTGATCCAGCGCGGCGGACTGCCGTATCGCGAACGAACCCAGGCTTCACCGTCGTAGGCCGTGACGGCGTTGGAATGGATCACCATGCCGCCGGACGCCGTCAGGAACCATCCGTTGGTCTCGACCGTGTGCAGCGTCCAGACCGGCACATCGCCGGCGTGCCTGGCAGGCGGCGTGTTGGTCAGGCCGGGGAAGCCGGACGCGTCGAACGTCCGCATGCACAGCGTATGCGTGAAGGCGACATCGCCCGGCGGGTAGATTATGTCGGGGCGCGTCGCGATGGAGGTCTCGATCAGGACGTCGAAGGCATCCCAGTTGTCCAGATGCTCCACCGCTGCGGCAGGCAGGGGCGCGGAGACGGCACCCAGTGCCGCCATCAGGCAGATGGCATAGAAGCCGTGCCGTGGTCGTCCTAGTTGTCGCATATCATGTACCACTTGTCTTCAGTTGCCGCCGATGCAGCGGGCAGGCATAAGGCATATTTGGACAATGCGGCAATCATAACCCTGCAGGCGCCGGTGCGTCAAGC
>JAAYLN010000096.1 GCA_012521875.1 Lentisphaerota bacterium | reverse complement strand
TTGATTGGATTGGCTTGGGCCATATCCTACGCGGTTCCGCATGCGGCGGGCGGAAACGCGAGCAAAGAGACGCCGTGAACGGTTACGAGGAGAGATCATGCACCGTGCATTGACGACATCGCTATACAGGGGATTGATCACGCTGAGCATGGGGATGCTTCTGCCCGGTCTGGGTGCTGCCGCCGTCTCGGCGACGGAGGGTGACGATGTGCCGGATGGACAGGAGACCCAGCCGACACCTTCCCTCAGCGCCCTGCAGACGCGCGACAGCACAGTGCCCTTAGGGCTCATGTATTACGTCACCACCAATGGATCCGACAGCGCCGACGGGCAATCCTGGGAAACGGCCAAACTCACCATTCAAGCGGCGCTTTCGGATGCCGCCTCTGGCAGCACGGTTCTCGTATCCAATGGTATCTATTCCATTGCGTCCCAGATTGCCGTCACCAACGGCGTCACCGTGCGCAGCGTCAACGGTGCCGATTACACGGTCGTTGAACAGGCCGCCGGTTACCCGGTCGTTAGCCCGTACGACAGTGAAGACCGGCTTGTTCTGCTCAAGCACGCCGAAGCGGTCTTTGACGGCTTTTCCATCACCAAAGCTACGGGCGGTCCCGTCTACATTGATACTGCCGGAACCCTTCAGAACTGCATCGTCAGCAACAACTATAGTATAAACAATAGCATTAACGGCGGCGGCGTCTACTTGAAGAATGGCGGCTTAGTGAAGAACTGCCAGATCATCAACAATACAGCCAAATCCTCTGGTGGGGCTGTCAAAAGAGGCGGTGGTATTTACATGGACGGAGGCGGCCTCATCGACACCTGCATCATCACCAACAACACCTCTGATTCCGGCAGTGGGGCCACAGGGGGCGGCGTTTTTATGACTGGCACCGCGTGCACCCTTCGCAACAGCCTGATTGCCGACAACTTCGCACAAGCAAACGGTGCCGGCGTCTACAACACCAGCGGAACGATCGAAAGCTGTACGATTGTTGACAACGAAACACCAAGCGTGACAGGTGTCGGCGGCCTGTACAATGATAAAGGCAAGGTCATCAATACGATCATTGCCTACAACAACAATGTCAACGGTTTGTCCAACCACCAAAACGCAGGCACTACATGGGCCTATAGCTACACCTGCACCGATCCCGCAGTGCCCGGAGACGGCAATACCGATCGCGCACCGCAATTTGTCGACTTCGATGCAAAAGATTACCGCCTGCTGGCCGGCCCCTGCGTCGACACCGGCACGAACCAACTCTGGATGGCAGACGCGTTGGATCTGGACGGCAACCCGCGCATCATCTCAGGTACGGTCGATATGGGTGCCCTGGAACTCGTTCCCGGACCCCTGCGGATCGGCTTCGAAGGAATCCCCACCGAGGGATTTGCCAGCAACCTTGTTGTCTTCACCGCCTACGCCAGCGGAACGAACACCACGGGACTCTACTACGCGTGGTCGCTCGACAATGATGAAACGATTGACATTGAAGGCTTCGGACGCTCCGTTGTAACCAACCTGTATTGGCCCGGCCTCTACCCCGTCAGCCTGACCGTTTCCAACGCGATTAACGAGACGGATATGCTCGTCCGCGAGCAGTACATCAAAGTCGCACCCGAGACGGCTTATGTTTCAACGAACGGCGCGTCGATCTACCCGTACGATTCATGGGCCAATGCGGCCACAAACATCCAGGACGCCCTTGATGCCGGCATGGATGGTACGCTCGTGCTCGTGAACGACGGTGTCTACGGCATTACGAGCCGGATCGAGATGCCACTCAACATCACACTCCGAAGCATCAACGGAGCCGAGAAAACAGAAATCCGCCGCACTGGCGGTACGATCGGTATCTTCTATCTCACGGTGCCGGAAGCGGTGGTGGACGGCTTCACCATTGCCAATGCCGCCGATACCGCCGTTTACCTCAACAACGGCGGCGTCGTCAGCCACTGCATCATCCGTGACAACCATGTTCCAGGTAGCGGCGGCGATGGTGGCGGTGTCCGCATCGATAACGCCGGAAAATTAGCACACTGCCAGATTATTAACAACAGCCGGCACTCGTCTGGTGGCGGTGGCGCCAGAGGGTGTGGTATCTACATGACGGGTGCGGCGGTTGTTGAATCGTGCATCATCACGAACAACAGCACCGGCGCAGGAGTTGGCAGCGGCGGCGCTGGCGGTGGGGTTTACATGACCGGCGGAATGCTCCGCAACAGCCTGATCGCTGGCAATAAGCACAATATCACAGTTGGCGGTATTTACGCCAGTGGCGGGACGATTGAAAGTTGCACGATTGTCAGCAACGCCACACCCGCCGCAACCGGTGTCGGCGGCCTTTACAACAGTGGCAGGACCATCCGCAACTCGATTATTCTGTTCAACACGTCGACGAACATGATCAGCAACTACGAGAATGCGGGCGCAGCCACCTACTACAATTGCAACACCTACCCGACGAACGGACTGACCGGCAGCGCAAACATTGAAGACAACCCGCTTTTCAAGGACGTGGCACGTGGTGATTACCGTCTGAAAAACGACTCCCCCTGCATCAATGCCGGCACGAACCAGCTCTGGATGGCAGGGACAGTTGACTTGGCCGGCCAGCCGCGCATCCTCAACAAACTGGTCGACATCGGTGCCTACGAAGGCCGACTGCCCGGCGGCACGCTGCTGATCCTGCAGTAGCCGCGCGGCTCACCCCGCAGGGCTTTTCACCCTGGTGGGGCTCGTGAGACGCTTACGTGGAATCGGCTGCCGACGGTCAAGGTGGCCACCCAAGCGGAGGCGCGGCAGTTGCTCGACGGGTGCGATCCACAATAGTGGATGCGCACACAGAATTCAGAAGCCAGAATACAGACTTCAGAAGGAAATGCGCATCCTTTAGCTTCCCTTTTCGTGTCCGCACAATCGAGACCACATCCTGGATGGGCGACAAGACACTTAAGTTGTTGTC
>JAAYLN010000095.1 GCA_012521875.1 Lentisphaerota bacterium | reverse complement strand
TCGGGATCCTTCTCCACGGCATGCTCGCGGATCATCGCCAGGACACGCGGTCCGCTCAGACTCAGGTGTTCCGCCATCTGGTAGAGCCACATGTTGAACTTGTCGAAGATGTTGATCTCCTTCTGGATGATCAGTGCCTGAGTGTCTTCCGCCTCACCGGGCTTGGCAACACGCGCGGAGAGAGCGTCGGGCGCGTTGTTCACGATCTTGAACCCCACGGTCAACGCTTCGCCCTCCGACGCGAACGAGACCCTGGCAATCTCCGGGAACACCATGCGCCAGTTATCAGCCGACGCGAGATTCTCGACGGCAGCATCGAGCTCCGCGGTCGTGGGGCGCCGATGTGCATCTTCCGCCGCGATCTTGAAAGCCAAGAGCGGTCGAAGAATGGCCCGTGCCCGTTCCGGGGTAATCGCTGCGTCGTGCAGTAGTTCACCCAGACGGTTGAACTCGTCGTCAACCACGCGAGCGAGTTGCCCTGGAGGAATGGACGAAATCGGAAGGACGCGGGTCGGCAGGAAGTGCGACAATCCGTTCCCCGTCGTCTTGCGCAGCACCTCGTTGAAGAGAGAGACAGAGCCTTGCGCAAAGACATAGAGAACACTCTCGGAAACATCCTGATAGTAGTGCGCGGCGCAATCACGCAGGTTGTCTAGCATTGAAAGGAACTTGCGGTGGTCTTTCGTGAGCACTTCGAGACGCTCCGTGCCAAATCGAAGGCACGTGTCGAAGGTGTAACTGTAACCAGTCGCCTCGTCGAACGCTGTTCCCGTGCGCTCCACGATGATCGATTTGAGCAGCATCTCGAAAGAGTGGTGCAGGAGAATCAGCACACTCTCGCGGCGGGCACAGTTGTGGGGTCGATTGAACAATTCGATGGCCAGCGTGAGCGCTTCAAGCGCCCGCTTTCGCAAAGCGCTAACATCAGGATTCCGTGGCTCCGCGCTGTCAGGGACTGGGCTATCACTTGCCATCAGGGCTCCTCATGGGTTTAGGCAGTGGTTTCCAGAGAAGAAGCAAGAGCCGGCCCTCGCGGACCGGCTCCGCGCCCTTTCGCCGAAGCTACCGGGGGTGGCGCAAATGGGGGTGGCGGGAACGTCCACGGCATGCCGTGGGCGGATGGACATGGGTTGGAAATGGGCGGGAAGGAAGGTCATGGGCGCACGACCTCCTTGTCCGGGTCGGCCTCGTGGAGGATGCAGGCGAGCATCCCGTCGGGGTTGAGGTGGCCGACCACCGCGCGGTTGCAATGAGCGAGTACGTATTGGTTGCACCAGGCGGCGCGGCGGGCGTTGGGGGCATCGAGGGCGGGGTCGAAAGGCGAGAGCACAAGCAAGCGGCCCTCATCAATAGCGACACGGCATGCCGTGTCGCCATGGATGGCGTTAAGCCCGGCCGGCAACACCCAGACCATGGGGCGTTTGATGGCCAGACCGGCCCGGAACACGGCCCGTTCCATGGGCGAGAGAAAACCGGAAATGACAGCTTCGCCGGGCTTGAGCGGCAGGTTCC
>JAAYLN010000094.1 GCA_012521875.1 Lentisphaerota bacterium | reverse complement strand
TTTTTTGCGGTAAATTATGGTCTTCAGCTTAGAAGACCATAGGAGAAGCCATGGAACACGAGAGCAAGAGCATCGAAATCATCCGCGAAATGCGGTCCGTGATCGCTGAGGCCGAGGCCATCGGCCCCTGGATCGACGGACATCTGCTGAAGAACAAGCGCACGAAGTACGTCAAGAAGGACGGCAGCGTCTCCTACTATCCGACGCTGCCGATTCTCCAGTACCGGGTGGGGCCCGGGAAGCGCCGGTCGAAGCGCATACCGCTGGAGCGGGTTGCGGAGATCGAGCAGCTGATCCGGGACGGCGCGCGGTTCAAGGCGCTGATGGCCCGTTACACGGAGCTGGCCGCCAGGCTGTCGCTGGACGTAAAAAAAAAGAACCTGATTCCGGCGTTTCCTGCCCCGCGGATGGTCCGCGTGCAGGCGGTGCTGGACGAGCTGTCGGCGGCGGCCGCGGCGGCCGGCCCGGCAGGCCTTCCCGAGGGGGCCGGCACGCTTGACCGGCGCCTGGCCGAGGCCGCGCGGGGCGACATGGCCGACCTGTACGGCGGCGTGCTGGGCGTGCTGGGCCGGATCAACCTTCACGGCGTGCCGGATGGCTACCGCGAGGTCACGGTCTGCTCCTGGTTCGGGCACGCCAGCTTCCGCTGCGCGTACTACGGGCCTGATCCGTCGGGGGCGTCGCGTCAGGTGCGGCGGCGGCTGAAGCGCGAAAAGGAGAACGGGGGCCGGCGGCGGAAGAACGGGGTTTTCCCGCGGAAGGGCTGCGCCCCCTGCGCCTATCCGCTGCTGGACGCCCTGGAAGTGCGCGACGGGATGACCGCGGCCCTCGGAGACGCTGTGCAGCGGGCAGGCGTCATGGCGGGCTCGTTCGCGGAGGGGGCGTCCATGCTGAAGCTTTTCCTGGGCGTGACGATGTCAGTCCCGACCTTCCGGCGCCGGCTGCTGGCCGCGGGGCGGCGTGCGTTGCAGGCGCAGGAGTTCCCGCTGCTGCGTCTGCTGACCCCCCATCTGCCGGCGTGGCTGCTGGCCTCGACGACAGCCACGCTGCCGACGCTGTACATCATGCTCGACGGCACGGGGGTGCCCTGTGTCAGGAAGGACACGGAAGGAGTCAGGGGAAAGGGTGCCGACGGAAAGGCGGGCACGCGTGAAGTCAAGGTCGCCATCGTCGGCACCTACCGCCGCCTCAACCGGCATGGCCGGCCGGTCCGGGATCCGGGATGCGAATCCCACATCGTCTCGCACTGCCAGGCCAGCGAGTTCGGCCCGCTGCTCAGGAAGCTCGCCAACAGCAGGGGGTACGGAAGGGGGGGCTTCCGCGTGCAGATCGTCGGCGACGGCGCCGAGTGGATCGCCAACATCGTCCGCGACGCCTTCCCGGGACAGCACGTCATCTTCACCAACGACTTCTACCATGCCTGCGAATACCTCCACGCCTTTGTCACGCTCGCCGAGGCCGATCCCGACACCGCCGCCAGGATCTACCGGCGCACCAGATCGCTCCTCTACCGGTTCGGCGCGGACACGCTCGTCAGGCACCTGAAGCGGCGCTACGCCCCGCTCGGCGACGGACATGCGGCATGGGAGAAGCTCGCATACATCGAGAGCCGTGCCGAACACATGCGCTACGGCGAGTACCGGAAACAGGGGCTCTTCATCGGATCCGGCCCCGTCGAGGCCGCCTGCCGGACTGATGTCGCCAGACGCTGCAAACAGGCCGGAATGCACTGGCGGCACCACAACGCCGCCGCCATCTGCGCCCTCACCGCCCGCTTCCGCTCCCACCTCCCTGCCGCCTAACCATCAACTATTTTGAATCACACCC
>JAAYLN010000093.1 GCA_012521875.1 Lentisphaerota bacterium | reverse complement strand
CATGGGCGTCCCGCCCATGGACGGATCACGGGCAGGATGCCCGTGCCACGCGGCTGCAAGCCAGAGGTTTTGCAAAAGCCCCAGTAGAAAAAATGGTCAGCATCGTCATCCCCACCCTGAACTCGGAGCGTACGCTCGACGAGTGTCTGCGGGCGATCCGCGCCCAGAATCTGCCGCGCGGGAACTACGAGATCGTCATCGCGGACGCCGGCTCGACGGACGGTACCCTGGAGATAGCACGGACACACGGGGTTGAACGGATTGTCGAGAACCCCCTGAAGACCGGCGAGGCCGGCAAGACCGCCGGCATCCGCGCCGCGCGGGGCGACCTGATCGCGCTGGTGGATAGCGACAACATCCTGCCCGACGCGGAGTGGCTGGCCCGCATGACCGCCCCCTTCGCCGATCCGCGGATCGTCGCCAGCGAGCCGCTCGCCTACACCGTGCGGCGCGGGGATCCGGCCCTGACGCGCTACTTCGCCCTGCTGGGCATGAACGATCCGCTCTGCCTCTTCACCCGCAACTACGACCGCTACTCGGCCATCACCGGACGCTGGACGGGCCTGCCCGTGGCGCAGACCGACAAGGGCGACTACCTCGAGGTGGCCCTGACCGAGGAGACGCTGCCGACGATCGGCGCCAACGGCTTCATCTTCCGGCGGTCGCTGCTGGAGCACGTGGAGTGGGAGCCCTACTTCTTCGACATTGATGTGGTGCATCAGGCCGTGCGCGCCGGTTTCCGGCACGTGGCCAAGGTCAAGACTGGGATTGTGCATCTCTACTGCGCCCAACTGGGGGCCTTTGCCGCCAAGCAGCGCCGGCGCATCCGCGACTACCTCTACTTTGCCGGGGAGCGCCAGCGCACCTACCCCTGGGCGCGGCAGCGGCGCATGGGTATTGCGACCTTCGTGCTCTCGACGCTGCTGCTGCTGCCCATCATCGGGCAGGCGGTCATCGGCTGCCTGCGGCGGCCCGATGTCGCCTGGCTCTACCACGTGCCCGTCTGCTGGATCACGCTCTGGACCTACGGTACCGCGACGCTGCGCAAGCTGCTGGGTCTCCGCCAGGCACCCGTCGCCCGCGAACGCTGGCAGGCCGGCAGCAAGTAGCCGGCTAGCGACAGGGGGGGCGCGGAGGGCGCATGGAAGGCGGGCGGGGGCGGCTCCACCACTTTGTCGCGAGCTTTGTCGGTTGCTTTGTCGCCTTCGTCGCCTGCTGCCGGTTTTTTCCTCACAGAGGCACGGAGGCACAGAGGCGCGGAGTTTACAGTGGGTGCTTCGCACTTGCACCTTGTCTCCACACCTTGTCTCCACACCTTGTCTCCACACCTTGTCTCCACACCTTGTCACCAAACCTTGTCCCCACACCTTGGCGCTCTTGGCGTCTTGGCGGTTCAATCTCCTGCGAGGACGAGGACGAGGACGTTCCATCAGCATACCGCCCGCTCTCCATGCGCTCCCCTTTCACCAGCCGGTTGCCGGTGGCAAGCAGCTAATCGTTGACGCGGCGGCACGGTACCAGTATCATACCCCCATTTGGCGCACCTTGCGGTTCGCCTTGAGGTTGATCCAACCCAGGAGTCCATAACAACTATGTCCCGCGTCTACAATTTCAGTGCCGGTCCCGCCGTCCTGCCCCTTGAGGTGCTGCAGGAGGCCCAGGCCGATCTCGTCAACTACCAGGGTAAGGGCATGTCCGTCATGGAGATGTCGCACCGCGGCAAGGACTACATGGCGATCCAGGATGAGGCCCAGGCCAATATCCGCGAGCTGCTGGGTCTCTCGTCCGATTTCGAGGTGCTCTTCATCCAGGGCGGGGCGAGCCTCCAGTTCGCGATGGTGCCCATGAACTTCCTCGGCAAGGATACGTTCGCCGACTACGTCTGCGCCGGCAACTGGGGTGCCAAGGCCGCCAAGGAAGCGCGCCTCTTCGGGCAGGTCAACCTCGCGGCCAGTTGCGACAAGGAGATACCCACCCGCATGCCAGAGCCGGATGAGCTCGCCTGGACCCCCGGCGCCGCCTATGCCCACATCACCTCCAACGAGACCATCTCCGGCGCGCAGTGGAAGCAGATGCCGGTGACCGGGGCGCCGCTGATCGCGGACATGTCGTCGGACATCCTCTCGCGTCCTATCGACGTCAATGCGTTCTCCATGATCTACGCCGGTGCCCAGAAGAACCTCGGGCCGGCCGGTGTGGCGCTGGTCGTGATCCGCAAGGATTTCGCCGAGAAGGGCAACAAGGCCCTGCCGAACATGCTGCGCTACACCACCTACATCGAGAACGGCTCGATGTACAACACACCGCCCTGCTTCAGCATCTACATGTTGTCGCTCACCACCCGCTGGCTGAAGAACTTCGGGCTCGAGGCGATATACCGCCAGAACGTCGAGAAGGCCGCGCTGATCTATGCCGTGATCGACAGCGGCACCTTCTACCGCGGCACGGCGGCCAAGGCCTACCGCTCCGACATGAACGTCACCTTCCGCCTGCCCACCGAGGAGCTCGAGGCGCGCTTCTGCGAGGAGGCCGCCAAGGCCGGTCTCAAGGGTCTCAAGGGACACCGCTCGGTCGGCGGTATCCGCGCCTCGATCTACAACGCCTTCCCCGTCGCCGGCGTCGAGGCGCTGGTGAGCTTCATGAAGGACTTCGAGAAGCGCTGCGGATGAGCCGGACGCGCCGGCGCGGGCGCCTGCGTGCATGGATACGGATGAGGATGCCATGAGGGATGGGCGTGTCAATTCCTGACGGATAGGCAATGGATCACGTGCTAACCACGGTGGCCCTGACTCTGCCCTTTGGCTGGTCGTCGGTCGGAATCGGCACGCTGGCGCATGTGGTCATCGCCCTGGGCGTCACCTTGCACAGTCTGCGCGAGCCGCGCGAGCCGCGCGAGCCGCGCTCGACCCTGCTGTGGATCTATCTGGCCTGGGCGGTGCCCCTCCTCGGCGCCCTGATCTACCTCGCCTTCGGCATCAACCGCCTCCCCGCCAAGGGGTGGCAGAAGCAGCGCTCCGACCAGACCTTCCTGGCGGCGCGGCGCAGCCGCGAGTCGCAGTCGCAGCCGCTGGCCTACTGGCGCGGTCTCCAGAACGCCATGCTGGCCCATCCGGATGACCCCGCCGATGTGGAGCTCAACGGGGTGCTCAACCGTCTCCACCCGGCCAACCCGCTCCTCGGCGGCAACACCATCACCACCTACACCGATGGCGAGGAGGCCTACCCCGCCATGCTGGAGGCCATCCGCAAGGCCGAGCGCCACATCCACCTCCAGAGCTACATCATCGGCAACGACGGGGTGGGGCGTACGTTCCTTGATACCCTGGCCGAACGCGCCCGCGAGGGTCTGCGGGTGCGGGTGCTCTACGACGAGTTCGGCTCGGCCCAGGCGCGCCTGACCGGCCTCTTCCGCCGCTACCGCAACATTCCCAACCTCCAGCTCGTCGGTTTCTCGCAGGTCAACCCCATCAAGCGCCAGTTCCAGCTCAACCTGCGCAACCACCGCAAGCTGCTGATTGTGGACGGCAAACACGGCTTCACGGGCGGCATGAACCTCTACAATGTGCACTATCCGGAAGACAGGGATGTGCCCGGCATCCGCGACTACCACTTCGCCGTCGAGGGACCCATCGTCCTCGAGCTCCAGTACACCTTCCTGCGCGACTGGTACTACATGACCGACGAGAATGCCGAGACGCTCCTCTCGCCGTTCCATTTTCCCGAGATCGATGCGCAGGGCACGACCACCATGCGTGTGGTCAACGCCGGCCCCACCGACGAGCGCGAGGCGCTCTGCGATGTCAACTTCGCCATGATCGGCTCGGCGCGCTCCCAGATCCTTCTCGGCACGCCCTACTTCGTCCCCCCCGAGGACATGTGCCGCGCCCTGCGCGTCGCCGCCCTGCGCGGGATCGACGTGCGCCTGCTGCTGCCCGCCAGAACCAACCACATCTACACCACATACGCCGCGCGCGCCTACTACGAGCAGCTACTCACCGCCGGCGTGCGCATCTTCCTGCGCCGTCCGCCCTTCATGCACAGCAAGTTCCTGCTGGTCGACGGACGCAACGCCATGGTCGGCACCGCCAACTTCGACAACCGCAGCCTGAAGCTCAACTACGAGACCAACCTGGTCGTCTTCGATGCCGCCTTCGGCGACTCCCTGAAGCACCGCGTGAGCGGCGACTTCGCCCAGTCCGACGAATTGGATCTCGCCGCCTGGAAGCGCCGCCCTGCCCCGCAGAAACTGGTCGAGAACCTCTTCAACCTCGCCAGTCCGGCGCTGTAGGGGTGCGATTCAACTTGGTTGAACCGCAGAATTCCGGCTTCTGAACTCCGGGCGCGCATCCCTTTTGCGGATCGCACCCGCACTGTAGCGCTGGAGCTCGGAACAAACTGGTTGCTTTTTGCGCCGGAGATCACAATACTACCATAATACGAATATACTTCATCCCGGATGATACGGCGGATGGGCCGCCGCGGAACATGTTGGCAGGGCGGCAAAAGCCCCGCTCCGGGCTCTGAAGCATGAAAGCCATGATGTCAGACAGCACACCGTTTGCGGATCCGCGCGCCACCCCCGCCGCCCCGATGCCGGTCTCTCCACCCCAGCGCCGGGTGGCCTCCAAGACCATGCGGCTCGATATTCTGCCCGGTGGCGAGGCCTTCGACCCGGCACCTGCCGCCTTCCCGGCCAGACTGGCCGACCAGGACGGCATCGAACTGCCCCCCGACATGCTCCGCCACCTCTACGAGCATGCCTACGACGCCACCGTGATCACCAACCTGCAGGGCGATATACTCTCGGGAAACCTGCGCGCAGCCGAATACCTGGTCAGCGAGGGCGAGACGGTGGTCGGGCTGAACATGATCGACATCATCTCGGGGGCCGACGAAGGGATACTGGAGCACCTCCGCAAAACCCTGGTCACGGAGCGCTTCGTGCGCATCCACGCCTGGTGCCGCCGTAGCACGGGCGAGTACTTCCCGGCCGAGATCGCCGTACACCTCGCCTCCCTCGGGGCGACCAGGCACCTCTGCTTCTTCATGCACGACATCACGTGGCGCAAGGAGACCGAGGACCGGTTGCAGATGGCCGATGTCGCCATACGCACCTCGCCCTCCGGCATCGCCGTGATAGACCTCGATGGCATGCTGGTATACAACAATCCGGCTCTTTGCCGGCTCTTCGGTCATGACGGCGAGTCGCTCGCCGGCAGCAATCTGGCCGGGTTGTTCTCCGATCCGGAAATCACCCAGAGCCTGCTGGCGGCGATCTCCGAGGGCAAGGACTGGAACGGACGCGTGGAGTGCCTCCGCGATGATGGCAGCCGCGTGGTGGCCGAATGCGATGCCGCCGGCAACTCCAACAGCGATGGCGACCTGATCGGCGCCGTGCTCTCCTTCACCGACATGACCGACCGCCTGCGCGTGGCCAAGGCCGAGCAGACCATCGAGCGCAACCGCGTCATGATGGCCAGCCTGGGCAGCATCTGCCACCATCTGGGACAGCCCTCCACCGTGCTGCTAAACTGCATGGAGCTGCTGCAGCGCATGGACGATGGCGAGAAGGAGCAGCGCAAGGAACTGCTGGATCTCTCGCTCTCGGCGGCGGAATCCATGAGCCGGCTGCTGCGCGAGCTCAACGACCTGCGCACCTACCGCAGCGAGGCCTATCTGGCCCAGAGCCAGCCCGACGGCGACCAGATCGTTGCCATGGCCGGCGGCCCCGACCGCATGCGGGCCGACGACGATGTCATCGACGACGTCATTGACGACGGCGATTGAGCGCCGCGTGACCGGCTTGTGACTGGACGCGCGGAAAGCGCAAGCGCGTCGCACCCGCTCCAAACCCCCACTTAAACCCACTCTTAAACCCACTCTTAATCGGCACACTTCATCCACCCGCTTACTTCATATTCGCGTGGATTCGCGTCCATTCGCGGTTCCGTTTTCCCGTGCCTCCGTGAGAGAAAACCGGCAGCTTCAAGCGCCCGCAGAGCTACGCCCGCGGATGATACCGCCGGTGTACGCCCAGCAGGCGCCCGGCATCAACATGCGTGTAGATCTGCGTGGTGCCGATGTCGGAGTGGCCCAGCATCTCCTGGATGGCGCGCAACTGCGCCCCGTTGGCCAGCAGGTGGCTGGCGAAGCAGTGGCGCATCACGTGCGGATGGACCGGGCCGCTCACCATCGCCGCCCGTCCGTAGCGTCCCACCAGCCGCCAGATCATCTGGCGCGACAGCCGCTTCCCGAACCGCGACAGGAAGAGGTGCTCGTCGTTCCCCTCCCCGGCCAGTGCCGGACGCGCCTCCGCCAGATAGAGGCGGAGCGCCGCCTCCGCCGCGCTGCCCAGCGGCACCACACGCTGCTTGCCGCCCTTGCCCGTGCAGCGGATGAAGCCCTCGTCCAGATGCAGATCCTCGAGCCGCAGATCAGCGGCTTCCGATACGCGCAGTCCGCAGGCGTAGAGCAGCTCCAGCAGCGCCCGGTCACGGCGTGCGAAACGGTCTTCGCCATCCGCGGCGGCAATGAACTGCTCCACGGCGGCCGGCGTCAGCGTGGTCGGCAGCTTCTGCCACGTCTTCGGTGCCGATAGGGCCTCGGTGACATTCTGCGCCAGCACCCCTTCGGCCAGCAGCCAGCCGAAGAAGACCTTCAGCGTTACCAGCCGCCGCGCCAGCGTGGCCGGTGCGAGCCCCCGCTCATGCTCGGCGGCCAGGAAATCGACAATATGATGCCGTTCCACGTCGCGGGCCGAGGTCACGCCCTTTTTGCCCGCAAACCGGAAGAAGGCCGCCAGATCGGTACCGTAGGCGGCGCGGGTGTTGGCGGAGAGGCCCCGCGCATAGGCCAGATGATCCAGAAACTGGTCAACCTCGGTGTTCATGGCCCGTCAGCCGGCGGGGCGTTGGGCGCCGCCACCGGGCCGCGGCACTCGGGGGGCAGGGCGCGCCGTGCCTCGTCCGTGGCCTTCAGCTCGTTGGCGTCGAAACCCACGGCAATGATCGCATGCTCGATGTTCTTGTGCGCCAGGATCATCGACTCGTAGCGCAGGGTCAGCGTGCCCTCGGCATAGTCGAACTCGAGCGAACCCTCCTCGATGCCCTTGAGTGGACGCAGCGCCTGGCGCACGCGGTCCTCGCATGCCTTGTTGGTCACCTGCGGCACCCGGACGACAAGCGTCCGCATGTCGGACAGACGGCAGGCGCCTACCAGACCCAGGACAAGCAAGGCCGCGAAAAGTCGGACGTGTTTCATAAGGAAAAAGTAACATATGCGCCGCCGGCAGGGCAAGCCGCGAAGCACATCGCCCCGCTTACTCCCCGCCCGGCTTCGCTCGCGGCTCCGCCGGGCCATTCTCGTTGCGCCGGACCTCCGTGTCCGGCGACGGAGATAACTACTGACAAAGCGTAGGGACAAAGTGTGGAGACAAAGCGTGGAGACAAGGTGTTGAGACAAGGTGTTGAGTGCGGAGCACCCACTCTAAACCCTCTCTTAAACTCACTCTTAAACGGCACGCTTACTCCACCCGCTTACTCCAATGTTTCGCGATTTTCGCGATTTTCGCGGTTCCCCTCCACGCAGCACCATCGAACTCGTTCGCGTGAATTAGCGTCCATTCGCGGTTCCTGTTCTCCGCGCCTCTGTGCCTCCGTGCCTCTGTGAGAAAAAAACGGCAACAGGCGTCGAAGGCGACAAAGTTACCGGCAAAGCTCGCGACAAAGTTGATGAAAGCCCTGAAGGGGCGCGATATACCAGCCCAGGGCAACGCCCTGGGGAATGGGCAAAAAAACGACTAGCCCTGAAGGGGCGGGACATAGTCATGGAAGGGGCGGTCGGAAGGGAGGTTCGGTACAGGCGCAGCGAATGTGAACTGAAAGGTCGGAACGCTGGAGCCCGCCGTCCCCGGCGGTGTCGTTCTCCACCTCATGCGCTCCCTAACAAACCGCGGAGACCGCGGGCTCCAGTGCGCATCCGAAGCGAACGGGAGGTCGCAGCAAAAATCACAAATTGCCCGTGCCTCCGTGCCTCTGTGCCTCCGTGAGAGAAACCCAGCGGCATCCCCTGCATCCCCTTTGGCCAAAATGTGGCCCAAAAGCACTTTTCCTCTCGCCAATCCGGCAGCCGTGCAGTAAGCTAGCGCCACCATGCTGGCGAAAGTCTATTCTGGGGCGGTTTTCGGGATCGAGGCCT
>JAAYLN010000092.1 GCA_012521875.1 Lentisphaerota bacterium | reverse complement strand
GTCTGACGGTTCCCGACATAATGGCGTGACATTGCCATCTTCGCTGTACCGTGAGCTTGTGCCGGGGCGGCGGGTAGGGTGGTTCGGTACAGGCAGGGGACAGGGGACAGGAGACAGGAGACAGGGGCAGTGGGTAGTGTCGACGGCGTCGCGAGGTGGGGGTGGTCGAGCGAATCGAAAGAATCGAGCAATACGAAAGAATCGAGCAATCCGAAAGAATCGAATCATTCGACTCCATCGGCTCTATCGATTCTTTCGACGAAGGCGACAAAGTTACCGGCAAAGCTTTGTCGCTCGCGACAAAGTTTAGGATTTCCTGAACCATGGTCTGCGACACCGCCCCAGTCGCTCCATCTTTCGCTTTCGACAAAGCGTAGGGACAAAGTGTGGAGACGAAGCGTAAAGAGACAAAGCGTAGGGACAAAGTGTGGGGACAAGGTGTGGGGACAAGGTGTGGGGACAAGGTGTGGGGACAAGGTGTGGGGACAAAGTGTGGGGACAAGGTGTGGGGACAAGGTGTGGGGACAAGGTGTGGAGACAAGGTGCGGGAGATGTTTTGCCACTGGGCGGCGAAAGGGCAGCGCAGCGCTTTTACCCTCTAAATTGCGAGCCACTGTGTGGTCGCAATAATCGTCCCCGCCACTGCCTACTGCCACTGCCTACTGCTACTGCCGCCGCGCCGCCTACGTGCGCTTGACGCGCGCGCCGGGCAGGAGGCGGATGCGGCGCTTGATCTGCAGGCCCACAAGCAGTCCGTTGACTTGGCCGGGCGCCAGGCCGGAGAGCCGCACGAGGTCGTCCACGGCGGTCTCCTCGTCGCCCAGGGCATCGAGCAGGCGCTGCTCCTCGGCGCTCACACCCGTCGCCGCAGGCCTGCCCGCCTGTCCGCCGCCCTCCGCGTGCCGCGGCTGCGGCCGCGAGGGGGCCACTGAGATCAGTTCCTGCAGTTCCTCGGCTATGTCGTCAACGCACGTCACCAGCCGCGCACCGCCGCGCAGCAGGCGGTGGCAGCCCTGCGAGGCCACGGAGTCTATGCGTCCGGGCATGGCCATGACGGTACGTCCCTGCTCCAGGGCCTGGTCAACCGTGATCAGCGTGCCGCTCTGCAGCGACGCCTCGACCACCAGCACACCGGCGGAGAGGCCGCTGACAATGCGGTTGCGCATGGGGAAGGTCTGACGGTCGGGCTGGCGCCCGAAGGGATACTCGCTGATCACCGCCCCGCCCTGCCGCGCCATACTGGCCGCGAGATCGCGGTTCTCCACGGGATAGAGGCAGTCCAGCGCGCCGCCCAGCACCGCCACGGTGCGTCCCCTGGCCTCGAGCGCGCCGCGGTGCGCCTCGGTATCAATGCCGCGCGCGAGGCCGCTGACGACCACATAGCCGGCTCCGGCAAGCTGGAAGCCGAAGCTGTAGGCGCTCTCGCGACCGTAGTGGGTGGGATGGCGCGTGCCGACCACCGCCACGGCCGTGCCCTGCAGGGCGGCGGGATCGCCGCAGACGTAGAGCACGAGCGGGGGATCGTAGATCTGCTTCAGCGCGCGGGGATAGTCGGGCTCGTCCCATGCGATGAGGCGCACGCCCAGCTCCCCGGCGCGCCGCTCCTCGGTACGCCAGTCGGCCTCGGCAAAGGCGCTGCGGAACTGGCCGGAGCGCGCCGGCCCGATGCCCGGCACGGCGCGCAGCTCCTCCTCGCTGGCCCGCAAAGAGGCGGCGGCGGAGCCGAAGGCCTCGATGAGCCGTTTGGCGGTCACGGCACCCATGCCGGTAATCCGGTTGAGCGCAATCAATGCCTGCCGCTCGGTCACCGCGTCGTCCAATCAGTCGGCGGTTGCGGGCTGCACGGCCAGCGCCTCGAAGTCGGTGAACGTCAGCGTCTCGCCGGAGCAGATGCGCTCCTGCAGAGCGCGTCCCCGCGGCAGGCATTCGCCGAGCCAGCGGCGCGCCACCAACAGCTTGCGTTCGCTGGCCGCGGCCTGGTCGCAGAAGAGCGCGGCGATGAGCAGGTCAACGGCCATGTCCACCAGCTTGCGCGCGTAGAGGTCGCGGTAGGCTATCCCTTCCGGGTGTTCCTTGACGTAGGCGACGGCGGTCTCGAGCGCCTTCAGGCCCGCGCGCACCTGCTCCACCAGCGGCGCCACGGCCGCGGGCCACTCGCGGGCGCCCAGCACCTCATCGACAATCCCAGCCAGGGCGCCGCTCATCACGCCGCCGATGGCCGCGACCACCTGAAGCTGGCTCGTGCCCTCGTAGATCGTGGTGATGCGGCTGTCGCGCAGGATGCGCTCGACGGGATAGTCCTTCATGTAGCCGCTGCCGCCGAGGACGGCCATGGCGCTGTTGGCCACGCGCATCGACATCTCGGAGGAGTAGTACTTGGCCAGCGGCGTGAGGAGCTTGTTGGCGCTCTTGTACTTGCGGATCTCGGTGCGCAACTGCTTGACGGCCTCGGGGTCGCTATCGAGCCCGGCCTCGAGGCGGCGCTCCAGGCCGCGCTCGAGGTCGACGCAGAAGGCGGAGTAGTAGGTCAGCGCGCGCGCCGCCTGCAGATCCACGCTCATGTCAACCAGCAGGTCGCGGACGGCCGGCAGCTCGTCGATCGCCACGCCGAACTGCCTGCGCGACAGGGCGTAGTTGCGCGCCTCGCGGCAGGCGGCCTCGCCGATGCCGAGGCGCTGCGCCGCGATGCCGAGACGCGCGCCGTTCATCAGGCTCATGACGTAGGTGATCAGCCCGCGCTGGCGCTGGCCGATCAGCCTGGCGGGGGCGTGATCGAAGAAGAGCTCGCAGGTGGGGCTGCCGTTGATGCCGAGCTTGTGCTCGAGGCGGCGTACCTTGACCTTCGGCCCCTTCTCGACCAGCAGGCAGGAGAGACCGCGCCCGTCGGAGATATGGGGCTCGGTACGCGCCAGCACCAGCAGCACGTCGCCGCAGCCGTTGGTGATGAAGCGCTTGACGCCGTGTACGAACCACTCGCCTGCCTCATTCTGGTAGGCGCGCGTCTTGACGGCCTGCAGGTCGCTGCCGGCGTCGGGCTCGGTCAGCACCATGGCCCCGGTAAGCTCGCCGCTGGCCAGGCGGGGCAGGTAGGCCTCCTTGATATCGTCGCTGGCAAAGGCGTTGATGGTCTCGGCGATGCCCTGGAGGCCGTAGAGGTTCATCAGCGAGGCGTCGGCACGGCTGACGATGTCGTTCGACATGGCGTAGAGCAGTTGCGGCGCGTTGAGGCCGCCGTAGCGGTAGGGCAGGGTGAAGCCCATCAGGTCGGCCTGGCCGAGCAGGCGGATGGCCTCGGCGATGCCGGGGGCATAGGTGACGCTGCCGTCGGAGTTGAGCACGTTGCCGACGGTGTCGGTGTGCTCCGCCGTGGGGGCGATGCGCTCGCCGGCGAGGCCACCGATGAGTTCCAGCAGACGGCGGTAGTTGTCGACGGCGTCGGCGGCATCGGCCGGTGCGAAGTCGAACTCCGAATTGTAACGGAAATCCTCCTCCATCAGCGCCGCGATGCGACGGAAGTCGTAATGCCCGAAGAGGAAGCGGATATCCTCGTTGTCGTTAAAGAAGTTTGCCATGGTTGCAGCTCCGTGGAAGGGTTCAGGCCTTGGGCTCGGCGTGTTGAGCGACGGCCTGCCCGATCGAGGCGCCGCCGCGGATGGCCTTGATGAGCATCGGCAGCACCTCGTTGAGGTCGCCGACGATGCCGTAGTGGGCGATGCCGAAGATCGGCGCGTCGCGGTCGCTGTTGATCGCGAGGATCTTGGCGGACTCCTGCATGCCGGCGCAGTGCTGCACGGCGCCGGAGATGCCGCAGGCGATGTAGAGGGCCGGACGCACGGTGGTGCCGGTCTGGCCGACCTGGTGGTCGTTGGCGATAAAGCCGAGGTCGACCGCCGCGCGGCTGGCGCCGACGGCGGCGCCGAGTACGCCGGCCAGATCGCGGATCAGTTGGAAGTTCTCGCGGCTTCCGACGCCCGCGCCGCCGGCCACGATGATGCGCGCCGCCTTGAGGTTGACCGTGCGCGCGCGGGTGACCCTGGAGAGCACCCTGACCGGCAGTTCCATTCCGTCGAGATTGACGGCGGCCTCGACGACCCGGCCTTGCCGCCCGGTATCGGCGCTGCTCATGCGCATCACGCCTTCGCGTACCGTGGCCATCTGGGGCCAGTTGTAGGGGTTGACGATCGTGGCGATGATATTGCCGCCGAAGGCGGGGCGGATCTGCAGCAGCAGGCTGGTCTGCTCCTCCTTGGTCGCCGGATCGGTGTAGTTGCCGATCTGCAGGTCGGTGCAGTCGGCCGTCAGGCCGCAGCGCTGGGCCGAGGCCACGGTGGGAGCCAGATCGCGGCCCATGGGGGTGGCGCCGAAGATGCAGATTTGCGGGCGGCGTTCGGTGATCAGGTCGCCGACCACCCTGGCGTAGCTGGCGGTCTGGTAGTCCTTGAGGCGGGGGTCGTCGGCCACATAGACCGTGTCGGCCCCGTGCTGGATCAGCTTCCGGGCCAGACCGCCCACCTTGTCGCCCACCAGCACACAGGCCAGCGGCACCTTGAGGGTGTCGGCCAGTTCGCGGCCCTTGCTCAGGAGCTCCAGGGGCACCTCGGAGAGCACGCCGTTATCCTGTTCTGCGAAAATCAGGATTTCGCCCTTGCGGTTGAGATCTTCCATTTTGCGTACGCTCCTTGATTAACCGATGGTGTGATCCTGGACAAGCTCGGCGACCAGTTGGCCGATGCTCGCCTGGGTTGGTTCAAATTCCCGGTAGTCGCCGCCAGCCAGGACGACCGACTGAACCCGGTTAACCCGCGTGGGGCTGCCGGCACCGCCGCACCACTCCAGCCTGGCACCGATGTCGTCGAGGTTCCACTGGTCGATCAGCAGGCCGCGCGCCGCCAGCTCTTCGGTCCGGCGGGAGGTCTCGGCGGCCAGCGCCTCGGGCGTGGCCGATACGCCGAGCGCGGTTTTAACGCTATTGGCGATCTCCATCGGTGCGCGCGCCTTCTTGAACTTCATGATCTTGCGCATGGCGGCCGGGCGCATCTCGTTGGCGCTCTCCATCACCGTGAACAGCGCGGGCAGGCGCGCCAGCGCCGTCTCCCTGCCGTTGCCGATGTTGCGCGTCACGCGCGCCTCGCGGCCCTCGAGCGCCAGCTCTTCCATATAGGTCATCAGTGTGAAGCCGAGCTTCTCGGCGAGCTGCGGGCCGACCTGGGCGGTATCGCCGTCGATCGCCTGGCGTCCGCAGAAGACGAGGTCGGGCTTCAGCTTGCCCACCGCGCAGGAGAGGATGTAGCTGGTTGCCAGCGTGTCCGAGGCGGCGGCGCGGCGGTCGGTGATCAGGATGCAGCGGTCGGCACCGCGCTCCAGCGCCTCGCGCAGCACGTCACAGGCACTAGGCAGACCCATGGTGACGACGGTCACCGTGCCGCCGTGCTCGTCGCGCACACGGAGGGCGGCCTCGAGCGCATTGCGATCCTCGGGGTTGAAGATGGCCGGCAAGGCCGCGCGGTTGACGGTACCGTCCTCGCGCATGGCGTTGCCTGTGATCCGTTTCGTGTCAGGCACCTGCTTGACACATACAACACTGGTGTATCCCACGGTTCAATCTCCGTTGGTTGATGTTAAAGACTAGGAGGCGTTGCCAGGGCCCGCGAAAAATGGAAACTATAACCGCGACGCCCCCGTTTCGTCAAGAAGCGGGCGGCAGGTTGCGGAGGCGCTCGATGCGCGCCTCGAGCGGCGGATGCGACGAGAGCAGCGTCGCCAGATTGCCGCGCGAGCCGATGCCGAAGGCCTTCATGGAGTCCGGCAACTGGCCGGGAACCAGTCCGCCGAGGCGCTGCAGGGCTGCGATCATGTCGGTCGGCGAGCCCAGATAGTGCGCCGCGATGGCGTCCGCCGCATACTCGCGCCGCCGCGAGTAGGCCATGACGACCATGGAGGCCAGGATGCCCAGCACCATCTGCATGACGATGCGCGTAAGGTGGTAGCCGATGCCCGGGCCGCGGCGGCGGTTATCTGAGGAGAGGGCACCGTCAACGACCATGCCGATCACGCGCGCCAGCAGGAACACCGCCGCGTTGAGCACGCCCTGCAGCAGCGTCATGGTGACCATGTCGCCGTTGGCCACGTGCCCGACCTCGTGGGCCAGGACGGCGCGGATTTCCGCCCGGTTCATGCTGCCCAGGAGACCGGTCGAGACCGCCACCAGCGCGCTGTTGCGGAAGGCGCCGGTGGCGAAGGCGTTGGGGTCGCCGGGGTAGATGGCGACCTCGGGCATGCGGATGTTGGCCTCGCGCGCGAGCTGCTCGACGGTGCGGATCAGCCACGCCTCGGTCTCGCCCTCGTTGCCGTCGATCGTCCTGGCGCGGGTGGTCCACTTGGCCATGGGCTTCGAGAGCAGGAGCGAGATATAGGCTCCGCCCATACCGAAGACGAGCGCCACCACCAGCAGGCCGGTGTAGGTGTCGGAGTCGACGCGCAGCAGCCAGCAGACGACGGACAGCACGAATACCAGCGCGAGGTTGGTCGTTAGAAAGAGAAAGATACGTTTCATCAGCAGTTCCTTACTAGAAGACTTACGCCTCTTCCTGCTTATGGAAGGGGTCGAGCAGAGCGTGGCGGATGGCCGGCTCCTCGCCCACGGGCGCGAGCACGGTCACCTGGTCCCAGCCCTTGAGGCGGGTCAGCCCGCGCGGACTGATAACCTCCTTGCCGCGCGTGATCAGCGTGATGACGGCGTTTGGGGGCAGTTTCAGCTCGTGGACAAAGGGCCCCAGGGTTCCCTCCGGCCCGGGCAGGTCCACAACCACGAGATCCATGTCGCTATGCGCCATGGTGATGAGCTCGAGGTTATAGAGCGGCGCCGGCCGCGGCGGCGCGGTAAAGCCGAGCCAGCGGGCGACCACGCTCAGCGTCGAACCCTGCACCAGAACCGAGAGCAGCACCGCGAAGAAGACGAGGTTGAAGATATCCTGGCTCAGATCCGCCGGCAGGCCGGCCGCCGCCGGATAGGTGGCGAGGACGATGGGCACCGAGCCGCGCAGACCCGCCCAGGCGACGAAGAGTTTCTTGCGCAGTCCCAGACGCATGCCTATCGTGCCGATGAAGACGGCCAGCGGGCGCGAGAAGAACGTCAGGCCCAGGAAGAGCATCAGTCCCTTGACCCACAGATCGCGCCACTGGCTTGGGAATACCAGAAGTCCCATCAGCACGAACATGCCGATGTTGGCGATGGTGGAGAGTGCCGAGGAGAAGGCCGCCACGCCCTGCTTGTGGACGAAGGGGTGGTTGCCCATGACGTATCCGGCAATGAAGACGGCCAGCATGCCGCTGCAGTGCAGACTCTCCGCCACGCCATAGGTCAGCATCACGACACCCAGGAAGAGCACGTAGTAGTAGCCGCGCTCATGCGGGCTGAGGCGGTTGAAGAGCCAGACTGCGGCACGTGCGAGGAGCCAGCCCACCACCGGGCCGGCCAGGAACTTCCAGAGGAAGACGACCAGGATAGACCAACTGAGCTGCTCGCCGACCTTGATAGCCTGGATGGCGACGGTCGTCAGCACCACCGCCATGGGGTCGTTGGCGGCGCTCTCGACCTCGACCAGCGAGGATATGCTGCGCGGCAGGGAGTGACGGCGCATGATGGAGAAGATGGCTGCGGCGTCGGTCGAGGAGATGATGACGGAAAGCAGGAGGGCCGGCTTGAAGTCCCACTTGAAACCCTTCCAGAAGAGTATGAACGAGAAGAGCGCGGTCAGGATCACCCCCCAGGTGGCAAGACCGCCGGCCGGCAGGGCGACGGCGCGGAAGTCCTCGCGCCGCGTATCGAAACCACCGTGGAATAGGATGAAGACGAGGGCCAGGTTGGCGACGTGGTTGGTCAGCCTGGCATCGTCAAAATTAACGAGCTGCAGCACGTCGCTGCCGAAGAGGATCCCGACCCCCAGCGCGACCACGATCACCGGCACGCTCCAGCGGTCAAGCCAGACAGCGGCCAGTACCACCAGGATCAGCAGTAGTGGTGTGACTAGGTATAACAGTTCCACAGGCTATAGACTATTTGGACGAGGCCAGCTTGGGGCGCCGTCCCTTGTACCAGGCCAGCATGACGGGGGTGGCGATGAAGATCGTCGAGTAGACGCCCGCCACGAGACCGATGATCATGCAGAGTGCGAAGTCGTTGATCGCGCCGCCGCCGAAGAGGAAGAGCGCGCCCGTGGCCAGCAGCGTTGTGAAGGAGGTCAGCAGCGTGCGGCTCAGCGTGTGGTTGATGCACTGGTTGCAGAGCTCGGGGAACGGGGTGCGCTGGTCGAGCCTGATCTCCTCGCGGACGCGGTCGAAGATCACGATGGTGTCGTTGACCGAGTAGCCGAGGATCGTCATCAGGCAGGCCACGGCCGTGAGGCTGACCTGGCGGCCGAGCAGCGTGAAGATGCCGAAGGTGATGATCACGTCGTGCGCCAGGGCGACGATGGCGCCGAGCGCGAAGCCGAACTCGAAGCGTACCGTGATGTAGATCAGCATGCCGATGAGAGCCAGCAGGATCGACCAGAGGGCGTCGCGCTGCAGATCCTTGCCGATCTGCGAGCCGATGACCTCCTCGCCTGCGAGGACGATACCGGCCTCCGGGAAGGCCTTCTGGAGCGCGGCGGTGGCCGCCTGTGCCACGGGCACGCCGTCGACCACTTCCTTGCCGGTCTTGACCTGCAGCACGGGGAGCGCGCCCTCCAGCGCACCCTGGTTCTGCAGGACGGCGTCGTCGATGCCGGCGGCATCAAGGGCCTCGTGCATCGCCTCGGTCCCGGGAGCCTCCTTGTAGTTGTACGAGATCAGGGAGCCGCCGGTGAAGTCGATCGAGAGTACGCGGCGCGGGTTGTTGATCGCCCGCACGGTGAAGATGCCCAGGGTTATCACGATCACGGCCAGCGAGAAGGTGATGGCGGCGTGGCGCTTGGAGAGGAAGTCGATGTTCGTGCTGCGCACAAGTTCCAGCATGCGGTAGGGTTTGGTACGGTCGGCGGGCACGGTGGCATCGAAGATCATGCGTGTGAGCACCAGCGCCGTGTACATGCTGACGATGATACCGGCGGAGAGGGTCACGGCAAAGCCGCGGATGGGGCCCGAACCGAAGTAGAAGAGGATCAGGCCGGTCAGCAGCGTGGTGAGGTTGGAGTCCAGGATCGCCAGTAAGGCGCGGTCATAGCCGGCGGCGACGGCCGCGCGGGCCGACTTGCCGGCCTTGAACTCCTCGCGCATGCGCTCGAAGATCAGCACGTTGGCATCTACGGCCATGCCGATCGTCAGCACGATGCCGGCGATGCCGGGCATGGTCAGCACCGGCAGGGTGATGATGCTCTTGCCGGAGACACCGCCATCGCGCAGGAAGGCGCCGAGCACGCCGGCGACGAGGATCATGCCGGCCGGCAGCAGGATCATGTTGAAGAGCAGGGCTACGTTCGCCAGCACGCCGCAGTAGGAGTAGTAGACCAGCATGAAGATGACCACCAGCGCCATGCCGATGATCGAGGCACGGATACCGCTCTGGATGGCGTCCTGGCCGAGCGAGGCGTCAATCATGCGCTTCTCGAGGATCTTGACCGGTGCCGGCAGCGAGCCGGCGTTGAGGATGTTGCGCAGCAGGGCGGCCTCCTCCATGGTGAAGCTGCCGCTGATCTGGGCGCGTCCGCTGGGGATTGGCTCGCGGATGACCGGTGCCGAGTAGAGGGTGTTGTCGAGCACGATGGCCAACTGGTAGCCGACGTCGCTGTTGCGGTTGCGGCTGCCGCCGGGAGCGTACTGGGTGGTGATCTTGGCGAAGAGGGTGGCGCCGGCGGGCTTGAAGGTGAGCGAGACATGCACGGAGCCCGTCATCGGATCGCGCCCGATATCGGCGCGCTTCAGCATCTCGCCCGTCAAGACGGAACGCGTGCTGACGAAACAGGGCGTGTAGACCTCGCGGCCATCCCTGAGCTTCTCGGGCTGGAGCATGAAGACATGCTGCGGCGGCGCCTCGAAGGACGCCAGACGGCGGGCGTAGTCCGGATCGCGGATCAGCGTCTCGTACTCCTTGGTGCGGACGTAGTAGCGCCCGTCGAGGATGGCATGGCCTTCCGGCACCCGGTTGTTGGCGAAAAGGTTGGCGGTAAGGCGCGTATTGTCCCTGTGGGCCAGGCAGAACTTGAGGAAGGCGGCGCTCTTGATGCTCTTCTCGGCCGCATCGCGCTGCTCCTCGTCCGCGCCGGGCAACTGGATCAGGATGCGGTGATCCTTGGCGGGGGCGATGATCGGCTCGTTGACGCCCAGCGCGTCGACGCGGTTGCGCAGGACCTCGATGGTGCGGGCATCGGCATCCTTCATGATCTCGGCGATCTCGGCATCGATCTCGTTGAGCGGGCGGTCGGGCGTGGCGGCCAGCATGTCGCTGCGCAACTGCTCCTGGTCGATCTGCACCGTGAAGCTTGTGCCGCCGGCGAGATCGAGTCCCAACCGCACCTTTTCCTTAATCGGCAATACCGTGTACAGCGAGAACAACGTGAACGCCGCCAGGAACACCCATTTCCAGAAGGCCTGCTTTTTCATTTTGCACTATCTCCGGTTGTGAATCAGAATGAGAACTCTGGTGCGCTACTATCAGTGCGCCTCGTCGGCGACCGGTTTGTCGCCATCATGCAGCAACTGCCGCACGGCCCCCCGTGCGACCTCGACCGTCACCCCACGCGAGATTTCGATCATGAAGGTGTGTTCGCGCGCCTCGGTGATGGTGCCGATGAGGCCACCGGCGAAGAGCACGCGCTGCCCCGCGCGCAGGGCCTCGATCATCTTGACGCGCTCCTTCTCCTTGCGCTGCTGCGGGCGCAGCATCACGAAGTAGATGATCGCCATGAAGAGCACCAGCGGCACAAAGGCACTGCCGAGGAGACCGCCCGCACCGCCTGGTGCGGGGCTCGCCGCCTGCTGGGCCAAAAAGATCAAATTGTCGTGCATCTCTTCTCGCTCACTCTTCCGGGGCTCTCCCCGGTTCGCTTCCGCGCAACAGCGCGGTCTGCTCCCGGCGCCATTCCTGGAAGGCCCCGGCCTCGATCGCCTCGCGCATGTGCCGCATGTATTCCATGTAGCAATGGAGGTTGTGGATCGTCAGCAGCCGCACCCCCAAAATCTCTTTTGCGTTGAGGAGATGGCGGATGTAGGCACGCGTGAAAGTCCGGCAGACCGGGCACCGGCAGCCCTCTTCAATGGGCCGCGGATCCCGCTTGTACTTGCCGGCCTTCACCGGATAGGCTCCGTTCCGTGTGAACGCCGAGCCATTCCGCGCGTGGCGGGTCGGCATGACGCAGTCAAACATGTCCGCACCGCGTGCCGCCGCCTCCGTCATCTGCCAGAGATCGCCCAGCCCCATCACGTAGCGGGGCCGCTCCTCCGGCAGGTGGCTAATGCTCTCCTCAATTCCCTGCAGCAACAGGGGCTCGGGTTCCCCGACGCTGACACCGCCGACGGCATAACCGTCGAAGCCGATCTCCACCAGCCTGCGGGCACAGCGATGACGCAGTTCCGTGAACTCGCCACCCTGCACAATGCCGAAGACCAGTTGTCCGGGCGCCCTCTCCTGTTGAAAGCAAGAATCCGCCCATAATAAGGTACGCTCCACCGCCTGACAAGCATATTGTGCGTCGCAGGGCCATGGGATGCACTCGTCAAAGCACATGGCTATATCGGAGCCCAGGATGCGCTGCATGGCCATGGCCTCGACGGGTCCCAGAAAGAGGCGCGCCCCGTCCACGTGCGAGTTGAAGGCCACGCCATCGCGGCTCACTTTGCGCAATCTGGCAAGGCTGAAGACCTGGAAGCCCCCGCTGTCGGTCAGGATGGGGTGCCTCCAGCCCATGAAGTTGTGCAGGCCGCCGCAGGCCCCGATAATCCCGGGACCGGGCCGTACCAGCAGGTGGTAGGTGTTGCCAAGGATGATCCCGACGCCCAGTTCCTCCAGATCGCGCGGCTCGAGGGTCTTGACGGTCGCCTGGGTGCCGACGGGCATGAAGGCGGGGGTCTCGACCGGACCATGCGCCGTCCAGAGCCGCCCGCGCCGCGCCCCGCCGTCGGTGGCGAGCCGTTCAAAGGTGCCGGGAACGGGGGGCGTGGCATCTGGAGTTTGTCGGTCGGAGTCGTGCATGGATGTGTGGCGGCTTCTGATTCACGCGGAGTTTGCCCTTTTCGGGCGGTCTTGGGAAGCTAAAAGAGGTTCAAAAGGGGGCAGGGCAGTACGGGGCAGGCATTCCTGCCTGACCGCGCCCGCCCGCGCAGACAGGAATGTCCTCGCCGCCTTGGGGCGTTGTCGTCGCCACCTGTCGCCACCTGTCGGCAGTACCGGTAGTGACGGCAGTACCGGTAGTGCCGTGCCGGTGATCTCGAGGACGAGGACGAGGACGAGGACGAGGACGATTGGTCTGGTCTGATGCACTTCTGCCGCTCCCGCTTTCGCATTCGCCAAAGTCAGCGCCAAAGCTTAGGAGACAAGCTTAGGAGACAAGGTGTGGAGACAAGGTGTGGAGACAAGGTGTGGAGACAAGGTGCAAGCGCGGAGCACACACTTAAACCCTTTCTTAATCTCACTCTTAATCGGCACACTCCACCTGCTTTCTCTTTCGCTTTCGACAATGATGGGACGAATGGGACACAGGGGACGAATGGGGCACAGGGGACGGAGTATGCGCGTCGGTTGCCGTACCGTGAGCTTGTGGCGGGGTGGCGGGCGGGGAGGCTCGGCACAGGCGCCAGCTCAAACTTTAGAACTTTAGAACTCCCGAACTTTAGAACTTCTTGGCGCCTCCGTGCCTCTGTGAGAAAAAAACCGGCAGCAGGCGCCGAAGGCGACAAAGTTGATGAAAGCCCTGAAGGGGCGCGACATGCCAGCCCAGGGCAACGCTCTGGGGAATGAAGCGAAAAACTACTAGCCCTGCAGGGGCGTAACATAGTTCAGGGAAGCAGGTTTGTCTGCCGGATGATAGGCCGGGCTCTCAGCCCTCGTTTCCTTTTGCCGTTGGTTTCCTAGGGCGCGCCATTGGCGCTGGTTTGTTCTGTCCGACGAGTCTGACGAGTCCGACAGGTCTGACGGTTCCCGACCTAATGGCATGACACTGCCATCTTCGCTGTACCGTGAGCTTGTGCCGAGGCGACGGGAGGGGTGGTTCGGTACAGGCGCCGGCGAATGTGAACGAAAAAGCCGGAACGCTGGAGCCCGCCGCCTGTGCTACGTAGCCTTGGCGAAGTAGCATCCCCGGCGGTATCGTTCGCCAATCATGCGCCGCATCAGTACACCGCGGAGACCGTGGGCTCCAGTGCGCATCCGAAGCGAACGGGATGCCGGAACGCTGGAGCCCGCCGTCCCCGGCGGTGCCGTTCTCTATCGTGCGGCTCGCCGGTCACACCGCGTAGCGGCGTGTCGGGGACGGCTCGCCCTACCTTGCGGTTGCTGTACCGCGAGCTTATGCCGGAGTGGCTGGCTGGGTGTTTCGGTACAGGCGCCAGCCCTGAACTTTAGCACTCCCGAACTTTAGAACACCTTTTACCCTCTTCTGCGATACAACTGAGTTGTGTCGCAAACGGTTCTCTCCCATCCCCCTCTCCGCGCCTCTGCGTGGGCTTTCCCTGTTGCTTGCGACAAAGCTTGCGACTAAGTGGCGTCTCTGACCCATTCCAACGGCCTACTGCCACTACCTACTACTGCTACTGCCGCCGCCCTGCAGGGCAGCGGCTCCACTAGTCTGAGACACCTCTTCAGATGCCCCTCTTTCGCTTTCGACAAAGCGTAGGGACAAAGTGTGGCGACGAAGCGTAGCCGACAAAGTGTGGAGACAAAGTGTGGAGACTACGTGTGTCTCTCGCCTGTTCCAACCGCCCCGCAGGGGCGGTGGCCGGACTGAACCCTGTCCCCTGTCCCCTGCGGCGGCAGGCGGGGCCTGCCGCCGCACTGCCGCCTAGCTCTCGCGTATCCAGACGCGCATCTCGCCCTCGTCGCGGTTGTTCCAGAGGCAGTAGGGTACCGCCTGGATGGCGACCGGCGCGCGCTTGGAGCGTGCGGTACGGTAGAGCGTGTCCTCCCAGCCGTCGCGCAGACGACGCGTCCCCTCGCCCTTGATCACCACGCAGCCGCTGAGGAGCTTCGAGCGCTCGGCCGTTAGCGCCGCGCGCCGCGGCAGCTCGATGTCGGCCAGGTCGGCACCGTTGTCGCACTCCTCGAGGCAGTAGACCACCGGTCCGCGCCGCAACGCGACGTGTCCCGCCACCTGGCGTGCTGAGGGGTGCCCCTCTACGCGTTCGACGGTCATCGGGAACGACAGCTCGATTAGGTCGCCGGCCTGCCATTCGCGGTCCAGGTAGGCATAGCCCGACTGCACGACCTGCGATAGCGTCTGGCGGCGACCGTTGAGGCGCACCACGGGGCGGGCGCACCAGCCTGGGATCCGCAGGCAGAGCGTGAAGCGGCGCGGCGAGTCGGGCTTGACCGTGATGGCGATCTCGCCGTCCCACGGATAGTCGGTCTTCACCGCCAGCCGCACGGTACCGTCACCCACGGGAGCCTTGACCTCGCCCGCGGTGTAGAGATGCAGCGCGACACGGTCGGCGGACGAGGAGGCCACATAGGAGCCCACGGAGGCGTAGAGGCGGGCGATGTTCGGCGGGCAGCAGGCGCAGCCGAACCACGGCTGCCGGAACGAGGTGAAGTGCTGGCCGCTGATCCTGCGCTCCATCAGTGCCGGATAGACCGCCAGACGGTTGGCATAGAAGAAGCGTGTACCGTCGAGCGAGACGCCGGAGGCCACGCCGTTGTAGAGCGCCGTCTCCATCACGTCGGCGTAGGAGCCATCCAGTTCCAGATGGAGCATGCGCTGGGCAAAGAAGACCAGCGAGATCGCCGCGCAGGTCTCGGCGTAGGCACCTTCGTTGGGCAGGTCGTAGTCGACCGTGAAGCGCTCGCCGGCAAACGTCGAGCCGACGCTGCCCGTGATGTACATCCGCCGCGTGACGATGTTGTTCCAGAGCTTCCGGCAGGCCTGCTTTAGTTCGTCATCGCCCGTTTCTGCCGCCACGTCGGCCATGCCGGCGTAGAGGTAGCAGGCGCGCACGGCGTGGCCCTCGGCCGTCTCCTGCCGGCGTGTCGGAAGGTGCGCCTGGCAGTAGTTGTAGGCCACGCCGCGCTTCTCGGGCGATGGCTTGTCGCCGCGTGCCTTGGCCTCGATGTCGTAGTAGTAGGGGTAGCGTCCCCGCTCGTTGACGAAATAGGCGGCCAGGTCGAGATAGCGCTTCTGGCCCGTGGCCCGGTAGAGCCGCACCAGCGCCAGCTCGATTTCGGGATGGCCGGGATAGCCGCGCTTCTTCCCCTTGCCGGTGCCGAAGACCGAGCCGATGTAGTCGGCATAGCGGCAGAGCGTCTGCAGCAGGTCGTCATTGCCGCTGGCGGTGTAGCGCGCCACGGCGGCCTCCATGAGGTGCCCGGCGCAATAGAGCTCGTGCATGTCGCGCAGGTTGGTCCAGCGCTTGTCCGGCGCGACACGCTGGTAGTAGGAGTTCAGGTAGCCGTCCGGCGCCTGCGCGCGCACGTAGCGCCGCACGACCGTATCGACACGCTTCTGCAGCTCGGGGTCGGGTTCGGCACCGAGGGTATAGGCGGCAGCCTCGATCCACTTGGCGGTATCCGAGTCCCAGAACTGATGCACGCCCTTCACCTTGGGGTTGAAGGCATCGAGCCGCCCCGTCTGCCGCAGCAGCTCATATTCGCGCGCCATGGTGGTCTCGCGGTTCACCTTGCGCCGCGGTGCCCAGAAGGGATCGCGGAAGGTCACGTTGCTGTCGGCAACCGGGGTCAGTCTGTTGTGCATGAGTTCTCCAGGATGTCGCGGGCGCATGGGGCGTCCTCCTGACGGACGACCAGCCGCGCGCCGCGGACGAGGTTCAGGTAGGGCTGCATACCGCCGCAATCGTCGAGGCGGATGAACGATGGAATACCGGAGCCTTCCAGCAGCATGCGGCCGAACTCGGCCAGCTCGCGGCTGGTATAAACCCGGATTTCCACCATGTCGCCCGCGTTTGCCATTGGCGTAAGATTATGTTCAACCCGCGCAACAAGTCAAGATTACGGTGCGATTTGAGCCGATTACCATTTTGGCGGGTTTCGGCTTGATACCTTGCCCCTGCTGGCTTATGATACCACTTTTCGCACACTTTCCAGGCCGCTAGCTCAGCCGGTAGAGCACGTGACTTTTAATCACGGGGTCGCGGGTTCGACCCCCGCGCGGCCTACCACTTTATTGCCGAAAGATATTGACGCGCGATCAGCGTTACGATATTCTTCCTGCGCAATGAGGAACTGCATCCACAAGTTTGCAATCCCCGCCTTTATCATGGCTACCATGGCCGTGTTTGGCGCCGAGCCTGCACCGACTGCCCGCCGTGGCGATATCGCAGTGCCGACGGACGCGGAGATCGCGGCATTCAAGACCAAGTGGGAAGACGGCAAGACCACATACAACTTCTCTGGGGGCTTTGAGCCCCGTTCACTGGGCTGGAAGGATCGAATCCGGGCCGCGCAGAGTGGCAGGATCCCCTTCCGCGTGACGGCGTATTTCGAAAAGTCCATGATGGTGGGCGCCAGGATGCGCAGTTCCCTGATGGACGGCACCGCCTTCATTGTGATCCTGAACGAGGCGGGCGAAGTTGTCGTCTCACGAAGGGAGAACCTCCTCAAACTATGCCCCTCCTGAGGGGGGCGTGGCGGTTACCTCGGTGAGGTGACCACACCGGGAAAGTACAAGGCAATCGTATGGACGAAACATGGCGGGAACGTCTTCGGTTTTGTCGCCACCACGGAGCTAAAGGCGATCGGCACGCCCGCGAAATAGGTAGCCTTGATTCCAAACAGCTTGAGGCAGGCGCCCCTTTCCAGGGTGCCTGCCTCTTCCGTTTTCAAGAAGCCGTCACCATATTCCTCTCCCCCCGATGAAGCGTATCAAATTGACATTTGCGCGCCGTATTGTGCAGGCCGCCTCGGCGGTTGCGCTGAACTCGAACTTCCTCGGAAGCACTGTGGCGTCGAGGGTCTGCCTGCCCGTGATGAACTGCGAGGCCTGCGCGCTGGCCTGGACCGCCTGCCCGATCGGGCTCATCCGCAATGCGCTGACGTTCCATGAGATCCCCTGGCTTGCCCTGCTCCTCGTCCTGGGCATCGGCGCGCTGGTGGGTCGCATCTTCTGCGGCTGGATCTGCCCGATCGGCTTCCTGCAGGATCTGCTGTACAAGATTCCCTCGCGGAAGTTCCGCACACCCCGCTGGTTCGCGTGGATAAAGTATCCCGTCCTCGTTGTCTCCGTCTTCCTGGTGGCCTGGTTCCTTGGCGGGGACAGCCCCTTCTTTTTCTGCAACTTCTGTCCCACGTCCGGCATTATGGTTGTGCTGACTACAGCCATCGCCGACGGCGACGTGGCGAAGTTGTTCGTCCAGCCCGCGAAGTTCGTCGTCACGGTGGCCTTCCTGGCGGGATCCGTGGCGTTCAGCCGCCCGTTCTGCAAGAGCCTGTGTCCCGTCGGTGCCCTGGTGGCGGTCACCAACAGGATCATGCCGTGGAAGCTCCGCCTGCATTCGGAATCGTGCATCCGCTGCCGCAAGTGCGAGCGGAACTGCCCGATGGATCTGCCCGTGATGCAGCACCAGGATGCGGCTGTGAGCCGCGATACGGAGTGCATCCTATGTCACGAATGCCAGGGCGCTTGCCCGGTACATGCGATCAGCCACCGCGCGCGCCGGGAGGAACAGGAGCCGGCACGATGAGGTTGCGCGACGAGGCCACTCAGGGCTTCGGTACCTCCGGCAAGGCCGTGGCGGAGTGTCGCCGCCGCTGCGGGGCAGGGCACCCGGGCCGCATCGTCGCCATGAAACGCTAGATCCGGAAGGAACACACGATGAAAGACTGCGGATTGGACTGGTTCGAGGAAATGGTGGAGCACTGCTATCAGAAGGCCACCGAATTCCATGAGGCGGGAACCCCGATCATAGGCATCCTCTGCGAGTACACGCCGCGGGAGCTGATCCTCGCGGCAGGTGCCTGGCCCGTCTGCCTGTGCGGCGGGGATGCCGACATGATTCCCGCGGCGGAAACCCTCCTGCCCGCCGGCATCTGTCCGCTGATCAAGTCCACTTTCGGCTACAGCCTCAACCAGGCCAATCCGTTCCTGGAGATGGCGTCGCTGCTGGTGGCCGAGACCACCTGCGATGGCAAGAAGAAGATGTACGAGCGCCTCGCGGAGCGCCATCCCATGCACGTGCTCGAACTGCCGCAGAAGACCGGCGATCCGGACGCCCGCATCCACTGGATCCGCGAGTTGCAAAAGCTGCGGACAGTGCTCGAGGAACGGTTCAACGTCGCGATCACCGACGAGCGCCTCCGCGACGCCATCCGGCTGATGAACCGCGAGCGCCGGCTTCGCCGCGCGCTGGCGCAGGAGATGCGCTCCGCCACGCCGCCCTTGTCCGGACGCGAGCTGCTCGACCTCAAGAGCCTGATCGCCTGCCTGCCGGACGATCTCGCGGCCTACGAGCGGATCGCCGGAGCCCTGCCCGGACGGCCGGCGGACGCCCGGCCCTCGCCGGACAACGTGCGCGTGCTGCTCACCGGCGTACCGGTTCCGCACGGCGCGGAGCGCATCCTGGATCTGCTGGAGGCGGATCACGCCACGGTGGTGTGCCAGGAGAACTGCACGGGAATCAAGCCCGTCACGGAGGAGGTCGACGCCGAAGCCGACGATCCCCTGACCGCGCTTGCCGACGTCTATCTGCATCTGCCGTGTTCCGTGATGACGCCGAACTCCGAGCGCATGCGCCGGCTCGGGGAGCTGGCGCGCGAGTACCGTGCGGAGTGCGTGGTGGAGCTGATCTGGCACGGCTGCCTGACCTACGACATCGAGGCGGCCTACACGCGCGAGCTCGCGGCGCAGTTCGGTCTCCCCTACCTGCGAATCGAGACGGACTACTCGCCGAATGACGACGCGCGCATCGCGCTGCGCCTCGGCGCCCTTTACGAGACCGTGCGCGCGGCACGCCGGTAGGCGCCCCGCACGCCATTTGAAAATGACGCCTTGAAAAGCACGGCAACAACCATCGGCAGGCCGGAAGGCAAGACCGTCGCGGTCGGTGTGGACGCCGGATCGCGTGCGATCAAGATTGCCCTGCTGGATACCCGCACGCGTGCGGTCGTTGCAACCGGCTCATGCGACCAGGGCATCAATCAGTCGGCCCTGGCCTCGGATCTGCTGGCGCGTCTGCTGGCGGAGCAGGGGTTGGATGCCGGCAGCATCGCCGCCACGGTGGCGACCGGTTACGGACGCCATGCGGTCGCCGCCGCCGACCGCGCGGTCACCGAGATCACCTGCCACGCCACGGGTGTGTACCACCTGCATGCGGATGTGGCGGCGGTGATCGACATCGGGGGGCAGGACAGCAAGTTCATCCACCTGGGAACGAACGGCCTTGTGGTCGATTTCTCGATGAATGACCGCTGCGCCGCCGGCACGGGCCGCTTCCTCGAGGTGGTGGCCCAGCGGCTGGATGTCCCCATCGCGAGCCTTGGCGAGCATGCCCGCCGCGCGGACAAGCCCGCCTCGATCAGCAGCATGTGCGTGGTCTTCGCCGAGTCGGAACTGATCGGCCTGCTGGCTTCCGGCACCAGCCGCGAGAACATCATCGCCGGGGTGTGCCGCGCCATCGCCCAGCGCATCGCCGCCATGGCGGGACGCATCCCCGCCGGGAAGATCGTCTTCACCGGCGGCGTGGCCCGCGTGGCTGGCATGCGGGACGCTCTCGCGGAGGCGCTCCGGCACCCCGTTACCGTGGCGTCCGACCCCTGCATGACCGGCGCGATCGGCGCGGCGATTATCGCCGCGCGGGAAAATGGCGGGAGCGAGTGAGAATCGAACTCAACCGGGATCTGTTACAACCCCACATCGGTTTTGAAGACCGAGAGGCCCACCAGGTACCTATTCACTCCCATGCGTGTCTGTGGTAGCTTAGCAAACACCCCTCCCGGCGGCAAGGACTTGAGGGGGGCAGACATAATCGGCTAGTGACAGGGGCACGCGGGAATTTGTGATTTGTGATTGGTTGCGCTCCGCTCGTCCTCGTTCTCGTCCTCGTTCTCGATTCAGCCGACAAAGTGCGAGGACACGGTGTGGAGACAAGGTGTTGGAGCGAAGCACACACTCTAAACACTAAATCGGCACGCTTCATCCACCCGCTTAATCTTTTGCTTGGATGGAACGAATGGGACTAATGGGACGTAGGTGCGGGGACATAGTGTAAGCGCGAAGCACCCACTTAAACCCCGCACTTAAACTCACTCTTAATCGGCACACTTCATCTACCCGCTTAATCTTTCGCCTTTGACAAAGGCGACAAAGTTACCGACAAAGCTCTCGACAAAGAGGGGATAAGGCTGGTACAGGGCTATTCCATGTTGAGGTGGTACTCTTCGAGGCCGCGTTCGTAGTCGAGGAACCAGTCTATATGGTCGTCGAAGATATCCGTCTTCCCGCCCCACACCTCGCGGTGGGCGGTGACGTTGAAGTTGCGGCAGTCGCGGATCCATGCGAGCTTTGCACGACGCTGCGCATCGGCGTCTGTCGCGATGCCGAGGTGCTCGTGCAGGTCGAACCAGTTGAGGACGCGCGCATAGTCAATGCCGAGTTTCTGGCGCCGCACGCGCGTGGCGTAGCCATGCGCGCAGCCCTCGGCGGTGTCCTGCGCGCAGGCCTCGGCCAGCGCCGCCTCCATGAGGCGGCAGGCTTCGGCAAGCACGGGGGTCGGGATCCAGGTGGCGGTGTTGTCGCGGTAGCAGCGCATGCGGTAGGGACTCGCGGCGGCGCTCCCGGCGATAAGCTCCATGTACTGCCCGATCTTCCCGCCGGCCCGGCCGTAGTAGCCGTCAAGGAATTCGCGGCGCAGCTCGCCGGCGTCGCGCGAGGGATCCCACATGAGATGCGACAGCAGCCAGGTGCGGTAGTCGGCGAACTCGCCGGCGTCGCAGTAGACGTCGCCCTGCTCGAAGAGGCCGATCGCGCCGTGTTCGACAAACGTCCGCACGTTCGGTGCCAGCACGTCGTAGTTGGGGTGCGGCAGCATGTAGGCGCTGAAGTTGGTGACGTAGTCCCAGATGTAGAGGCGGCCGGCGGCTACCCTGCTCCACGCCGCGAGGTCTTCCATGAACGAGGTGTTGAACTTGCTGTCGGCAAGGGGACGGGCGAAGTCGCTCTCGATATCGCAGAGGCGCACCGTCACGTTGTGGCGCGGCCGTGTCTTTGCGGGCGCCTTGCGCGTGTAGGTGTAGGCGAAGGTGTCGACCTTGACGTTGGGGAACTCCTTCTCGATGGCCTCGGCGACGCGGTTGACGAAGCGGATCATCGGCCCCGAGGCCGCGCCGCCCTCCTCGGCCTCGACGGCCAGGCAGTCGGGACACTCGCAGCGGCCGGCGTGGTCGTTCTGGCTGATCTGGATGAAGTCGGCGCCCGGATCTTCGCGCAGGCATTTCAAGGCGTTCCTGACGAGCTCGGCCTCCATCTCGCGGTTGGTGAGGCAGAGCTGCGCGCGCTCGTGGGTGCGCTTGCCGTTGATCAGGCTGAACCACTCGGGGTGATCCTTGAAGTAGACCTTTGGGGGGATGAGGGCGTAGAAGGTGTGATAGACGTGCCTGATGTCGCCGTGGCCGGCACGGCAGAAGTAGTGGTCGCCGCCGAGTTCGGGCGGGACGTTCTCCATCCTGCGGCCGCGGTAGCCCGCCCCCGTGAAGAAGTTGAGCTTGAGGCGCGAGCGGAACTTGCCGTCGAAGCAGGTGCGGTAGAAGATCTCGCGGAACTCGAGCTTCGGCGCGTGGAAGTGGTCGAGCGCGCCGATGGCGAGCGTGTTGGCGACGGGGTAGCTGCTCTCGGTATCCGTCCACCAGCGCACGCCGAGGACATCCTCGAGGAAGACGTAGACTGCGTAGAGCGCGCCCCGCACGGGATGCCCGCAGAGGAAGAGCGCGTCGCCGACGGTTTTCATCGCGATGGCGTCGTAGGGCCATCCGGTACCGCGCTCGACACCGGCAGCGGCGGCGGCACGCGTCGCGCCGACGTAGAGGCGGCGGTCGCGGGCTTCGGCTGTGATATCGGTGTTGGCAACGCTCTTGTCGGCCTCGCCGCCGCTTTCGAGGGCGCCCTCGCGGATGACGGCGAGCTTCGCGCCGGTGATCTGCTTGAGGTCGCGGTGGAGCTCGAAGGCGGCGGAGATTTCGACGGGCGTGGCGCTGTCGGGAATCACGATGCAGGCGTGGGCCTTGCCGTTGTCGGCGAGCAGGAAGTTCTTCATCTCGGGTTCCTTTTGCGGGGTAGGGGGATGGTGAATAGGGCTAGCGCCACAAAGTCACTGGGCCGAGCAGGCCGGCGGGACGGAGCTGCAGGTAGTGGGAGAAGCGGTCGCGGATCTTCTGCGCGAGGGTGTTGCCGGTCTCGACGAGCAGGTCGTTGCGCCCCGCGCGCAGGTGCCGGCCAACCTCGAAGCGGTACGGAGCGCTGACGCGGATGCCGGCATCGGCGCCGTTGACCCATAGGCGCGCCCACTCGCCGACGGCGCCCAGATCGAGCGCGGCGGGCTTGCCGGCGTCGGCCGCCGCGACCTCGATGGAGAAGCGGTAGCGGATCTTGCCCGAGAAGTCGGGGAGATGGCCGGGGGCGTTGAGGTTGAAGAGCTTTTCCGTCGTCGTGTAGGGCTGGAAGGCCGTCAGGTCGTCCGACTCGGCGATCTCGACCGCGTAGGTCGGGTGGAGCGTCCCGGCATGCGTGTAGGTGGTGGCGGCGGGGAGAGCCGCCGTGTCGCCGAAAATGAGGATTTCGGACTGTCCGGGCAGCAGGTCAATGGCGACCGCGCCATCGGGCGATGTGTCGCGGACGGCGAAGTCCTCGAGGAGGCGCAGGCGCGCGAAGGTACCGCGGGCCGACGTGCGGAGCGTGGTGCGGGCGGGCTTGTCGGGCGACTCGTTGAAGAGCATGAAGATGTCGTGGCCGTCGCGGACGAGGTGGAAAACGCGCAGCAGCGGATAGTCGCCGTCGACCGTGAGATCCGTCCCGGCGGCGGCGCGGACGGCGTCCGCGAGTTTCGCGAGGGGGACGGGCGTTTCGCTTACACCGTGCGGCACGCCGTCGGCGAAGAGCACGGCGAGCCCGGCCTGCTGGAACTCGGCGAGTTGCGCGAGCAGCGGTGCGGGCAGGTACTCGGCGGCGGGGATGACCAGCGCGCCGAAGGACTCGCCGGCGATTTCCAGACGGCCATCCCTGACGCGGGCGGCCGTTAGCAGGGTATCGGCGGGGACGATGTCGAAATCCACGTGGCGGTCGTAGAGCGCGCGGGCGGGCTTCTGCATGAGCATCGCCTTGCCGTAGGCGCTCATCCATTCGGCCTCGGCGTGGTAGAGGATGGCGGCGGAGGCTACATGGCGTCCGCCGGTAAGGAGATGCGCCGCCTGGTTGGTGTAGCGCATGATGGCCGAGAAGCCGTCGAACTGCGGGTCGCGCCCGTGCGCGCCGAAGTGCGGGGGGCAGTCCGGGTCGGGGTAGTCGGGCGAGAAGGCGTGCGGTATGAAGTGGTTGATGCCGCGGACGAGCAGGAAGTCGATGAGCCAGCGCATGAAGGTGGCACCCTCGCCCCAGCCGAAGGCGCCGAAGACCTCGCACATGGCGCGGCCCTTCATGTGGGGTGTGATGTGCGCCAGCGAGGCGCCGAGCTTGCCGAGGCTGTAGTGGAAGAAGTCGGGCGAGACGCCGCCGCCGGCGCAGATGGCGGCGGTCATGTAGTCGGCCAGGCCGGGCATCACCTGGTGCAGCACGATATCTATGCCGCTCATGTCCTGCGCGTCGAGCGCGCGGAAGAAGTGTCCCGGGCCGGCACCCATGCGGGCATGGATGTTCATGTCCTCGATCACGTGGCCGATGTACTCCACGCCGCGCTCGCGGCACCACGCGGCGATCGGCTGCACGAGGCATTCGCGGTAGAGGCGCGTGACCGCATTCATATAGGCGAGGCGCGTGATGTGGCTGTGCGGACTCTCGTACCAGAGTTCGCCCAGATAGGGCGCGGCATCGGTGCCCATCTCCTCGGACATGCGCCGCAGCACCTCCGCATTGTATGGGAGCGCGAGCCCCTCCTGGCCGATGCGGCGCTCGTAGAAGCCGGGGTCGACGCGATGCGGGCCGATGAGCTGGTTGCCGAATTGGGGCTCGTCGGAGAAGAAGCCGGCGATGACGTTGCCGAAGTATTTCTGGTAGCGCTCGTAGTGGGGCTCGTAGACGGCGCGGATCAGCGCCGAGCAGGAGCGGGGGTCGATGACATCTATGCGCGTGGCCGGGCCGCCGCGGCGCGACTGGTAGAGGAAGAAGATACGCCAGCAGCCCGGCGGGATGTCCCACGTCAGGACCTTGCCGGCGGCGTCCGGCACGAGCTGCACGGGTTCGCCCTCGAGGTATTGCCCGAGGTCGGTATCGAAGTCGCCCTCGTCGCGGTCACGGCGCCGCCTGAAGGCATAGGCGCCGAGGAGCGTCTCCTCGTCTTCCCTGATGGGGGCGGGCACCAGGATCGCGGCACCGGGCATCGGCCCGATCACATCGAGGTGGCGCTCGACGAGCATCCAGGGGCGCAGTTCGGGATGGCGCTCGACCTCGCCGGAGGCGTAGCCGGTGGGGTAGTGCTTGTCGTCGAAGATCCACACCCTCATGCCGAGGCGCTTGCAGGTGTCGAGTATGAGATCCATGTCGTGCCACCAGCCAGGCCCCACGAACTCGGGATGGGGGCGCGACTCGACGCACACCGCGCGGCAGCCGCTCCCGCGGATGCGGGCGAGCTGTTCGGGGATCATCTTGTGCTGGTCGCCGCCGTGCTGCCAGTAGAAGGGGAGGAGGTAGTTGTCCTCGCGGCCCGCGAGGACGTCGGAGAGACGGGTATCGGTGGTGGACATGGCTGTTTGCGAAGGTGGTGGCCCGCCCGCCGCCCGCAGGGTGGCGGGGGGCAGTGTGTGTGGTTGGACATAGGATGGCGTGTCGGGGGCGGAAAAGCAAGGGAAAGAGGGAGGGGGAATTTTAGATTTGTGAT
>JAAYLN010000091.1 GCA_012521875.1 Lentisphaerota bacterium | reverse complement strand
GGAGCCGGTCAGGAAGGTCTTCATCGCGGGCGACTCCACCGCCTGCGACACGGCGGAGGAGTTGTGGATGTGCTGGGGCGGCATCTTCCCCATGTTCTTCAAGCAGGGCATCGCCATCGCCAACTACGCGCAGTCCGGCGGCACGCTGCGGACCTTCGTGAGCTCGGGACGCTTTGCCAAGATGCTGGCCGAGGCGCGCCCCGGCGACTATTTCATAATCTCGTACATGGCCAACGACTCCGGCGAGAAGGGGCCCGCGGCGGGCGCCTTCAACGGCTACTACCACCGCCTTAAGGATATTGTCGAGTCCACCAAGGCCAAGGGCCTAAAGGTCCTCGTGATGTCGGAGCAGGAGCGGCGGTGGTTCGACAAGGAAGGCAGGATCAGGAGCGGACATGGCGAGTATCCCGCCGCCGCCCAAGCGGTGGCGAAGGCGTGCGGTGTGCCGTTCTTCGATCTGGCGGGCGAGAGCGTGCGCCTCTACGAGGCCGTCGGGCCGGAGGATACCGTACACCTCTTCCGCCATGCCAAGGAAGGTCAGTATCCATGGTTCCCGGATGCGCGTTCGGACAACACCCACTTCAAGGAGCTGGGCGCCTATGCCATCGGTCGCATCGTCCTGGACGGTCTGCGCCAGGCGTATCCCGACATCTCGGCGTCGGTGCGTCCCGGGTATGGCCGCTTCAACCCGGCCAAGCCCGACCTCAAGGTCTATATCCCTCCGACGATCAACTGCATCGATCTCTTCGGCTCCACGCGTGCGCGGGTGGGGCTGTGGGGCGCGAACTGCGGCAAGGAGCCGGGATTTGCCGATGATCCGGTTAAGGTCATCAAGAGCTACCAGGCCTGGAACAAGGCCGCCAACATGATCGGTTTCACCGTGGTGCTCGACGGCAAGGGCGCGCCCATGCTCGCCGGCACCAAGGGCTTCACGCTCAAGGAGGCGCTGGACGCGGTGCGCAAGGGCGGCTGCGTGCCGCCGAAGATCATCGTGCGCTGTGACCCGAAGATTGCGGAGAAGGTCGCCGCCGCCGTCAAGGCGCTCGGCGAGGAGGGACGCGTGGCCGTCCACGGTACCAGCACCAGCCCCTATGTCATCTTCGACAAGCTGCCCGCGGCAGCCGAGATTACCAAGCTGCGCGCGGAGGGCAGGAAGATCGTGCTGCTGGACGACGAGGCCACCTACATGAACTCGGAGGACACCTTCATGGCCGGGGTGGACTACATCCTGACGGACAACTACCCCGACTTCTGATCCTACGCCCCGGAGTGGAAGTAGGCAGTTGAGGGAGTGTTGACTTATTGCAAATCCCCTGCTGATTTTTTATCAGGAACTCATGAAATCAGGAATTTTTTTGTGGAAACCGCGCATTCTTGCACCCTTCCTGAGTTCCTGAGTTCCTGATTAATCCGCGGCGGGAATAAATCATCAGTTTCTTGAACAGGGGGCAACCCCAACTTTGTCGGTAACTTTGTCGAACGCGTGAGAGGAAGAGACAGAAACATGAACAGAAGAGGCTTTTGCAGAACTCCTCGTGGCATGGGCGTCCCGCCCATGAAGCACGGACAGGATGCCCGTGCCACGCGTGCAGGCAAGTGCTTTTGCAGGAGCGCCAGAATCCCATGCGCGCTGGCTGCGCTGGTCTGCACGGTGCTTACGGCGCAGGCCTTCGACCTCGTCAGGGATGGCCAGGTCAGGGCGGTGGCGGTGGTGGGTGAAAATCCCGCCCCCACCACGCTCACCGCCGCGGGTGAGCTAACCAACTACGTCTATCAGATCACCGGCGCGCGCATGCGGATTTCCGCCGCTCCGGGGGAGGGGCTCAATTCCGTGATGCTCGGCGTGGACTACAAGGCCGCCAGGACCGACGAGATCTGCATCCGTTTCCGCGACAAGACCACGCTCGAGCTGACGGGCGACATGCCGCGCGGGACGCTGTACTCGGTGTACGAACTGCTGGAGCAGTTCGGCTGCCGTTTCTGGGCGCCGGGCAACGAGACGGTGCCGCGGACCGGGACGCTCACGGTACCGCCGGAGTTCGCCAGGGTCTATGCGCCGCCCTTCGTCTGGCGCCAGGCCTACGGCCAGAGCACCAGCTCCGACTACAAGTTCGCCGTCAAGAACCGTCTCAACGGAACCTACTGGGGCCATCCCAGAATGCCCGACGAGTGGGGCGGCAAGGTTCAGGTGGATGTCGGCGAGACGCTGACGCTGCGGTGGGTGAAGTCGAAGGTGTTTTTCAAGGACCACCCCGAGTGGTACACGTGGAGCGAGAAGGAGAACAAGCGCATCCCGGCGCAGCTCTGCACCTCGAACCCGGAGGCTCTGGCACAACTCGACAAGGAGGTGCTGGAGTATCTGAGGGAACACCCCGACACAAAGACCCTCTCGATTTCCGGCAACGACTCCGACAAGTACTGCCGCTGCGAGGAGTGCAAGAAGGTGGTCGAGAAGGAGAAGGCCAACAGCGCGCTGCTGATGATTGCCGCCAACCGTATCGGCAGGCTGGTCGCCAGGGATTATCCCGACCTGCGCATTGTGATGCTGGCCTACTGGGCCAGCGAGAAGCCGCCGCTGACGATGACGTTCGAGCCGAACGTCACCGTATGCTTCGCGAAGCTGCGCGATTTCGCCACGCCGATCGCCAGGAACCAGCACTACATGGACAACATGCTCGGCTGGAAGAAGCTCTCGCCCAACCCGCTCTACATCTGGGACTACAATGCGCGCTTTTCCAACTTCATCCTGCCTTCGCCCGCCGCCGACACGATCGGGCCGAACATGCGGGTCTACCGCGACCACGGCATAGCCGGCATGGTCGCCCAACTGCCGTGGGGCTCGCTCGCCGACTGGGTGGATCTGCGCTGCTGGCTGTGGGGACGCACCGCGTGGGATCCCGACGTCGATTCGGATCGGCTGATCGACGAATGGATCGCCGGCGCCTGCGGCAAGGGCGGGCCGATGATGAAGTCCTACTGGGATCTGCTGCTGAGTCTGCGTAAGAGCATCGGGCCCTACGGCTGCGGTACCGAGAAGTGGCTCACGCCCCAGGCGATACTCGAATGCCATGACCTGCAGCAGCGCGCCATTGCCGCCACGGCGGAGGGGGAGCCGCGCACCCACGCGCAGGTGGAGAAGCTCTCCGCCGCCATGCTCTGCGCCATGGTCTACCGCTACAAGGACTTGCAGGCCTATGCCGGGGCGGAGAAGGTGGAGATCCCCGCGCGCGATGCGATCATCGACCGCCTGGAGGAACTCGGCAAGAAGTACCGCTGCAGTACCTACCGCGAGTGGGACGACTACCGCAACATGATCAAGAAGATGCGCGCGGGAGAGATTTAACCCCACTGTTGCTCCTCGGCCGCGATACTGATGCTGCGACGGGTTTCAAATCAGGAACTCAGGAAAGCGGGAAGGGGTTTAAACCGCGAAACACGCGAAAACCGCGGAAAATTGGATTAAGCGGGTGGAGTAAGCGTGCCGTTTAAGTGTGAGTTTAAGTGAGGGTTTCGAGTGGGTGCTTCGCGCTCACACTTTGTCGCCGCGCCTTGTCTCCACACTTTGTCTCTTTACGCTTCGTCTCCTCACTTTGTCCCTACGCTTTGTCTCCACGTTCCTGCATCCTGTTCGCTTCAGATGCACCCTGGAGCCCGCGGTCTCCGCGGTGTGCTGGGGAGCGCATGATTAGCGAACGCTACCGCCGGGGACGGCGTGCTCCAGCGTTCCGGCCTTGTTCGTTCACTTTCGCTGCGGCCACCCGTCTGCGTAATCGGCTAGCGACAGGGGGCGCGGTGGGCGCATGGAGAGCTGGCGACCGCAGCCCACACTTCATCGGCACGCTCTTACTCTACCCGCTTACTCCTGTTTTTGCGCCCGTTCATCCATTCGCGGTTCTCCTTGGCGGCCTTGGCGTCTTGGCGGTTCAATCTCTTGCGAGGACGATGACAAGGACGTGAAGGAGGCCCGTGGCTTGACGCCTGAAGAGTATTTCCTGTACGCTAACGTGGATGCGGCACAGCATGGTTTCCGTCCGGAAATCAATCTGCCCTGGCTTGCGGAAGTCTTCTTTGGCAAGGCTGATTTCTCGCCGCAGTTCCGCAAGCAGATCGAGGATTCGGCCGCAGCCCCGCCCGCGTGGTGAACGCGGCGGCCCGGCAGCCGCTGGAAGTCTGGAAACAATCAAGAGGAGTAACGGATGGACAATATCGTCTGGACGGCATCGCCGCAGGGCGATGAGGCTACACTCGCGATCAACATGGAGGGGCCGCTCTTCAGCTACGCTGCGCCGGGTAGTGTTCCATGCGCGATTGCAGGCCCTGTCTTCGAAATCGACAACGCCTTGGTGGAACCCGACTTTGCGGCGATCCGCGCCGCAGGCGTAAAGGAGCTTGGCGGTGGCATCACCGAGCGTCGCTTCGTGGCCGACTACCGCGGACTCGAAGGGCTCGCGCTCACGATTGTCGTGCGCACTGCCGCAGCATCGCCGGTTGTCCGTTTCCGCTACATCCTCGCGGACACTGCCGACCGCAAGCTCACCAAAAGGACGACAGGACGCGATGCGATTGAATATGCCTCGTTCACAGCAGCGCAGGAGGCGCGCGTGACGGAAGTCCGCCTTTCGGACTTCAACCATCTGCTGAACTGCTACCGTCCGACCGAGACAACACTTCCCGCGTACGCTTTCGAGAATGATCTCACGGCTCCGGGGCCGATCCTCGCCTCTGTCAGCGGGGCGGGTGCGTTCCTCATGGCCTACGAGCACGGCTCGACCTTGCCCAATACCTTTTTTGAATACCGGCTCGCGCCGGATCGCCGCGTCACACTTGCCGCGGTGAAGGCCAACTACTTCCACAACCGCTCGCTGAAGGAGCAGCCGTTCGAGTCGGTCTGGTTCGACTTCGCCGCCATCAAGGGAACGGCCGACGGTTCGACGGATGGCCTTGCGGCCGTCTTCCGCAAGTTCCTGCTCGAGCACATCACACCGCACGCCGCCTCGCGGAAACCGTTCGTCAGCCTCAACACGTGGGGTTTTCAGGAACGCTCGAAGTGGCTCGACGGCGCGGGCTTCCTGGATGCGCTCGAACAGGATCGTCTTCTCGAGGAGATTGACGCCGCCCACCGTGCGGGCATCGAGACGTTCGTAATCGACGTCGGCTGGTTCAACTCCGCCGGTGACTGGCGACCGCACCCGCTCTATCCGGAGGGCTTCAAGCCGATCCGCGAACGCCTTGATCGCTACGGCATGAAGCTCGGCGTCTGGATTCACGCCGCCTGGGCGGGGAACGACAGCGAGGTCCGTCAGCTTGCGCCGGAGGGGGCGGTCTCCTGCGGCGGCGAGGTCTGGGAGGGCGGGCCGTGCTTCGGCTGCGGTACATCGCGCTGTTCCGTGATGTGCGTCTCGAGTCCCTACGGCCCCGCCCTCGCGAAGGTGCTGGTGCGCGTTGCCAGGGAGTATGAGGCACGTTACTTCAAGTTGGATGGGGTAGGGCAGTACCACTGCGATGATCCGAACCACGGCCACGGCGGGCCGGATGAGACCGTCGAGGAGCGCCGCGACGGCTATGCCTACGGCGTGCCGATCGCCATTGCCCGTATCGCCGAATACATTTCCGAAGCGTGCCCCGGGGTGGTCGTGGATTTCGACATTACCGAGGGTGGGCGTTCGATGGGGCTCGCCATTCTTGCAACGGCGCGCTACTTCCTCGTCAACAACGGCCCCTACTACCAGGCCCTCGAGGATATCCCCTTCGATGCCGGGAAACGCGGCTGGAACAACGTCTTCGTGCATCCCGGTCCCTCGCGTGCGCATGTGCTGCGCTACGCGCTCGATTTCGACCGCTGGGTTCCGGCGAACCTGCTGCTGGCGCACTATCTGCCGCTGGGCGACGAGCGCTCGATCAACATCAACCTCGCCTCGGTCGTGCTGGGGCAGAACGGCTTCTGGGGCGGCTTCACGGGGCTCCCCGGCGAGCGGCTCGACCTCATCGGCAAGACGCTGGCCGACTACCGCGAGGTGCGGGATGATGCAAACGCGGCGAGCGCCGTGCGCCAGGGACGCACCGGCTGCGGCTTCGAGGTGCATGAGCGGCTCAATCCGGCCAGCGGGCGCGGTCTCGTCTCGATCTTCTCCAATGCCGACACATCCTTCCAGGCGGGCGATATTACGCCATGGCCCACCGTGCCGCTCGCCCCGTTCGTCTATGTGACGGAGCGCAAGGCCGCTGCGGGTTCGGTACATGCCACGCGTGCCGCCAAGGTGACGCAGCTTCCAGACGGCCGCGCCCGCATCGAAATCGAATTCGACGGCCTGCCCGATGCGGCGATTGTTTTCTTTAAGTGACACCGCCAGCCAGTAGCAAGCTAGTTGCGCTTGCTACTGGCTGGCGGGGAGCCGAAAAATTGGATGAAGCGGGTGGATGAAGCGTGCCGATTAAGAGTGAGTTTAAGAGAGAGTTTAAGAGAGAGTTTAAGAGAGAGTTTAGAGTGGGTGCTTCGCTCTTGCACTTTGTCTCCACACTTTGTCTCCACGCTTTGTCGGATACGCTTCGTCTCCACACTTTGTCTCCACGCTTTGTCGGATACGCTTCGTCTCCACACTTTGTCTCCACGCTTTGTCGAAAGCCGCATCCCATATGGACAAGCACACCTAAACATGTGAGGCTCTTGCAAAACCCTCCCAAACGCAGGCCGTCAGGCTTGCATACGGGAGGGTTTTGCAGGAATTTTTGATGATGCGGCGGGGTGCCGCAGAACAAGCGGGCGAAACAGGGCTTTTCCCCTGC
>JAAYLN010000090.1 GCA_012521875.1 Lentisphaerota bacterium | reverse complement strand
CCACCCTTAATCGGATACGCTTAACCGACGCACGTGATCGAGATTAAGCGGGACAGTCGTTCTCATTGAGGCGCACGGAAGCACCGACTTGCCTCGGGAACCCCGCGCCCCCCCGTGAACGGCTACAGAAATTTAGAGCTCCCGAACTTTAGAACTTCTTGGCGCCTCTGTGCCTCCGTGAGAGACCACAAGCTGCTTTCGACAAAGGCGACAAAGTTACCGACAAAGCTCGCGACAAAGTTGATGCAAGCCCTGAAGGGGCGGGACATAGCGTCATGGAAACAGGTCTATCTGCCGGATGATAGGCTGGGCTTTCATCCCTTGTCTTCTTGATACGTATCGTCCACCTCTTCCGCCGCCAGCGGCAGGGTGTCGGTATTGTCCGTGATGTTGTAGGGGGTGGTGTTCTCGCCGCAGTACAGGTCTGTCTCCATCTCCTGCCAGAGCATCCGCTCCTCCTCGATGTAGTCGTGGCGCGGGTCGAGCGGGTGGACGAGCGGCGGCCCCAGGCGCCGGACCAGGCTCTTGCCGGGGTTGTGCCCCGGCGGGAGGTCGAGCAGTTGGCGCAGCCAGCGCTGCTCGCGCTCGTTCAGGCGTCCGACCTGCCAGCCGCTCAGCAGGCGAGTCGCCGCGACCGGCGCGCGGTTCCAGACGCAGAGCACCTGCAGGGGTGCCGCCGCGCGCCCCGTGGCCAGCTCGCCCGGAAGGGCCGGTACTGGAAAGCGTCCGAACGGTACCGCCAGCCATGCGCCGCCGTGCAACTCCCCGGCCAGCGCGACGTAAACCGGCCGCGCGCGCGTGGCCTCGTTGTCCGGCGGCAGCAGGATGATGTCGCCGGTGTTCAGGCTCTCCGGGTGGAGGCGGCCGGCGGATGGGCCCGCCTCCGGCAACCGGCCGCCCAGCGTATAGGCCAGTGGTGCCGGTGCCGCTGCCGGGTAGTCCGGCGGATCGTCCGCGCTTTCGAGGCGCTGCTCCAGCTCCCAGGCTTCCAGCCATGCGCCCAGCCGCTGCCGCTGAACATCCATGTCGTCTTCATGTGGTCCCATGTCGCTCCTCTCCGGCGGCCATGTCTGCCGCCGCTACTTTACTATGCTCCGCCATGAAGAAGAGTTGGCTGGCCGACTTTTCCAGCCGTCCCCACCGGAAAATCAGCGGTTCGAGCTTTTTCGCCGCCCGCAGGCTCAGTTTGAGCTGCCAGGCGCGCGGCTCGTCGGGATAGTGCCGGGTAATCTGGTGCGCGAGCGACTGGAAGACGCCGCGCCAGAGCACGCTGGCTCCGCTGCGGCTGGTGCCCAGTTGCGCCAGCATGGGAGTGCCGTAGAGCGGCAGCCCCAGTTGCTTGGCCAGCACCACCTTGCGCGTCCGCTCCGGCAGCGTCTCGAAGAGCCGCTGCGCCTCGGCGGCGGCCTGCTGGTCGAATTCGGTGACTTCGAGGTTGTCCTCCCTCTCCGGCGCCGGCAGCAGGTCGAGCAGGGTCAGGCTGCTGCCGGGGGCGCCGATGGGGGCATCGAGCGGACGCGAGCGGCGCTGGCGGCCCTCGCGCAGCGCCCAGTTGCGCACGACCGTGCGCATCAGCAGCGAGGCACCGCCCTGAATGACGTTAATGGGGGCATCGGGCGAGCCCTCGAGACGCGCGAAGAGCCACTCCTTGTAGCGCCGCCCGCTGCGGAGCCGGCCGGTCGTCAGCTCGCTCTCCAGCAGGTGCCAGCACTCCTCGGGCGCGGGAATCTGCTTCCGCACGTCGTGCTGGCCCAGCACCGCCCGCGCGTAGTGCTGGAAGCGGTGCGCGCCGAAGTCGCGCAGAGCCGTCTGCGTGGCGGGAGCACAGAGCTGCGCGGCGCAGCGTGTGCGCCACTCCTGCCAGTGCTGGAAGGTGGTCGGTATCATGGCGAGACCGGCCTAGACCATGGTTTCGAGCACCTGCTTCTCGGCCTGCAGGGTGTAGCGGTAGAGTTCCTCAGCCGACTCCGCCGCGCGCAGGTTGCTCAGCAGGTCGGTGTCGAGCATCATCATGCAGAGGCGCGCCAGCGCCTGGAGATGGTGGCGGTCGTCGGTCGCCACCAGCAGGAAGAAGATGTCGGTCGGCTGGCCGTCGGGCGCGCCGAAGCAGATCGGCTGCGCCGTGCGCGCCAGCAGCATGAACGACTCGCTGGCGATATAGGGATCGTGATGGCGCGGGTGGACGATGGCCACCCCGCCGGCCATACCGGTCGAGCAGAGCGCCTCGCGCTCCTCGAGGCTGCGCAGCAGGTCGCGCGGGTCGTAGAGAATCTCCTCCTGCTCGGCCGCATCGACCAGATCGTGCAGCACGGAGGACTTGGTGCGCGACTGGAGGTCGAAGATGGTGCGTTCGGGGGTCAGCATGGCGCAGACGTGGAAGGGGCCTTCATCCTCGCGCTCGGCCTGCTGCGAGGTCTCGCGGTGGTAGGTGGTCAGCGGCTTCTCGCGCATGCCCATGATGCGCTGCGAGGCCCAGGCGTCGATCTCCTCGCGCCGGAAGACGGGGTTGGCGATGCCCTGCTCGTAGGGAATCTCGCCCTGCCGCACCCAGCGGCTGATCTGCATGGGATCGACACGCAGATACCGCGCGACCTGCGCGCTGTTCATCGTCCGGTGCGGCATTGGTCGTCCTCAATAGACCGAGTCGGGGAAGTAGTGGTCGCGCGCGTTATCGGGCGTCACGATCTCGGACTTGATGAGCGTCTCGCGGATGCCGTCGACCGGCTTTTTGCCGTTGCGCAGTCCCTCGAGGGCCTTGCGCGCGCCGACCTCGACCATGCGCGGCGAGTAGGTGACGGTCGCCTTGACCACGGGATCCTTGTCGAGCACGCGCTTGACGATCAGCTTGCTGCCGCCGCCGCCGACCATGGCCTTGATATCCTTGCGGCCGCTGTTGCGGTAGGCCTTGAGCGCCCCGATCAGGACATCGTCGTCGCCGGCCCATACGGCGTCGATCTTCTTGTATTTCTGCAGATAGACCTCCATCAGGTTCATGCCCTTCTCGGTGTTCCACCAGGCCGGCTGCGACTCCATGATGCGGATGCCGGGATATTTCTCGGCCAGCACGGCCTTGAAACCCTCGACGCGGTCGGTGTTGATGGGGCAGGGGATGCCCTCCATGACGAGGATATCGCCCTTGCCCTCGATCAGGGTGCCGATAGCCTCGGCCGCCGCCTCGCCCAGGCTGCGGTTGTCGCCGTTTACGAAGTGGTCATGGATCGGCTTCAGCAGCGGGTTGGAGACGATGACCAGATAGATGCCCTGCTCCTTGGCGCGCTCGCAGACGGGGGTCAGCGGGCCCGGCTCCTGGCAAAGCATCACCAGCGCATCCACCTTGCGGGCGATCAGGTTCTCGATGCGGTCGGCCTGCTCGGCGGTGGTGGCGCCGGTGGTGACGATCACCTCGACGTCCTTGTTTTCCTTCTCAAGCAGCTTCTTGGCCCGGTTGGCGCTCCAGACCACGCCGCCCGTCCAGCCGTGCGTGGCCGAGGGCACCGAGATGCCGATCTTCAGCTTCTTCGCCGGTTCCGCCGCCGGTGCCGACTGCGTCAGCAGCACCACGCCGAGGACCGCGATCCGTGTGAGTGTTCCAGCCATTCTGCGCGTCATGATCTTACCTCTCTCCCGCCGCCGACCAGTTTGCCGGTCACTGCGGCACGTGAAAATATTATGTTACAGCAAGGGCGGAAATATTACCAGCAGAACCCGCTTGGCTGTCCCGCTTGGCCGCCCACATCCCATGCGCTTCATGCCCTTTCATTGCGAACCGATTGACTTGCCCTTGACCATCTGATGCGATAAATGTAACTTCTTCGTAACAATATGCCGGTTTTATAGCGTGGCGCCTCCTTGCACCCGTGGAGATGCGCCTATCGCAAGAGGACGAAAGGTTTTGACCATGATCGAACAAGAGGGCTTCAAGCGGCTTCGGGCCAACTGCATCAGCACGGGCCTCTGCTACGAGTGCGGCGCCTGCGAGGTGGCCTGTCCGAACGGCGCGCTGCGTCTCCGCCAATACAAGTTCTGCCGCACTCCCGAACTCGTCAACAACTGCGTTAACGGGTATTGCGACCGCTGCTACCGTGCCTGCGCCGCGCGCCACGTGCCGCTCACGGCGATCGAGAGCACATTCTTCGGACGTAACCGCAGGCATGTCTTTCCCGGTCGCAGCGGCGACTATCCCAATGAGCACGACGAGGACAAGTGCGGCATCGTCCGCAACGTCTACATGGGCTACGCGCTCGACGAGAAGATCCACGGGCAGGCCGTCTCGGGCGGCGTCAGCACCGCGCTTCTCACCTATGCACTCGAGAGCGGCATGATCGATGGCGCGATCGTGGCCGGGTTCGACCCCGATGTGCCCTACGAGGCCAAGGCCGTGGTGGCGACGACGCCCGATGAGATCCTCGCCTGCGCAGGCAGCAAGTACCAGCCGCATCCGCAACTGCTCGGTCTGCGCGAAGCCGTGGCGCGGGGGCTCGAACGCATTGCCATCACCTGCACGCCCTGCCACGCACTCTCGCTGCGCAAGATGATGCTCGATGCCGAGTTCGACGACATCGTAGGGCGCGTGAAGCTCATCATCGGCAACATCTGCGGCTCGCACTGGGGCCGCCATGGCACCGAGAACCTGATCCGCAACTGGATGAAGACCGACCTCAAGGATGTGGCCGCGCTCAAGTACCGGGCGCGCCCCTTCCCCGGGGACTTCGTCGTCACGCTCAAGAACGGCGAGGAGCGTCGCAAGAGTTTTGTCGCGGGCAGCGGCAGCGGACTCTCACAACTCGCCAAGTTCACGCCCGAGGAGTGCCGCTACTGTCTTGAGAAGGCCGCGAGCGTCACCGACATCGTCGTCGGCGACATCTGGCACCATCCCGTCCTAACGCCGAAACTGCTCGACACGTACACCGACGAGGAGGTCGCGGCCGACGAGCGCATCGCCTGCGCCCGCAAGGGCCTGACCGCCGTCGTCATCCGCAGCGAGGCCGGGCAGCGCTTCCTCGACGCCGCCAGGGAGGGCGGGGCCATACGCCTCTTCGAGGAGACGGAGCCCGTCTGGCGTGAATTCCTATGCGGGGTTCACGACTACGGCAAGCCGATCAGCAACGGCCCGGTGATAGACGCCCGCATCGTCCGCGGCCAGCCCGTGCGAGAGTATTTCTAGCGCGGCACACCACCGTGGTGGTGCGCGTGTGTATTCAACCCCGTCAACAACGGAGAGAGCCATGCAGCATCCCAATCTGAAATCCGCCACTCTGGCTTACATAGTGGCAGCGATGCTTCTCGGAGCGCCCCTTGCGGTGAGTGCGGCAGACTGGTATGCCGCGCCCGACGGCACCGAGGATGCCGCTTGTACCGAGGATGATCCCGGCACGATCCAGGCGGGGATCGACAAGGCGAAAAACACCGCCAACAAATGGGAGAACGGCGATACCGTAATACTCGCGCGCGGCGTCTACGATCTCACCTCCAACACCAACGCCTCCGCGATCGACTGCCGCCGCAAGTACCTGACCATCCGCTCGGGCGATGGAGACCGCGATGGCACGATCATTCTGGGACGCGGAACCAATCTCATAGACGTGGAGGATGAAGGCGGGGGGATGACACCGACGCTGGTCTCGACACGTGCCTTCTATGCATCGCAGCCCACAAGGCTGCAGGGCCTCACGATCACGAACTTCTATTCCGCCGCGGGCGGCGCCGCATTATACGGTCAGGCCGCAGCCTATCTCGACAACTGCATCGTCGCCTGCAACGCCAGTGATGCGAGCACCCAAGGCGGCGCGGTCTACAAGGCCGGTGTAACGGGCTGCCTCTTCCTCGGGAACACGAACCCCGGAGGAAACGGCGGCGCCATCATGGGCAACACGGGCTACAACCGTGGCAACATCGCCACGAACTGCGTCTTCGTCGGAAACTCGGCCGGCAGCGGTGGCGCGACATACCTAATGAACGTCTACGATTGCGTCTTCTCCAATAACTATGCGAGCGGCAACGGGGGAGCCGTAACACTGAGCTATCTAAGCGACAAGGTCGGGAGTTGTCTTTTCATTGGGAACTCATGCGGCGGAAACCACGCCGGGGTACGGGGCGCGACGGTTACAAACTGCACTTTTATCGGAAACACCGCCCAGGGGTCGGGCGGCGCGTGCGGCGGTTCATACCCTGAGAGGCACAGCCTAACCGATTGCACGTTCATCGGAAACGTTGCAGTGTCTGGAAGCGGCGGTGCGGTATCGTCGGCAGGCTATGCCACCAATTGCGTTTGCTGGGTATGCAGTTGACTCAACCTACCACAACATGTAGTATGCCCGTCCATGAACGACTATCCGACCAGCATGGCCGAATTGGATCGCCGGTTTGCGACGCAGGACGCCTGTCTGGCTTATTTGGCGAAGCTGCGGTGGCCATCCGGATTTG
>JAAYLN010000089.1 GCA_012521875.1 Lentisphaerota bacterium | reverse complement strand
CTTTGGCTGTACCGTGAGCTTGCGCTGGGGCGGCGGGCGGGGTGGTTCGGTACAGGCGCATCTGAAGTGAACGGAAAAGCCGGGAACGTGGAGCCCGCCGTCCCCGGCGGTATCGTTCGCTATTCATGCGCCGCATCAATACACCGCGGAGACCGCGGGCTCCATAGCGCATAGGAAGCGAACGGGGTGCCGAAACGTGGAGTCCGTTGCCCCATCGATCCTGTCACCACCTGTCTATACCCGTCGATACCTGTCGGCAGTACCGGTAGTGCCGGTGGTCTCGAGGACGAGGACGATTGGCCTGACCTTATGCACTTCTGCCGCCCCTTCTTTCGCTTTCGACAAAGCGTAGGGACAAAGTGTGGGGACGAAGTGTGGGGACGAAGTGTGGGGACGAAGCGTGAAGACAAAGTGTGGAGACAAAGTGCAAGCGCGAAGCACCCACTCTAAACCCGCTCTTAATCTCACTCTTAAACGGCACACTCCACCCGCTTACTCTTTCGCTTTCGACAAAACACGACGAAGTTACCGGTAAGGCTCGCGACAAAGTTGATGAAAGCCCTGAAGGGGCGCGACATACCAGCCCAGGGCAACGCCCTGGGGAATGGGCCAAAATAATGACTAGCCCTGAAGGGGCGGGATATAGTCATGGAAGAGGGCGCCCATCCGCCACCTGATAGGCCGGGCCTTCAGCCCTCGTCTGTAATTGCTGCGGTTTCCCAGGGCTTCACCCTGGGCTGGGATAGGGCGCGCCGTTGGCGCTTTTCCGCTCCATCACTCCATCACTGCGGCTAGCCGGGACGGCGTCGCCCTACCACGCTGTCGCGCCGGCATAACTCCTTTTCGCGATTTCGGCGTTGGTCTTTAGCGGTTCCAATTCTCCGCGGCTTCGTGCCTTCGCGTGAACTTCCCTGTTGTTTTCGACGAAGGCGACAAAGTTACAGACAAAGCTCGCGTCAAAGATTAGGGTTTCCTGTCCCCTGTCCCCTGTCCCCTGTCTCCTGTCCCCTGTCACTGCCTACTGCCACTGCCTACTGCCGCCGCCCCGCAGGGGCGGTGGCGTTACTGAACCGTGAAGCGCCAGGGGCGCGCGCGGTCGCGGGGGGAGGCGTAGCCGATGCCGATGCGCGGCGCGGTGGTGTGCCCGATGCTGAAGCCGTCGTCCTCGAGCCAGATCCGCCGCGATGCCACAAGATCTTCCCGGTTCAGCGCCCGCGTGATCTGCAGCGCCCGCGTGAGGCGGCCCGGCCCCGCATGGCCCTCGACGCCGCGCACGAGCACCGCCTCGGGAAAACCCTCGCTCCCCGAGACGATGTTGAACATCTCGTGGATGCCGTAGCAGAGGTAGACGTAGGCATGGCCGCCCTCGGCATACATGATGTCCGTGCGCGGTGTGCGTCCGCGGCTGGCGTGGCAGGCGGAGTCGTCCTCGCCGTAGTAGGCCTCGGTCTCGGTGATGCGCAGACGCACCACCTTCCGCCCGATCCGGCGGCACAGCAGCTTGCCGAGCAGTTGCGGCGCCAGATCAGGCGCGGATTGCCTGAAGAAGTCGCGGTCAAGGCGCGGCATGGGGCCTCCGTCCATCGAAACCATCGTGCGACAAAGTCACCGGCAAAGCGCGCGACAAGGCAGGGGTGTTTCCCATACGCACCGTGCCTATGGCTTGCGGCGCCCGATCTCCCTCTTCAGGATCTCGGAGTTCTTGCGGGCCTTCTCGATGTAGGTGGTCCAGTCGGCGTAGAGGCGGTCGAGCATCTGGGCGGACATCGGGTTCCTCACCTTTTGGCGCGCCTCCTCCATGTAGCCGATCAGCTCGTCCGCCACCGTCAGGTCGGGATTGCGGCCTCCCGCCTTCTCCGACGGCGTCACGAAGGCGAGTGTGCCGACCTGCTGCTCGTCCTCGAACTCGGTGGGCTGGTTGTAGGCGAAGTGGGTGTAGATGAAGTTGTGCAGCGTGAAGTAGAACTTCTCCATTGCCGGCGCGGCCTCGCGGAAGGTGCGGCGCAGGTAGTAGCGGCGCAGCTCCTTCGGGTCGCTGTCCGGATTCCAGAAGAGGCGCGCCAGCGTCCAGTTCTCCATCTGGGCCAGCGCCGAGCGGTCGGATTCCGGTGTGGCGGTCTTGAGCCCCAGCGCCATCTCCTCCTTGAGGTCATACTGGTAGATGTCGGACCACGGGCGGGTGCCGACCCCCAGGAAGTACTCGTAGATGCCCATCGTCACGTCCAACTGGCTCCAGCGGTGGTAATCGCGCCAGAAGAGGTCGTTGCAGGGGGCGTAGATGGGGGCGAAGTAGTTCTTGCGGATGTAGGGGCAGAAGCGGATCTTGTAGTTCCGCGAGATCTCGAAGAGCGGAATGCAGGACATCCAGAGGTAGCCGATGGACTCGATCTGCATGTCGCGCCGCGCGTGGACGTTGACGGCGTTGATCATGGCGCAGGCGTTGGCGAAGAACTGCGTGCTGCGGAACTCGGGCTGGTCGGAAGTGACGAGGCTGCCGTTGGCCAGCCGGATCGGCGCGAGGCACTTCTCGCAGACGCAGACCTTGTGGGTGTCCTCGACCCAGAGGCCGAAGAGATCCTGCTGGCGGTAGATGTAGGACTGCCCCTTGGGCACCTGCGGGTTGTCCTCGCGCGTCCTGAAGGCCTTGCCCAGGTAGGCCGCCTTGGCCTTGTCGAGGACGTTGATCAGGCAGGGGTGTCCGGTATAGCAGCCCGGCAGCATGCGCTTGCCGTCCTCGCCGAGGCCCCAGGTCTCGTTGGGCTCCGCGCCGGGGTGGTTCGGCTCGGTACCGTAGCCCCACCAGTGGTTGACCGTGTGGTGCCGCAAGCCCCCGTATTCCCAGGTGCCGAGATGCCAGGCGTCGGGGAAGTTGAAGTTGCGGTCCATGTAGGTGTACGGCCCGGTGACCGACCAGTACTCGAGGGAGGGCGAGTTGACATAGCCGTCGCCCCACACCAGATCCAGGTTGCCGTCCTTGGAAAACTCGAAGACGTTCCGCGGGGTGGGGCTGCGGCCGGCCGCGAGGAAGACCATGATCTCGTCGGTGTTGTTCTCGAGGAGCGTGTAGATGCCGTTGGCGATGCCGCGCGCCTCGCGGGCGTAGTTGAAGTTGCCGCCGTAGATGTAGATGCTGCTGCCGCGGGCGCGGATGGCGCATCCGGCCTTGCCGTCGAGGATCTTGAGATCCGCCGCGCACTGCTCCTTGTCCACCGCGGCAAAGTGTTCGCTGCCGAGGAAGATCTTGGTGTTGTCCTTGTCCGAAGGCTTGGCCAGCACGGGGATCCTGTCCGTCATGCCGTACTTGTTCTGCAGGAAGCTGTGGCAGTAGTCCAGCGCGCGGTTCACGATTATCTCGTAGGCCTTGGCGTAGGAGCGGCGGGTGGGCAGGATGATCTCGCCCTGCGGCACGTGGTTGCGGATCAGCGGCAGCGGCGCGGGCAGGCGGTTGGTCGCGGGGGGCTCCAGATAGCGGGAGCTGTCGGGGAAGTCCTTGTGCAGGAACTTGTCCTTTGTTGCCAGGAAGTTCTTGTACTTGTCGAGCTCGCCGCCGGCATACATCAGGCCGGTGGAGACCCTGGGCGCGGCAATGGTGATGACCACCCTGGCGCCTTCCGGGATCTTCTTGTTGTTGTAGTAGAAGCACCAGTGCGTGATCTCGGGAAGGTATGTGTGCTTGTTGCCGGCCATGTCGCTGTGCAGGAAGTCGAGCGCGACGGCCTGCCAGCCGGCCGGCACCTCGGCGTCGCGCTGGCGGTGCCAGGCGGTCAGCCCCTGCGACACCCCGACGCGGTTCCAGTCCATGTGGTCCTTCGTGGCGCTGGTGATGCCGAAGGAGAAGGTGTCGAAGAAGCTGTTGAGCGTGCCGGCGTCGGTACCGTAGAGGTTGGGATAGGTGTCGCCATAGAGCTTGCGCGGGTTTAGCCCCCCGGGCAACTCGATCTTCGAGTAGAAGGTCATTGTGTTGTACTTTCTGGCATCGAAGCTGACCGGGAACTTCAGGTAGCAGCGCGGGCCCTGCTCCAGCGTGATGCGCACCGCGTCGAAGGTCTGGCCGTTGATGGTCTCCTTGATGTTCTCGACCTTGAAGCCGCCGTCGGAGTCCTTCTCCGTCTGCTCGCGCAGCTCGTAGCCCTTGAGCGGCAGATCGAGGCTCGTCACGCCCTCCGGCTTGGAGTTCACGAAGGCGACGATGTCCCTGATGCCGTCCTGCGTCGTCACCGGGCGGTCGGCCTCGAAGGCGCCTTGGCGGATCCACTGCCGCTGCGGCAGGTCGGTGAAGCGGGGTTTGGGGGCCGCGCGCTTCAGGTTCAGGTCAAAGAAGAGGTACTCTTCTTCCGGATCGTAGGCTTCCGCCGCTGGCAACTGGATGCGGATGCCGGTGAGCCTGGCGCCCTTCCTGGCGGGGAAGCTGATCTTGTAGGCCTTGAAGCCGTCCTTGCAGGCCGTCTCCGCATCCTCGTCCCTGGTGGTGTCTATGCGCCCGATTCCCATGGCCTCGACGGTGACGGCGGGATTCTGCTGCCCGGTGCGGGCCTTCATCTTGAACGAGAACCCGATGAAGTCGTCGCCGGGGATGTCCAGCTTCCAGACGCCCACCTGGCGGTTGTCGTTGCGCTTCTCCACCTCGGGGGAGAACTGGGCCGCCTGTTCCGCGCGCTTCTGGTGGATGAGACCGACCTCGATATCCTTCGCGATCTGCTCCTTCGAGATCGGACGGATGCGGAGCGCCAGCGTGTAGGCCCCCTCGTACTTCAGCCAGCAGAGGTCGGGGACACGCGTGTTGAGGCTGTAGTCGCTGATGGGGCGTGCCGGCACCCAGTCCGGCGGCGGCGCGTAGTAGTCGAGCACATAGACGGCGGGCGGTATGGTTCCCATTTCGGCTGCGGACGGCGCGTTGGTGTTGCCTGCGTCGCCGTATGCGAGCATTGCCGCGAGGAGGGCGGCCGAGAAGAGGGTGATAGCTGTTGGGGCTCTTGCAAATCCCCGCGTGGCATGGGCGTTCCGCCCATGAAACACGGGCAGGATGCCCGTGCCACGTGTGCAAGCAAGGGGTTTTGTTGTCTTGTGCATTCTACAATCTCCGATTGGGGTTCAGTTTTGCCGCCGCCCCTGCGGGGTGGCGGCAGTGGCAGTAGGCAGTGGCAGTAGGCAGTGCCGCCGCCGTGGGCGGCGGGGGCGGCATGCGTGCCGCCCGTACAGGCGCTGCTTTGTCGTGAGCTTTGTCGGTAACTTTGTCGCCTTTGTCGAAGGTTAAAGATTAAGCGGGTGGAGTAAGCGTACCGATTAAGAGTGAGTTTAAGAGAGGGTTTAAGTGTGTGCTTTGCACTTGCACCTTGTCTCAACACCTTGTCCCAACACCTTGTCTCAACTCTTTGTCCCTACGCTTTGTCGAAAGCCTAAGATTGGGCGGCAGGTGGTGTTGCAGACTAGGCGAAGGCCACCAGCGCCATCCATGCGAGCACAGCCGCCGCGGCAAGGTGCGCGGCGCCGCAAATCCTGAGCCGTGTGTCGTTGCCGGCGAGCCAGGCCAGGAGGTCGCGCAGGAAGTAGGGTGCCATGATCAGGGTCATGCCCGCCACGGCGTAGAGATACATCAGGGAGACGATCACGAGCCGCCACGCCGAGGGGTGGACGCGCGCCACCTGCAGCACGGGCGCCGGCAGCAGCACCAGCAGACCGCCGATGGCGCGCGCGGCCAGCAGGTCGGGCATGGCGTACCACGTGAAGGGGATGGCGGCCAGCATGACGAAGGGGATGTACTTGCGGTACGGTTGCAGAAACTCGAGCGGCAGCGCGTAGAGCAGCCAGCCAGCCCAGGCCAGCGCTAGCGTGCTGAGCACGATGCCGGCCCAGCGGTTGCGGCAGAGGCCGCGCAGTGCCCGGCTGGTGGGGCCGGGGGCTAACAGCGCCGGCAGCCCGCCGAGGCAGGCTAGCAGCGCCAATAGAAGTGTCCAGGTTTGCAGTGTCATGTGTGCCTATTCCTCTCCGACGATCCGTCCGTAGAGCGTCTGCGGCTTGGCGCGGTCTATACGCACCCGCACGAGGGCGCCGGGCGCCAGCGCGCCGCGGGGCTCGAACAGGACGATCTTGTTCTGCCCGTTGCGTCCGCTCCAGCGGGCCGGGTTGCGCAGGCTCGGCCCCTCCGCCAGCACCTCGGTTTCGCGCCCGATCCAGCGCTCGTTGCAGGCCAGGCCGATGCGGTCCTGGTCTTCCAGCAGGATCCGGTTGCGCTCATCCTTCACCGCATCCGGCACGTCGTCCGCGGCGTCGGCGGCGGGCGTGCCCGGACGGGGAGAGTATTTGAAGATGAAGCTGTTGTCAAAGCCAACTTGGCGGTAGAGGGCGCGTGTGGCCTCGAAATCCTCCTCCGTCTCGCCGGGAAAGCCGACGATGACATCGGTGGTGATGGCGCACTCCGGTACCGCGGCGCGCAGGCGCCCGACCGCCGCGACGTACTGCTCCACCGTGTAGCCGCGGCGCATGCGCCTGAGGATGCGGTTCGAGCCCGACTGCACCGGCAGATGGATATGCGCGCAGACCGGCGGCAGCTCGGCCATGGCGCGGGCCAGCTCGGCGGTGCAGCCGGATGGGTGGCTGGAGGTGAAGCGCAGCCGCTGGATGCCGGGGATGGCGCTGGCGGCCTCCAGCAGACGCGGAAAGGGCTCGCTGAAGCCGCGCGGGCTCGGCGCGGCTCCGGCCCAGACATCCGTCTTCTGGCGGCCGTAGTTCAGCACGCTCTGTCCCAGCAGGGTCACCTCGCGCACGCCCTCGCCGGCCAGCGTGGCGAGTTCCGAGAGGATTTCGTCGGCGGGACGGCTGTATTCCGGACCGCGCACATCCGGGACGATGCAGTAGGCGCAGCGCCGGTTGCAGCCCAGGAGTACCGTCACAAAGGCCGAGAGCGCGCCCTGACCGTGGAGGTGGGGCACTTCGGGGTCGTCGAGCCGTCCCAGTATCGCCTGCGGCCCCGCGCCCGCGGCAGCGGCCTCCGCCAGTCGCGGTACATGGCGCGCCGCGCGCGTGCCGACTACAAAGTCGAGTCCCGGCACAAGGTCGAAGAGCTCCGTACCGAGGCGCTGCGCCATGCAGCCCATGACGCCCACGATGCGCGCCGGATGGCGCCGCCGGCCCTTGACCAGCAGGCGCAGCTTGCCGATGGCCTTGTCCTCGGCCTTGCCGCGCACGCTGCAACTGTTCACGAGCACGAGGTCGGCCTTGCGCTCGTCGGCGACCGGCTGGTGTCCGGCCTGCTCCAGCAGTGCCGTCACGGCTTCCGAGTCGCGCACGTTCATCTGGCAGCCGTAGGTATGGATGCGGAAAGTCATGGCTTGCTGTTCTCCGGCGACCCGCCGTCATCGTCGTTGCGGATGGTGTCCATCAGGCGGTCGATGAGGCCGATGTAGTTCCAGTCGGGCCGGGTCACGGGGCCGCTCACGCGGAACTCCATCATCTTGCTGAGCGGCAGGGTGACGAGGCGGGCGAGCATCCCGGCCAGGGTCTTCTGCCTGAAGAAGCGCAGCTTGGCTACGCCGTCTAGCGGGTAGCCGGGCGCGGTCAGGCGGCAGCATCCGTCGGCGGTCAGGCTGAAGACGTTGCCCTCGAGGCGGAACTGCTCCACCCGTACCTGGCCGTTGGTCACCGTGAACGGCATGGTGGCATTGGACTGCATGACGAGGGCGTCCACGCCGGGAACATTGCGCCCGAGGAAGTCGGTGAGGCCCGCGAAGAGCGGGATGCGCATCAGGGCGCCGTCATGGATGTCGATGTGCCCCCTGCCGACCATGCCGGTCGGCGAGCCCGCGTGCCATGGGAAGGCGAGCTGGAGGTCGCCGGCCAGGCGTCCGCCCATTTTCGATACGATGTTATTGTCGGCCAGCGCCGCTGCCACATCACTTTCATGTGCCGCTAGCTGGAGATCGGTGTGCCGGGATGACGCGGCATCGTTGCGGGCGCAGGTCACCCGTCCGGTGAGCGCGCCGCCGTAGGCGTCGGCGCTGAGATGTGTGATATCCACGCGGTTCGAGCCCACCACGCTAAAATCGGCCAGCGCGTTGGTGAGGCGGCAGTTCCGCACGGCCAGGGCGCCGCTGCTGACGCGCCCTTGCAGTGTGGTTTCCTTCCGCGACCGTCTGCCCGCCCAGGTGCCGGCGAGGGCCAGTTCCGGCGGCGTGGTGAAGGAGATGTTGGTGACCAGCGGTGGCACTTCGGCACCGGCTGCCGCAAAAAGGTTCGTCACGGAGAGCGTGGACTGGAGCGTGAAGTCGGCCTCGTTGCGGGGCGGATAGTAGGCCACCGCCATCTCGGCCTCCTCGTCGCCGGTTCTGATGCGGATCGGTGCCACGGTCAGCTTGCGATCCCTGCCGCGGCGGTACCATTGCAGGGTGAGGCGCATGCTGTCCAGCGGCAGGTCACGGAGCCGTATGGCGGGGCTCTGCACGGCCACACGCATGTCGTAGAACCATTTGCCTCCCTCCTGGTTCAGCGGCTCGACCAGCAGCGAGCCGCTCACGTTCATCGGTGCCACCGGCTCGCTGAAAAGGTGCATGATCCTCACGGCGTTCGCGCCATCGAGCGAGAGGCAGATCTCCTCGATCACATCCGGTGTCAGGGTGCCGGCCAGGCGCGAGTGCAGGCGACGCGCCTCGAAGTCGAAGGTGAGTTCACCGTCCAGCCTTTCCCGGAAACGGGGCGTCTGGAAGTCGGCATGCAGATCCTCGATCAGCAGGCGGTTCTTCCGGGAGCGGAGCATGAAGACGATGCGTTCGGCCTCGACGCAATGGATGCGGGAGTTCTCGGCCACGATGCGCACGGGACGGGCAAAGAGCGCACCGTACGGCTGTGCCGGATCAAAGAGGTCGGCCCAGGCCAGCATGGGGCGTCCGGCTATGGATGTAGGCCACTCATCATAGGTGCCTATCTGCAGGCCGCGGAAGGTGATCTCGTCGATCCACTCGGCGGGCTGGCTGCCGAAACGCAGGGCACCGTCCAGTTCGATCTCGTCGGCGTAGAGCAGGGGGGCGCCGAGCGAGCGCTTGGGGTGTACGCGCACCTCGCGCAGCCGGATCCCGCGCCAGAGGCTGATCGAGGCCTCGCGGAAGGCGAAGCTTACGCGTCCCCGCGAGAGTTTTTGCTCCAGCCAGCGGCAGGCGGGTGCGGGAAGCTCGCGGCTAAGTTGCCAGAGCAGCACACCCGCCAGGAGCAGCAGCAGGCCCGCAACGAGCAGCAGCAGTCTGGTAAACCGGGAGATATGTGAGAATAACCGGCGCATGACAATCGCATGTATTTGCGGCCATTGTACCGTCTGCCCCCGTGCGGTTCAAGCGCGGGAGCGGCCCGTTGGGTAATCGGTTGGCGACAGGGCAATAATACACTTTGTCTCAACGCTTTGTCCCCGGCGGTATCGTTCTCCACCCATGCGCTCCCCAGTACACCGCGGAGACCGCGGGCTCCAAGGCGCATCTGAAGCGAACGGGGCGCCGGAACGTGGAGTCCGTTGCCACATCGATCCTGTCGCCACCTATCGATACCCGTCGATACCCATCGGTAGTGCCGGAGGTCTCGAGGACGAGGACGAGGACGAGGACGATTGGCCTGGCCTTATGCGCTTCTGCCGCTTCCGCTTTCGCATTCGACAAGGTGTGGAGACAAGGTGTGTGGACAAGGTGTGAGCGCGAAGCACCCACTTAATCCCACTCTTAATCCCACTCTTAAACTCACTCTTAAACGGAACGCTTACTCCACCCGCTTACTCTTGGCCCGGCTTACGCCCGGCCCGGTTCAGCCGGGTCATTCTAGTTGCGCCGGACCTCCGTGTCCGGCGACAGGAGCAGCTTGTGGCAAAGCCAATGAAAGCCCCGAAGGGGCGCGACATACCAGCCCAGGGCAACGCCCTTTTTTCTTAAAAAAGGGGGCATGGGAACGGGGCTGAAGCCCCTGAACAACTTCCGCCTGAAGGCGGTACTCCGGCTGGGGCGGCTAGTCGGAATTTTGACTTATAACTTGGCGCTCTTGGCGTCTTGGCGGTTCATCAACTGCGCGCGGCTCGCCGGTCACACCGCGTAGCGGCGTGATGGGGACGGCTCGCCCTACCTTTCAGTGGCTGCACCGTGAGCCTATGCCGGGGCGGCGGGCGGGGTGCTTCGGTACGGGCACCAGCCGAACTTTAGAACTTCCGAACTTTAGAACTGCTTCGCGGCTTCGCGCCTTCTCGTGAACCATCCAAATACCCGACCCCAATCGACCCCAATCGACCCCGGCCGACCCCCATCGAAGCTGATTGCCGACGGCATCCCCCCCTATCATCATCCTGCCTGTGCCACCTGATCAAATCTGTGG
>JAAYLN010000088.1 GCA_012521875.1 Lentisphaerota bacterium | reverse complement strand
GACGGCCGCCAAACTGCGCACCATGACGATCGGCATGGCGGGCTATGCCGACATGCGCCTCTACGGCACGCGCTATGATGCCGTGAGTCTGAAGCGCGACATCGGGCCGGAGATCGAGCACTTCGAGCTGCTCGAGGCCGCCCAGATCATGGAGGCGATTCCCGCTGCGGAAGTCGAGCCGCTGGCCGCCGCCGTGCGCAAGCGCTGGAAATTTACCCGCGAGCCGCAGGAGGGTACCGTCGAGCAGTCGGTGCGTCTCTTCCTCGCCTTCCGTCAGATCATCGAGGAGCGCAAATACAACGCCTTCTCGTACAACGACGTGGACGGCGTCAAGCGCCTGCTGCACTTCGCGCCGGCCGGTGCGCTGACCCTGCTGCACGACGAGATGGGCATCCCCTCCGTTCCGGAGAACGATGTGCTGGGGTCGGTGACACAGGTCATCATGCATCTGCTGACCGGCCAGATCGCCGCCTATCTCGAGTTCTACGAGTTCTCGCGCAATGGCGCCATCATGGGCGTGCCGGACTATGTACCGTCGGAGATTGTCGACGGTCAGGTGACGGTGATGCCCAACGCCTTCGGCTCGTTCGGCGAGGGACTGCTGAACGTCTCGAAGCTGAAGACCGGACAGGTCACGCTGGCCCGCCTCTGCCATGTCAACGGGCGCTACTGCATCCATGCCGTGCCGGGCGAAGCCGAGACGCCGCCGGCCTGGGAGGAGGCGGGATGGGCACCGCCCGCGCCGCAGCTCCCCAGCCTGCATGTCCGCCTGGACGACCCCGAGGCCTTCCTGCAGAAGATCATGGGACAGCACTACATCATCACCTATGGAGACCAGATGGCGCTGATCCAGGCACTTTGCAAGGTGCTGGGCATCGAGATGATCTGATGCCAGTCTGCCCACTGGCGACCGACGGTCGCCAGTGGGAATAGGTCAGAGACGCCACTTTGTCGCGAGCTTTGTCGCGAGCTATGTCGAAAGCGAAAGGAACCACGAAAGTCACGAAAAGCACGAAAGAGAAGGTGAAGTTTGCCGCGAATGGACGCGAATGGACGCGAATTCACACGCGATGCGAAAATGGATTAAGCTGGTGGAGTAAGCGTGCCGATTAAGAGTGAGATTAAGAGTGGGTTTAAGTGTGTGCTCCGCACTTACGCTTTGTCCCCGCTCTACGTCTCCACACCTTGTCGCTAACTTTGTCGGTGACTTTGTCGGTGACTTTGGCGAATTCTAAAGATTAAGCGGGTGGATTAAGCGTGCCGATTAAGAGTGAGATTAAGAGTGGGTTTAAGTGGGTGCTTTGCACTAACACTCTGTCCCCTCACTTTGTCTCCACGCTTTGTCGGCTACGCTTCGTCCCCACACTTCGTCCATACGCTTTGTCCAAAGCAAATAGAGGGAGCTGATGGTGTCTCGTTCTAGCCCGAAGGTCTGTTGGATGCGTATGACGGAAGTGCAAGCTGGCCGTTATCTTGCCGTCGCCATTATAGCGCTGGCGGCATTGGTCATGTCCGGGTGCAGCCGGACACCACCCGTGGCACGCGATACGCCTGACGCTGGCGTGCCGCGGATTGTATCGCTGGCTCCCAGCCTGACGGAGATGATCTTCGCCATCGGTGCCGGCTCCAATCTGGTGGGTCGCACCGATGTCTGCAACTGGCCGCCCGAGGCGGCGGCGGTGCCGATAGTCGGCAGCGTCGGCAGGCCCTCGCTCGAGGCCACGCTGCGCCAGCGGCCCACGCTGGTGCTGACGGTGGATCTGGAGGATGAGCGCAGCCTCGATCCGCTGGTGCGTGCCGGTATCGAGCACCGGCGTATCCCCTGCAAAAGGCTGGACGACATCGCGCCCGCCATCCGTACCGTGGGCCAGCTCGCGCATGCCGAGGCGGCTGCCGCGCCACTGGCCGATCACTTTGAAAGCGAGCTCGCGCGGCTCCGCGAGACAGTAGTCACGCCTGCCGCATCTGACGCATCCCCGCCGCGCGCCTTCGCCGAGATCTGGGCTGCTCCGCTGATGACCGCCGGGCGGCGCACGTTTGTCGCCGAACTCGTGCGGCTGGCCGGCTGCGACAACATCGGCGACGCCATTGATGGAGAATACGTCATTGTTTCGCCGGAATGGGTCATTGTCCGCGATCCCGAGATCGTCTTCTGCCTCTACATGGATACGGGTACGCAGGCGGTGCGGCGCGTCGCCGCGCGTGTCGGCTGGCAGGCGGTGAGCGCGGTGCGCCGCGGTACGGTTTACGATGGTTTCGATTCCGATCTCCTCTTCCGTCCCGGCCCGCGTGTATTGCAGGGAGTAGCGGCGTTACGGGAGCGCGTCGAGCAAAGCCGCGAGGTGCTGCCGTGAGCCTTCAGCTCCCGCTGCCGGCATGGTTCAGGGAGTGGGTGGCCACCCTGCCGCAGCGGCTGGAGTACGATGCGGCGGCCATGACGGTAGCGCTGGAGGCGTGCCGGCGCAATCTGGATGGCGGTACAGGCGGCCCCTTCGGTGCCGTGGTTCTTGATGGAAAGACGCGTCAGGTGCTCGGGGTGGGGGTTAATCTGGTGGTCTTCGGTCAGGCCTCCGTCCTGCATGCCGAGATCGTCGCGCTCACCCTCGCGCAGCAGCGTACCGGCAGCTACGATCTTGCAGCCGGCGGACGTGACGTTACGCTCTACTCGACCGCTGAACCGTGTGCCATGTGTCTGGGGGCGATTCCCTGGAGCGGCGTGAACCGCCTCGTCTGCGGCGCGCGCGACGAGGATGTGCGCGCCATCGGTTTTGACGAGGGTGACAAGCCGGCAGGCTGGAGCGATCTCTACCGCCGCCGTGGTATCACGGTTACACGGGATTTCCTGCGGGCCGAGGCGGTCGGGCTGCTCGAGCGCTATGCGGCGGATGGTGGTATCCGCTATGGGCCACATGACTGAACCACCCCGCGGGCGTCTGGCACCGAGTCCCACCGGCGCCCTGCATCTGGGCAATGCCCGCTCCTTCCTGATTGCCTGGCTGAGCGTGAGGAGCCGCGGCGGTACACTGGTGCTGCGGATGGAGGATCTGGATCATCCCAAGAACAAGCCCGGCGCGGCGCAGGCGGCGCTTGATGACCTGCACTGGCTGGGACTCGACTGTGATGAAGGACCCGATGTGGGTGGTCCCTGTGCTCCCTATGTCCAATCGCAGCGGGTGGAACTGTATGCGGAGGCCTTGCGGCGGTTGCAACAGGGCGGACACGTCTATCCTTGCGTCTGCACGCGGCGCGATGTGGAGCAGGGGCAGTCGGCGCCGCATCTGGATGAGTCGTCGCCGCGCTATGACGGTACATGCGATGGCCGTTTTGCAGACTATGAGCAGGCCTTGCGTGTCCGTTTGGCGGCGGAGGGGATAGATACCGTCGTCTCGCCCAACCAGTGGCCTGCCTGGCGCTTCCGGGCGCGGGGTGCGACGCAGTTTGACGACACCATCTGTGGCATGCAGCATGGCGATCCCGGCGCGACTGAGGGTGACTTTGTCCTTGCGCGGCATCCGCGTGGCGCGGGCTACATGCTGGCCGTGGTGGTGGATGATGCGGCGATGGGTATCAATGAGGTGGTGCGTGGTGACGACCTGCTGCCGGCCACGCACCGCCAGTTGCTGATCTACCGCGCGCTGGGGCACCGTCCGCCGCGCTTCTGCCATGTGCCGCTGGTGGTTGGCGAGGAGGGGCGGCGGCTGGCCAAGCGGCATGGCGACACGCGGCTGGCAACGCTGCGCGAGCGGGGCTTTTGCCCAGAGGAGGTCGTGGGGCTGCTGGCCTGGTGGTCGGGTTGGGCGGCCTGGGGCGAACGCCTCAAACCATGCGATCTACTGGAGCGCTTCGATCTGGCTAAGTTACCTCACGCACCCGCTGTGCTTGACGAGCGGGTGCGGATCTGGCTCGAACGGTCAGCCGCCGGGCCGCTGGCGACCGGCGGGAGCCAGCGTGAATAGGCCTAGAAGCGGAAGTTCAGCGCCGCGTTCAGCGCCTTGTCATCGCTGAAGTTCTCGTAGGCCAGGCTCAGCGTGGTCTTCCGCGTGAAGTAGATATCGAGCCCGATGGTGACGCCGAACGTCTCGCCGGTGAGCTTCACGTAGTCGTCATCAAAATTTATGTCGTTATAAACCGGGCCGAAGAAGACGCCGATGGCTTCCGGCCAGTAGTTCTTGTTGCCGAGCAGTTCGTTGACGATGCTCAGCGTGATCGTTCCGTAGGTCTCCAGATAGTCATTGTCGCTTCCGTTGACTTCCGGATGGGCGGCGCTGACCTGGGCCAGAGCTTGAAGGCGCAGTCGAGTTTCAAGCGCCATGTTGCTCAGCAGGTCGTGATCGAGCAGGTTGGCCCAGACACCGCAGCCGTACTCAAGTGAGGTGTCGGTATCGCCGCCCCAGGGTTCCATCTTGACCGACGTGGCGCCCAGAAAGCCGTAGATTGAGAGCCAGTCGAACAGGTCGCGCCCGACATGCATGATGTACTTATTCTGCTTGAGCGGCGTGAATTCGCTATGATTGGCCTCGCGGTCGTTATAGCGGTAGAAGCCGCCGATATGCCAGCCGCTCAGGTTCTCGGCAGCAAACAGGTAGTGTGCACCGGAGGCCTCAGCCGCTCTGGGGGAGGCACCTACGTTCATAGTGGCCAAACCAAGGCATCCCAGAAGGGTGCATAGAAGAATCGGGCTTGATTTCATGAATGCTTGTCCTTACAGTTGTACACCTGCAAAGCAGAAGCGCTCGCCGTACCAGAAGACGATCTCTGCTGAACACGGATAATGGTAGCGTTTTGCCGCAAAAAGACAAGGAGTATTGTCGTGAGACGGACGTTTTTATTTTTTGGCCTCTTCGCAGGCCTGCTGCTGGGCGGTTGTTTCGAGCACCGCGAGGCTCCGGAACGGCTGGTTTCAGCCGTGGGGCTCGATGCTGCACTTGAACTGCGCGACACGGTGCAGAAGGTTGATCTTAGCGGAGAGAGGCTGGATCAGCTTCCCGCCGTGCTGGCGGAGATGCCGCAACTGCAGTGGCTCAATCTGCGGCGGGCGGCGGTGACGAATTATGCCGTGCTGCCGCGTCTGGGTGCCCTGCGGACGCTGGATATGGCGGAGATGGGGCTTGCGCAACTGCCGGAGGAGGTGACCCGATGCGCTCCGCTGCAGCGGCTCTATCTTTCGGACAATGCGCTCACGAACCTGCCCGCAGCCATCGGCACCCTGCAGAATCTGGACTATCTGAACCTCGACCGCAACCGCCTCACGGAACTGCCCTCGACGCTATGCGACCTGCAGGGACTGCGCTGGCTGCGCCTGAACCAGAACCAGCTCGCTTCCCTGCCGGATGGGATCGGGGAGCTCAAGCAGTTGCAGCGGCTCTACCTGCGCGGCAACCGTCTCCAGAAACTTCCCGAGACGCTGGCGGAATGCCATCTGATCGAGGATCTGGCGCTCTCCGAGAACCGTCTGGATGCCTTTCCCGAGGTGCTGACGCGGCTGCCGCGGCTCCGCAACCTTGATCTGAGCGGCAACCCGCTGGCCACCTTCCCCGATGCCGAGGCACTCTCCCGCATGGAGTCGCTGCGCCTGCTTACCCTGACCCGCTGCAATGTCGCGCCCGAGATGCGCGAGCGCCTGCGCACCGCCCTGCCCAAGTGCCTGATTACGTTCTAGGCTGATGCCCCTTCAGGGCACACAGGGGGTGTTCTTTGGACGGACGGTTATTGCGACCACTCAGTGGCTCGCAATTTAGAGGGTAAAAGCCCTGCGCTGCCCTTTCGCGGCGCATAAAATCGTGGCCTGAAGGGCCACTTCAAAACATACCGCCCGGCATTTCCGTACCTTCCTCACCTTGAAGCGCGAAGGGAGCGATTACTGTTGACGGCGCGTGGGTTTTCCGCTAATCTAAAGCTGTGTTTTGAATCGGTGGAGAAGCGGCATGTATGTACGGCGGCATCTGGAAGAGGCGTTCAAGGAAGCCGGACGGTTTTTTCCGGCTCTTCTGGTGACGGGAGCGCGTCAGGTCGGTAAAACGACTTTTCTGCGCAAGATCGCTGAGGCGGAACGCAGGTTTGTCTCGTTGGACGCACCGGATGTGCGTCAATTGGCGAGATCCGATCCGCGTCTTTTCTTGAGCCAGTACCCCCCGCCTGTCATCATCGACGAGATCCAGTATGCGCCGGAACTCTTGCCCTACATAAAGGTGGCCATTGACGAGGCCCGGTTCAATGACAAGAAAAAAGCCGGCGGGTTGTTCTGGCTGACGGGATCTCAACAGTTCCAGATGATGAAGGGGATTACCGAGTCGCTGGCGGGAAGGATCGGGATTTTCGAGCTTCACGGGCTTTCGAACCGCGAGCTTTCTAACACGGTGAACCGGCCTTTCCGCCCTGACACTTTCCAGGCTGACACCCCGGGGGAAACCTCGACCGCCGCCTTTTTCGAGCGTGTCTGGATGGGGTCGTTTCCTGAACTCGCCACGTCTTCTGCTGCCCGCTGGAGTGACTTTTATGGTTCCTACGTGCAGACGTACCTTGCCCGCGACGTGCGCGATCTTACGCAGGTGGCGGATTTGAACAGGTTCTATGCCTTCATCAAGGCCGTGGCCGCCCGCACCGGACAGATGCTGAATTACGCGAGTTTAGCGCGCGACGCTGATATCAGCCAGCCGACGGCGAAACAATACGTGAGCGTTCTCGAGGCATCCGGGCTCGTGTTCCGGCTTTACCCCTATTTGCGGAACCATAACAGGCAGATGATTCGCACGCCGAAGATCTACATGTTCGACAGCGGCCTTGCGGCGTACCTGACCGAATGGACGACCCCAGCCGTGATGGCATCGGGGGCGATGGCCGGGCAGTTTTTCGAGACATGGTGCGTGAGTGAGATTTTGAAGAGCTATGCCAACGCCGGGCTGCAGCCGCATGTCTATTACTACCGCGACAAGGACCAGCGCGAGATCGACCTGATCATTGAACAGGACGGTACGCTTTATCCGGTTGAAATCAAGAAGGGCGCCACTTTCAGGCCGGATGACACGAAATCCTTTGTCGCGCTCAAGCAGTTCAACAAGCCGGTGGGGATGGGGGCACTGGTAAGTCTCCATCCCGAGCTGTTGCAGATCAGGCAGGACTGCATGGCCATCCCCGCCGTGCAATTGTAGCGCGTGGATGTAGGCGCGGGGGTTTCGCTTGCAGAGGCGCAGGGGGCGCATGGGGGGGGACGATTATTGCGACCACTCAGTGGCTCGCAATTGAGAGTGTAAAAAACCTTGCGCTGCCCTTGCGCGGCGAAATAGCCCCGAAGGGGCGGCGGCGCGGGGCTGGCGCCCCCCGCTCACAGGGGGCATAGGGGGTGGGGACGAACGATTATTGCGACCACGCAGTGGTTCGCAATGTAGAGGGTAAAAGCCCTGCGCTGCCCTTGCGCTGTGAAATAGCCCCGAAGGGGCGGCGGCGCGGGGCTGGCGCCCCCCGCTCACAGGGGGCATAGGGGGTGGGGACGAACGATTATTGCGATCACGCAGTGGTTCGCAATGTAGAGGGTAAAAGCCTGCGCTGCCCTTTTGCCGCGAAAAAGCCCCGAAGGGGCGGCCTCACCCTAGCCAAGGGCAAGCGCAGCGCAGCCCTGGGTTGCGGAAGCGCATAAAATCGTGGCCTGAAGGGCCACTTCAAAAATAACGGTGAAACACCACACACGACTTGCCCAATGTATCACAAACGTGTTACAGTGGCGATATGAAAACAGCCGTACTACACACTCGGATTGATCCGAAATTGAAAACCCAGGCGGAAACTGTTTTTGAGAAGATCGGCCTTTCGTCATCGGACGCGATACGCATCTTCTACAAGCAGGTCGTTCTCCGCAAGGGGCTCCCTTTTGACGTCTCGATCCCCAACAAGCAGACCGCGGCGGTTTTGAGGGAGAGTGAACGAAACATTGGGGTCAAGACGTTTGAGACCCCCGAAGATGCCTTTGCCGAGTGGGACAACCTTTGAAACAACTCCAGCAAACCACGAGGTTTGAAAAAGACTTGGCGCGGATGAAGAGACGCGGCGCGGACGTGGGTAAACTTAAACAGGTCGTTCTGCCGCTTCTCAAAGGTGAACCCTTGCCGATCAAGTATCGCGATCATCCGTTGAGTGGAAACTGGCGTTCCCACAGAGAGTGCCATCTCGCCCCTGACTGGTTGTTGATATATCGATCAACTCTGGATTTTGTCAGGCTTGAACGAACAGGGACACACGCGGATTTGTTTGGAAAATGAAACCGGCCAACAGCGAGGGTTGAGCGTTTTTCTTCCGCGCTGCTCGCGGAGCCGCGTACCATGATGCGCCGGCCCGTTGGGCCGGCGGGGCGGGGCTGACGCCCCGCTCACAGAGGGCACAGGGAGGGTGGGGGACAATTATTGCGACCACTCAGTGGCTCGCAATGTGGAGGGTAAAAGCGCTGCGCTGCCTTTTTGCTGCCCAGTGGCAGAGACCACGCAGTGGCTCGCAATGTGGAGGGAAAAAGCGCTGCGCTGCCCTTTCGCATCCGGCCCGTTGGGCTGGCGGTGCGGGGCTGGCATGATGTATGCTCTTATCTCCTCGTACATGTCGCATATCCGTCCATATGTGCCCGCCTGGGCGGCCTTGCCCCTGCTGCTGGTGCTGGCCGGCTGCATGACGCCCGAGCGCGCCATGCGGGAGACCGAAAGCATCGGCAGCCGCCTGGCCACTGACTACCGGCGGCAGGTGACCGGCAATACCAACACCTTCAGCATCGCCCGTCCGTCGGATCGGCTGCGGGTGCGTCTGCAGTTGGCCCGGGAAAACACCGAGACCCCCGCGCCTGACGCCCTGCCTGTGCCCCTGGTGCTGACCCTCGACGACGCTCTCGCGGCGGGAGCCCGCAACAGCAACGAGTACCAGGAGAGCAAGGAGGCGGTCTTCAGCGCCGCCCTCGACCTGCAGTTGCAGCAGCACGCCTTTGAAACCACCTTCGAGGGGGTCTTGGGCGGTGGATTGGCTCGTGCGGAATCCAGCGGGGGAGAGGAGTCGGGCGACACGACCTCGGATAAGGCTACCGGCGGCGGCAAGTCCACCCTCACGCGCAAGTTCGCCAACGGCGCCACCCTGACCGCCTCGCTGGGGCTCGATGTGGTCCGTCTGCTGACCGGCGACCGCAGCACCACCCTGGGCTTGCTGGGCGACGCCACCATCAAGATGCCCCTGCTGCGCGGATCGGGGCGCCTGATCGCCATGGAGGCCCTGACGCAGGCCGAGCGCAACCTGATCTACGCCATTTACGGCTTCGAGAGCTTCAGGCAGAACTATGCCG
>JAAYLN010000087.1 GCA_012521875.1 Lentisphaerota bacterium | reverse complement strand
TTGTTCTGCGGCACCCCGCCGCATCATCGAAAATCCAGCAAAAAATCTCCCAGATGCAAGCCTGACGGCTTGTGTCCGAGAGGGTTTTGCAAGAGCCTCTAGAACTTTGCGGGGGGTGTTGCAAGCGAAATCTAGCGCTCGTAATCGGCCGGGGTGCGATTCAACTTGGTTGAATCGCACATAATCCAGAATTCAGAATCCAGTATCCAGAATGTTGAACTGCAACAATTTATACGTTTCGTTACCCGCCCGGATGTTGTCTCAATTGCTTGGACACGAAAAGGGAAGCAAAAGGAGACGCTCTTTCATTCTGAATCCTGAATTCTGGCTTCTGAATTCTGGGTGCGCATCCACTATTGTGGATCGCACCCAATCGGCCGCGAAGGCACCAGAAACGCCAAGAGCTATTTGAACCGCGAGAAGCTCTTGCAAACCCATGCGCACACGCTAACTTCGCTACGCTTGTCAACGCGGAACGCATGGAGGCCAAGCGCGAAAATGGCACCACGCCGACGCGTCGCCCTATCCCCTATGCTAGCGCGCTTTTGCATGAGCGCCTCCCCCAGAGTGGCGCGGACATTCCTGTCTGCGCGCGCAGGCAGCATATGAAACGCGCAGGGAAAGCTAATGAAAGGACGACGCCCTCTCCAGCGGTATCATTCGCCGCTCCTTGTGCCTCTTCCGGGCAGACAGGAATGTCTGCCGCACACTAGGCCGACGGTAGTCGAATGAATCGAGAAAATCGAACTAATCAAGCGAATCGATTCCTTCGAATCTATCGAGACACCTCCGGCCTTAGCCTGCCGCCTTCGACAAAGGCGGCAAAGCTACCGACAAAGTTTGCGACAAAGTGAGATGGCTACACTGCCTGCTGCAACTGCCTACTGCAACTGCCATATCAGGGCACATCGCCCATGCAGGTGCCGAGGAGGCGCGCGGTCTTGATCCAGGGGTGATCCGCGGGCACGGTACGGACGTGGCCGGCGACATCCTTGAGGGGCACAGGGACGCAATCGTCGCCGCGCACGGCCACCATCACGTTGTACTCGCGGGCGTTGATCAGCTCGCCGGCCATTGCGCCTAGCCGGCTGCAAAGCAACCGGTCGGCCGGGGTGGGGGTGCCGCCGCGCTGGATGTGGCCGAGCTGGGTCATGCGCGCCTCGATGCCGGTAAGCTCCTGGAGCTCGCGCACGATGCGGTTGACCTTGGACTCGCGTATCATGAGGGGCTGCTTCGGCAGCTTCACGGGGGCATCGCCGCCGTTGCCGTTCTTCTTGCCGTTCTTCTTCGGTGGCTTGGCGTCGCTCTCCTGTTTCTCGTCCGCGTCGTCATTGTCGTCGTCATCCTCCTCCTCGGGCTTGTCGTCGATGGCGATGGCGCCCTCGGCCACGGCGACGATGGAGAAGCGCTTGCCGCGATGGCGGCGAGCTTGCTGACGACCAGTCTATCCCCGGGCGAGAGCGCGGCGTACTCGGGATGGCTGGACTTGGGCATGGATTTGCGGTGGTAGCGCGTGATGGCGGCGATGAGCTCGATCTCCTCCGAGGAGAGCCCTGAGAACTCGGTGTTGCGGATGAGGTACATCGTGTGGATGTTGTGCGAGTGCGCGCTCACGAAGGCGCCGATGTCGTGCAGCAGCGCCGCCACCTCGAGGATCAGGCGGTGGCGCTGCGTGCAGCCGTGCTCCTCCTGCAGCAGGTCGAAAAGCTGGAGCGCGAGCTTCGTCACCTGCTCCGCGTGGTTGACGTCGTGCTGGTATTTCCTGCCTGTGGCCCTGGCGACGCGCAGCACATGCTTGCGCATCGTGCTTGTCCACGGTGTACCGTCCACGGCCTCCTCAAGCAGTCCGTGGCAGAAGGAGAGGCTGCTGATATAAACCGACTTGAGCCCCACGGCACGCGCCACGGAGATGGCGATGCTCAGCGCGGGCGCGATCAGTTCGGCGTCCTGGTAGGTCACGCGCCACTCGCGCACGATCTCCTCCGTGGAAGCCTGCTCGATCTGCTTGAGCAGCGCGTTGAGCTCGTCCACGGTGACCGAGATGACGCCGGTAGCCGGATCAAGCTCGACGGCGTTGTTCTTGTCGGGGCGCAGGCGCGCGCCCGCGAAGCGCATCTCCCGCCCCATCAGGAACAGCTTGAAGGACTTCACATCCTCCACGTTGTTGCGCAACTGCTCGGCGATCTCGTGCGTGCGCCCGTCGGCGAGCGCGACAAGCTGCCGCGGCCTGAAATCGCCCTTCTCCATCTGCTGGCGCATCTGCAGCGTGCCCAGGCTGTATGTCTGCACGAAGCGGATCTCGCCCTCCTTGCGGCACAGCATGCTGCAGGTCAGGCCGCCGATCTCGAGCACCACGGCCTCGCCCTTGTCGTAGCTGTCGCCGGCCCTGCCCCTGCCGAGCGTGTGGAACGCCAGATGGTAGTAGTACCCGATCTGTCCCGGATCGAGCAGGCGGAAGACGATCTGCGAGGTGTTGGCCAGCCTGTCGAGGAAGACCGCGCTGTTGTCGGCCCTGTTGAGCGTCGATGTGGCCACGGCGGTGACCGAATCCAGCGGGATGCCGTACTCGTCGAGCAGCTTGCGAAACGACTTGAGAATCTGCGCGCACTGCTCCACGGTGGCATTTGATATGCGGCGTTCAGCGACGATGTCGCGCCCGATGGGCACCGACTGCACGGCCTTCTCGAGGATAAAGGCCTCCTTGGTGTCGCGCTTCTCGGCAATCAGCATGCGTATGAAGGTCGCGCCGATGTCGATGACGGCGAACATGGGCGGCGGCGCCACGGCTACCGCTGTGCTGCCGGTGCTGCTGGTGGTGCTGGTGTTGGTGTTGTTCCTTTTCATTGTGCAGATGCGGGTAGCATACTACAGAATTGTTTGGTTTGTGTTAGCTGTCTGCTACCCCCGCCGCTTCTGGAACTGGAAGAGGACGGCCATGATGATCACCAGCCCCTTGACCGTTCCTTGCAGGTTGGCGGAGATGCTCCAGAGGTCGAGGATGTTGGAGATGATGCCGAGGATGAATACACCGGCCAGCGTGCCCCAGACCGAGGCGCGGCCGCCGGTCATCGGCGTGCCGCCGATAATTACTGCGGCAATTGCGTCGAGCTCGTAGTTGGTGCCGGAGCCCGTCGAACTGATGGAGCTCAGGCGTCCGGCCAGCAGGAAGGCGCTTACACCGCAGAGTGTACCGATGATGGCGTAGGTGGCAAAGCGCACGAGTCGCACATTGATGGCCGCATAGGACGCGGTACGCTCGCCGGCGCCCACGGCGCAGATGCGCCACCCCAGCGGCGTGTTGCGCAGCAGGTGCGCCAGCGCGCCCGCCACCACCAGCAGGACGACTACCGGTGTCCAGCCGCCGCAAATCTTTTCGAGCCACATGTTATCAACCATGATCAGGCCGGCATCGGCCTGGTAGACGGCCAGCGAGCGGAAGATCGAGAAGGTGCCGAGCGTGGCGATGAAGGGTGGTATGCGGCCCCAGTTGATCAGCGCGCCGTTGATCGCGCCGCCCGCGAGGCCGCAGAGGAGCGACGTGACGAGCATCACCACGAGCTGCGTGCCCTCCGAAAGTCCGGAGCAGAGCCGCATGGCCTCGAGCGAGAAGGTGCCGCAGAAGGCCACTAGCGAGCCCGACGAGAGATCGATGCCGCCGCCCGCGATCACCAGCGTCATGCCCAGGGCGATGATGCCGCTGTAGGAGGCCTGGCGTGTGATGTTCATCAGGTTGGTGGGATTGCGGAAGGTGGAACTGGTGACCAGACAGATCAGCAGCAGCACCCCCAGCACGATAAAAGCGGCTCTGGACTTCTTCATGTGCCATGCACTCCTGTCGCCAGATAGATCAGCGACTCTTCCGTGATGGGATCCTCCTCCACGCAGCCGGCGATGCGTCCCGCACGCATGACCAGCACGCGGCGGCAGAGGCCGATAAGCTCCTGCATGTCGGACGAGACCAGCAGCACGGCCACCCCGCGGGCGGCCAGTCTGGCGATAAAGGAGTAGATCTCCTGGCGGGCGCCGACATCGACGCCCTGCGTAGGTTCGTTAAAGACAACCACTTGCGGCTCGGCACCGAGCACCTTGGCCATCGAGACCTTCTGCTGGTTGCCGCCGCTCAGTTCCCCGACCAGCGCGGCCGGCCCGCGGCAGCGGATCTGGAAGGTGTCGATGAAACGCTCGGTTGCCGAGCGTATCGCGGCGTGTTGGACGTGGCCGCGCCGCGTGTAGCGCGGCAGATCGCCCAGACCGACGTGCTCGGCGACGGTGAAGTCGCGCCAGATACCGTCGCGTAGCCGGTCGGCCGCGAGGTAGCCGATGCCCGCGGCACGCGCCATGCGCGGCGAGCGGAACCGGACGGGGCGTCCCTGTACCGTGAGCCCGCCGCTCCGCAGCGGGCGGAAGCCCGCCAGCGTCTCGCCCAGATCGGCCTGTCCCTGTCCGGCCAGTCCGGCCACGCCGAGGATCTCGCCGACGTGCAGCTCGAAGGAGCCGCCGAAGGCACCCTCGAGGCGCAGCACCGTCCCGGCCTGCGGTACGGCCCGCGGCGGGTAGAGCGCCTCGAGCTCGCGCCCGACCATGCGGCGGGCCATCTCCTCCGGTTCCAGCCGCTCCGTGCCGGAGCTTACGACCACGCCATCGCGCAGGACGATCAGCTCGTCGCAGAGGGCCGCGACCTCGTCGAGCTTGTGCGAGATAAAGAGCATGGCGTGGCCGCGCCCGCGCAGCGCGCGCAGCACCGTGAAGAGCTTCGTCGATTCGTCACGGTTCAGCAGGGCGGTGGGCTCGTCGAGGATCAGCAGGCGCGCTTCGGCGCTCAGCGCGCGTGCGATCGCGACCCATTGCATCTGGGCGACGGAGAGCGACTCGACTTCGGCCCGGGGGTCGATCTCCACGCCGAGCCTGGCAAAGATCGCGGCGGCCTCGCGTTGCATGGTGCGGTGGTCGAGGGTGCCGAGGCGCGTGCGGCGCTCGCGGCCGAGAAAGAGGTTGGCCGTGACCGACAGCCCGCCGGCCAGGCTGAGCTCCTGGTGGATCGCCGCCACGGTGGCGCGGCGGTCAATCGTGCCGCCATCGTGCGGCACGAGACCGAGGATGCACTTGACGAGCGTCGACTTGCCCGCGCCGTTCTCGCCGATCAGACCGACGATGCGCCCCGGCCGTACCGTCAGCGAGACGCCATCCAGCACACGGTTGGTTCCGTAGGACTTGCAGAGTCCGCGGATCGTGAGTAGCGGGGACGTTCCGCTCGTCCATTCGCATCCATTCGCGGTTCCTGTGCTTCGTGGCTTCATGTGAGCCCCTGCCTGCGGCTCGTTACCTAAAGTTGATCCTTTGTGCCGTCTCGGCGGGCATGTCGTTCAGTAAGTCGGCTGTCAGATGTGCCGAGCTGGTATCGCCGGCGTCGATGTTGTCCCAGTCGACCACATGCATGTCGATGTCGGCGTCATTCGTGTAGAGACCGGCCAGTGTGCCGCCCCGAATCTCAATCACAACTTTGCGCTTCATGTGCAGTTTCCCTTTGGCTTGCCACCATCGTGCCTTAATAATGCCGTTAGTGTCAATACGGATACTCTGGGACGGGCATGTCGTCCGTCACCCTGCCTTCCCGGTCGATGGAGAAGGCGTCGATGCGGGTTCCGTCGGGGCCAAGCGTCTGGAGGACGAGTTTGTCGGGGGTGACGTCCATGATGATGAGTGTGGCCTCGACTCCGCCGCAGGTGGGGCCGTCGTTGGAGACAACCGTGTAGTTGAACTCCTCGCCCGTGACAGCGGGGGACTGCCTGCCGTCGTAGTTGTGGGGAAAGACCTTGCAGGCGCGGCTGTGCGGATCGACGCGCATGTAGCGGTGTACATGGCCGGCCAGCATCAGGTGGATGCGCGCATGCGGTTCGGTACGGTTGAGCAGATCCATGAAGTACTGCCGCATGAGTTGCTGGCTGGCGCCATCGCTCTGGCCATGGGTGGACATGTGCGTGATGACCACGCGGAAGGTGGCGCTCCTGAACTCTTCCGAAGGCAGAACCTCATTGATCAGCCATTCGCGCTGATCCCGGAAGATCTGCTCCACGTGGTTGAAGAGGTTGCCTTTGGTGCAGTTGCCGGAGTCGAGGACGATGTAGAAGACCCCGCCATGGCGGAAGGTGTAGTAGGTGGTGTTGTCGCGCGTGCGCAGCAGGCGCATCCACGCATTCGAGTATCTGCCGCTCCATTCGTGGTTGCCGCGCACGAAGACGGCCGGAATCTCCCTGGCGTGGTGCTCCACGGCGCAGTCTATGAAATCGTCGAAGAGGCCGCGGCCGCTCTCGGCATGAAAACCGTCCCACATGTTGTCGCCGGCATAGACCACGACGTCGGACTTCCCCACCTCGCCATAGCGCATGAAACCGGCCTGGATATCGGTGTGCGCGTGCTGGTCGGAGAGGAAGAGTATACGGTACGCCTTCTGGTGCGGCGTGAAGGTGCGGAAGGTGTGGAGCGTCCCGTCGTGGACGCGCCGTGAGCGATCGGGGTCGTATGATACCGGACGGTATTCGTAGGTGCAGTCAGGGTCAAGATCGCCGATGTCGACAATATGGTCGATGCTGTCGATCTGGATCTGGTGTCCGAGGGTCTGCCACACCGTCCGGAAGCCGGGCTCGCCAGCCTTGCGGATATCCACGCCGGCGCCCATGGGGATATCGGTGCGCCAGCCGACCGAGATGCTGCGGGTGTCGGCGTTGAAGAGATAGGGCCCGTGCATGATGCGCGTGCCCTCGTCCGCGTCGAGCGTCGAGGTACGGCACGGTGCCTCGTTCAGGCGGATGATGCTTCCGCCGCTGTCGCGGCGGAAGACGTGGAACTCATAGGTGGTGGCAGGCTTGAGATCCTGCACACACACCCAATGATCAAGGTTGTCGCCGTAGATTTCGCCCGCGTCGTTCACCATCCAGCAGGTGCGGAACTCCCCGGTGCCGGCTTCCCGGATTAGGACGCCGCCCGTGGTCACGACCGAAGTCTGCCAGATGACCCAGAAGCCCGTCTCCGAGCGTCTGACGATATACGGGCCCTGGGTTAGAACAGGCGCGGAGTGGTCTACAGCGTTCATTTTTGCGGTTACTAGTAGTTTCCGGCCTCGATCTCGAAGTAGGCCTTGGGGTGCTTGCAGGCGGGGCAGGTGTCGGGAACCTTGGAGCCCTCGAAGACCCAGCCGCAGTTGCGGCACTCCCAGCGCTGCTTCTCCGGGCGGGCGAAGACCTCGTCCTTCTCGATGTTCTCGATCAGCTTGCGGTAGCGCCCCTCGTGGCGCTTCTCGACCTCACCGATGCGGCGCATGGTGCGGGCGAGTTCGGTGTAGCCCTCGGCCTCGGCCTCGTCGGCGAAGACGCGGTACATCTGTGTCCACTCCTCATGCTCGCCTGCGGCGGCGTCGGCGAGGTTCGCCAGGGTATCGCCGAGTCCGCCCATCTCCTTGAACCAGAGCTTGGCGTGTTCCTTCTCGTTCAGGGCGGTGGCCTCGAAGATGGCGGCGATCTGCTGGTAGCCCGCCTTGCGCGCGACACTGGCGTAGTAGTCGTACTTGTTGCGCGCCATCGACTCGCCCGCGAAGGCGTGCTGGAGGTTCTTGAAGGTCTTGGAATTCTTGTCGACAGTCATGTGTGTTCTCCCGGATGCACCGGCGGCGGCTGGGACGGGCAGACAGTGCCCGCCGCCCGGCGGCCGGTTGCTCCATAGTTGCGATTAAGACATGATTCTAGCACATGGGGGGCGGCGCAACAAGGGCGCTGCGCAAGGGCGCCGCGACCTGAGGGTTCAGGGTTCGGGGTTCAGTAACGCCGACCGCCCCTGCGGGGCGGTTTGAACAGGTGAAAGACACGATTTTCAGGATTTTCCGTGCCTGCCCCGCTGTTTATTTGACAGGATTACAGGATTAACAGGATTTTTTGGATGGCCGCTGCGCGGCAGGATTGAGCCACGGATTTCGCGGATTTCGCGGATTGGAATGCGGTGTCTCAGACTAGGGTTCAGTCGGGCCACTGACGACCGGCAGTCGCCAGTTAGAACAGGTCTGAGACACCCCATTCAAATCTGCGCAAATCTGCGCAATCTGCGGTTAAAAATCTCCGCGCCTCCGCGAGGGCTTTCCCTGTTGCTTTCGACAAAGTTACCGACAAAGCTCGCGACAAAGCGGCGGCTATGGCTTACGCTAACTTTCCTGAACCCTGAACCCTGAACCCTTTCTCCCTCACACCCGCCGGAACTCGATACCCGCGAGCCAGATCGCGTTCACGGGATACTCGCCCTTCTCATCCGGGCGCCCTGGCGCGAGCCAGAGGAACTCGCGCTCGTTGAGTTCAACCTCACCGAAGTCGTACCAGGCGTAGCCTTCGGATGTCTCGCCGAGCTGCCGCACCAGCATTTCTCGCTCCTGCCCGCCGTGATAGTCGCCGAGACCCGCGCGGAAGGCCTCGCCGCTCCGCGCCGCGGGCTCGATGCGCAGCCTGAAGCGCACATGGTACCGCGCGCCCGGCTCGTAGGCGATCCAGTTGGAAGGCATCTCGACGCATGGCTCCGCATTCTTTCCCAAAACCTTCAGCACTTCCACACCCGTCCCGGGGTCGGTTTCATAGTCGCCCCACGCGCGTCTCTTGCGGATATGGACGCGACTGCCCGGAATTATGCCATCCTTGCTGACCGGCGGCTCCGTGGCTTCCGCATAGCGCCGCATGGTTTCGACGGCGAATTCGTTGGCCCGCCATTCGCACAGACGGATGTTGCCCGCCTCGTCGAACCGTTCTGCCAGCGACTTCGCCAGCGTGTGCATCTCGGGAAACACCGCGCGTATATCGTCGGTTGCGTAAAGCATGAGGGCGCGGTCGTGTTTCTCGCGCAGAAAATCGAAACGCCAGTAGTCAATCGGGAAGGCTCCCATGCGCACATTGTACGATGCCACCGGATCGTCCTCTACCGCGGCGGCAGCCCGCGCCCACAAATCCTTGGCGCGCTCATAGAAGCCCGCCGGGATTGCGGGGTTCTCCGGGCCGTCGTAGATGCGGAGCGGGCGATCCGCCGCACCCTCCGACCATGCGCGCTGGTTCTGGTGCAGCTCGTCGAAATAGGTGCGCACGAAGGGCGCAGCCTTGCCGTAGTAGCCATTGAAGAAGTCGTCGAGCAGTGGCTCGATGGGGAGATCGGGATTCCACATCCACCTTGACACCAGCCACGCCTTCAGCTCGGCAAAGTCGCCGTGGCGCCCCTGGAAGGCACCCTGGTCGAAGATGAACTTGGCGCCGTTGGCAAGGAAAAAGCGCAGATTGTCCTGCAGCGTGAGGACGTTCGCGAACGGCCACGGGTAGCGGCTGAAGTTGGTCGAGTAGTTCCAGATGTAGAGGTGATCCGTCTGGCGGCCCCGTCTCCTGAGGTCGGAGCAGAAGGCGACGTTCTGCGGGTAGCGGCTCTCCTCGAGCGGCAGCGCGAAGTCGCACTCCCATGTGCAGAGGCAGGGTACCACGTTGTGGCGCAGGCGCGTCTTCTTCGGCGGCTTGCGCGTGTACATGTAGGCCAGCGTCTCGATCAGAACGTCGGGGAACTCCTTCTCGACCGCCTCGGCGACGGCATTGATGAAGCGGACGAGCGAGCCGGCCTGGCTCTCCTCCTCGGCATCGATCGCGGCGCAGGCGGGGCACTGGCAATAGTGGGGCCAGTCGTTCTGGCTGACGCCGTAGAACTTCGCGCCCGGATCCTTGCGGATGCGCTCGAGCACCCGTTCGGTGACGATGCGGAGCACGTCCGGGTTCGTGAGGCAGAGCTGGGTGGGGTGCTTGCGCCGCGCGCCGTCCTCGAAGCTGTAGTATTCGGGATGGTCGTCGAAGAATTCGTCGGGCGGCATGAGGGTGTTGAAGGTGTGGCAACTGACGAGCCCGCCGCCGAAGCGGAACTCGTTGCCGCCGAACTTTGCCGGCATCTCGATCCGCGAGCGGCTGTTCACGCGCAGCCGCGCGGCGAATTCCGGGTGGAACTTGACGTCGTACCAGTACGGCTCGCGCATCTCGAACGCAGGGGTCTCGGCGACATCGAGATCCGCCGGCACGGTGAGACATTCGCGCCGTGGTATCTTCGCGCACCACGAGGCATACCAGCGGCAGCCGAAGCGTTCCAGCAGCGCGTAAACGCCGTAGAGCACACCGCGCTCCCTGGGCGAGACGATCACAAGATGCGGCTCGCGTACCGCAATGCGGAACCCGTCCAAGCCGGGTGCGGCCCCGTCGAGCATGGGCGTGTACCGCGTTGCACCTAGCAGCACCGCTTGCGCGGGGCACGGTACATCGTCGGTTGTGACCGGCAATTCCACCCCCGTCAACTGCGCCACGTGGTCACGCAGTTCCTCCGCCGCGTAGCGCAGCACTTCGGAACCGCGTGCGGCACGACGATAGTATAGGCGGCGGGCTGGCCGCGCCCGGCGAGAACGAGGCCCTCCGTGCGGATGGCAGCGGCCGGTACTGGAACTGAATCAGATTTGGAAGGAGTGTTGGTCTTCATGCTAAACAGCCTTTCATGAGGATTAGGCACAGGTATGCGGCGCACCGATGGCCGCGATACGCGCGGCGAGTCCGGGCGGGCCCTTGACCGTGCGGTCGGGGCCGACGGGAAGGTGGCCGAGTTCCTTGAAGTGGTAGTTGTCCGAGCGGTCGCGCGGTAGCCATGCATGGCAGGGCATGCGTGGAACGCCGGTCTGCATCAGCGCGTCGAGCTCGTCCCAGTGGCGCTGGCCGATCTCGCGCGGCGTCGCGTCATGCTCGACCGCCAGCGATGCCGCCAGTCCGATGACTTCGCCGAGCGCGCCGAGTGTGCGCATCACGCGGATGCAGGCGAAGGCGACGTGCGTGGCGCTGATCTGGCGTCCGCCGAGGAAGAGGTTGGCGATGTCGCGCGAGCAGAGGCAGCGGTAGGGAATCTGGTAGGGCGCGCCGATGTTGCGGTGATAGGCGCAGGAGCGGAAGGGCTCGGGCAAGCGGCGCAGGTTGTCTGGATCGGGAACGTGCAGATCTATGTTCCAGGTCATCGCGACCGTGCCGTCAGGGTGGGGCAGGCGCTCCTCGATGTCGCGCTGCGAGATCACGTAGTCGCCTACGGCGCGGTAGCTTTCGCGCTTGCCGCCGATGGGCGAGACCCACGTGAGGCGGCGGTTGCGCCAGGCGTCGCGATCTCCGGCGTGGTTCTTGAGCCACGACCAGTTGCCGTAGATCGTCATGAGGCCGAAGTCGCGGATGTATTCAATCTCCGCCACCTGGTCGCGCAGTTGTCCGGCCTCCTGCTCCCAGTCGCCCGAGAAGATGCGGTAGGCGTTCCCGTCGTTGAACTCGTAGCCCCAATCAATATCGGGAAACTCGACTGGCGCACCGGTCTCTTCCGAACCCCAGAGAATCGAATGGCCCATCACGAGGCGGTCGGCCTTGGCGGGGGCCAGCGACTCGCCAAAGTCGTCCCGCCCTTCGCGTCCGTACATCACGGCGGCGCCCAGCAGGCGCGAGAGGACGGCATCGCCGGTGCAGTCGGCGAAGAGTCTGCCGCGGTAGCGGCGGTCGCGCCCCGTATGCGTGTCGCGGGCGATGACGGCGGCGATGACGGGGCGCCCCCCGGCATCGGCACCTTCCGTCTCGGCCGCGACGACGTGCCTGCGGAAGGCCATGCAGAGCCTGCCCGCCGGGCGGGCCGCGCCAAGCTTCCACTCTTCGCGCAGCAGGGCGTGATACTTGCGGGTGTCCTCGTAGAATTCGGCGGGGTAGTGGCCAGGCCATCCGACAGCGGGCTCGATGTCGGAGACGGTCGAGCCGAGCGCGGGGTATGGCTCGCACTGCGCGAAGCCGCCGAGGGGTACGCGCACTTCGGAGCTGTTGCAGCCGCCGAGAACCCCGCGGTCCTGGAGCAGCGCCACCGACAGCCCCTTGCGCAGCGCCGCGAGGGCGGCACAGACGCCGGCCATGCCGCCACCGCAGACGACAAGATCGTAAACCTGCGGATCATCCTCGACGGGACCAGCGAAGGCCCGGCGCAGGGCGTCGAGAGCGGGGCGGTCATCAGGTGGTGTTTCACCGTCCGGCGAGGCGAAGATCGCATCGCAACGTCCATTGAAGCCCGTGAGATCGCGGAGGGCGAGACGCACCCTGCCGGCGGGAAGCCCGGCTTCGCCGGCGAGTTGCCAGGCCCATTTTTCACCACAGGTGCCGAGTGTGGCGGGAAGAGCCTGGCCGCCGACAAGGAGCTGGAAGCGTCCGGCGGGTGTGCCGCGCTGCCAGGGCGCACTCCAGTCGCGGGTGCGCGCCCAGAAGCGCCACGTTCCGGCGCGGGGGATTTCGACTTCGGTACAGGCATCCGTCACGGGCGTACCCATGCCGTGGGCCATGACATAGGATGAGCCAAGCTGCTCCATCGATTGCGGATCAACCACCCAGCCGCCCAGGTGGTCAAACGATTCGGCTTCGATCAAGAGGTGCATGGCTGTTATCTGGCTGGATGGGGAGGCTGGTGCGACGGCGTACTGCGCTACAGCGGGTTGACCTGCTTGTCGATGCCCCAGACCGTCACGTCCTCAACCACCGCGCGCGGCGGCAGGTTGGCGATATAGACGACGGTGTCGGCGATATCCCCGGCCAGCAGCTTGTCGGTGGTCTCCCCGATGCCGCAGGCGCGCTGGAAACCGGTGCTGGCCGACGAAGGAACCACACACGACACCCGCACGCCGAAAGGCTGCATCTCGAGGTAGAAGCCCTTGGAAAAGTTCAACACGCCGGCCTTGGCCGCGGCGTAAACCGACCACTCCGGCCAGCATTGACGGGCGCATACCGATGAGATGTTGATGACTGTGCCGCTCTTCTGCTTCTCCATAACCGGCGCGACGGCCCGGCAGCCGTAAATCACGCTGTTGAGGTTGAGGCGGATCGTCTTGTCGATCTCCTCGGTCGAAAACCTGGCCACCGACTGGATTGCAACTCCGCCGCCGGCGTTGTTGACCAAAATGTCGAGACGCCCGTACGTCGCGAGGATCTTCCCGAGCACGCGATCCCAGTCGGCAGGCTCGGTCACATCCATCTGCAAGGCAAGATCGCCACCGACCTCCCTGCATGCGTTCTCCAACCGTTCGAGCCCGCGGGCAGTCATGATGACGGTATCCCCCTGCACCTTGAAAGCCTTGGCGGTGGCCTTGCCGTATCCGCTCGATGCTCCGGTAATCAATACGATGCGATTCATAAGCGTTCCCTGTTTGTCGTGGCTCAGAGGTGTAAAGTGTTTAAGGTGCCGTGGTGAAATTAGATGATCAACGCGGAGATGTCGAAGGGAAGCTGCAAAAGTAATCGTTTGGCGGGAGAGGGACGTATGGAGAGCGGGCTGAATGCGGATGGATTGTCTGCATCCTCGAAAGAGATTGAACCGCCAAGACGCCAAGGACGCCAAGGAGAGCCGCGAATGGATGAATGGGCGCGAAAGTGGAGTAAGCGGGTGGAGTAAGACAAGCGTGCCGTTTAAGGGGAGTGTGGGAGTAAGTGACAGTCGCGAGGTGGGGGTGGTCGAGCGAATCGAAAGTATCGAGCAATCCGAAAGAATCGAATCATTCGAATCTATCGACTCTATCGATTCTTTCGACAAGGTGTAGGAGACAAAAGTGTGGAGACAAAGTGTAAGTGCGAAGCACCCACTTAAACCCACACTTAAACTCACTCTTAAACGGCACACTTCATCTACCCGCTTACTCGTTCGCTTTCGACAAAGTCGACAAAGTTACCGACAAAGCTCGCGACAAAGCAGGTGGCCGCCCACCGCCCACCTTCCATGCGCCCATCGCGCGCCACCCCTGTAACTAGCCGATTAAGGTTTGGACGCATAGTGCTTTGACAACCTTGATGCTTCGGGAGTATAATCAAACTAATTTCGGATTGTTTCCGGATTTTTGTCCGCACGGACATGAAAGTCTAAATCGAGGAGCAGTTCATGAGAGTAGGCACTGTCGGCATCGCGGGCGCACTTCTCCTGACATGCGGCGCGCTCGCCGCTGCGGAGATCATCACGGTCGGGCGCGTCCAGCAACGCTACCCGTGGAACGGGCTTGTAGACATCGACTATGCCATCTCGGGTGTCGAGGGCGACCCGAATGACTATCAGGTCGAGTTCACGGTGACGGCGGACGGACGCTCCTTCGTCGTCTCCAACTTCTACAATGCGGCCTGGTGCGACCACACAACCGCCAACGGCACCAACCGCGCCACGTGGATCGCGCGCATGGACGGCGTCACCAAACTGACGGCGGTCGGCGTCGCGGCCAGACTCGTCTATGCGCCCTGTACCGATGCCGATGCGACCTTCGCGATCATCGATCTCTCCTCCGGCTCATCCTCCGGCCACTATCCGGTGCGCTACGTGGCGGTCGCGACCAACCGCGCCGCGGCCTTCAACATTCCCATCTACAAGACGCGCAAGCTCGTGCTCAAGAAGGTGCCCGCCGGCGAGTTCTGGATGGGGGTGGGCGACGTCTCCGAGGGAACCGCCCGCCACCGCGTGTGCCTCACGCGGGATTACTGGCTCGGCCTCTTCGAGGTCACGCGCGGCCAGTACTGGTCGGTCCTGCCGCGCAACACCGGGCAGGTGGCCACCGCCCTCTACCAGTTCATGCCGTTTATCGCGGATGATTACGACACGGTCCCCATCAGCTACGTGAGCCAGAACAACATTCTGGACGCCGACGGCTTCATCGCCCGCCTCAACGCGCGCACCCGCTGCCGCGGCCAATCCGTCGGCCTCTTCTCCCTCCCGACCGAGGCGCAGTGGGAACGCGCCGCGCGTGCCGGCACCGAGACGCGCTACTTCAGCGGCAGCGAGACGAACGACCTTCCCGCCTACGCCAGCATGTCCTTCACGTATCAGTGGAGTTCAGGCGCCGGCAAGTGGGTGCCGGCAGAATCGCCCGATGCGCAAACGCCCATCGAGCAATTCCCCTTCCATGTCTATGCGGCTGGCTCGTTCCTGCCGAACCCGTGGGGCTTCTACGACATCTACGGCAACGTCGCCGAGTGGTGCTCCGACTTCTACGGCAGCTATCCCGCCTACTCCGAGACTGACGTCACGGAAGACCCGACGGGACCGAGTTCGGCGGCGGAGGTTCTCAGCCGCGGCGGCTGTTTCTGGGAAGGTGACGCGCGCTGCTCCTCGGGCGGGCGCGTTGGCGGTGCGCAAAATGGCGATGGCTACAACGGCTTTGGTAACCGATTCGGATCGCGTTTCGGCTTCCGGCTCGCGGGCGCCCTCAAGTAGGAAGGAGACGTGAAATGACAAAGACAGCGCTTTCTTTGGTTTCGGCGGCGCTGGCCGCGGGCCTGGCCTATGCGGAAGCGACGATCTCCCTCACGGGCCGGACGGCCGACGCGGAGAAGGGCACGGTTACTTTCGCCTACACCATCGCGGGGCGCAGCGGGCACGATGCCGCCTGGCGCGCGGAGATCACCATCGGCGGCATGGTGGCCTCCAACTTTGCGGAGTGCGCGTGGTGCGACCTCCCGGTGACGGATGGATCCCATACCGTGACCTGGGCCGCGCGCGCGGAAGGCGTCGACGCGCCAGACCTCGACACGGCCTCGATCGCGCTGGTTGCCGAGACGGCTGCCAAGCCCGATGCCGACTACATGATCGTCGACGTCTCCTCGGGCAAGGACTCCACCGAGTATCCCGTCCGCTTCGCCAAGGCGGGGCCGAACGTCACGACCGCACAGTTTAACAAGCCGCTCTACAAGCTCGGCAAGATCGCCTTCAAGCGGGTGA
>JAAYLN010000086.1 GCA_012521875.1 Lentisphaerota bacterium | reverse complement strand
CATAGTACGGGGACGTGACAATGGCCCCCAGAAGCCGCAGGCAGCTCTCAAGATCGGAGCATTGCGACAGCGAGTCGTTCAGTGCGCGGTCAAGCAGATCATCAGGGATCAATAGCGCCTTGGGCTGTTCTCTTGCCTTCTGTTCCCATGTGCGCACATACCATTCAGCCGCCAGCGTGTTGAATAGACGGCCTTTATCCACAGATGCGAGCTCTGCCTTGCGAGCAAGTTGATACGACTCAGGCGTTAGTGCGGGGTCTATCTCATCAAGAAGAATCCACTGCACGACAGCGCGATCCCAATCGGGCTTCTGCTGAGTATACCGAGATGGGCTACCGCCGATGGCAAAGGCGCAATACTTCCCTTCCAGTCCCTGCATGGTCTGCAAAGCATGTCCCACGTTTTCCCGTATGTGGGCCATAGATTCACCACGAGCATGGCGAAGGAAACCGAAGCCGCGATCAGTGCAGCGCGCAAGCTCGCCGACGAATGGATAGCGCAGCAACATGGTAGCCCGCTTTGGTATCTCCGCTGTCCTGCCGCCCCTCCGACCGCGCTGCCCTTCATTCTTGTCGCGTCGCTCATGGCTGTGCGAAGGACGTGGCACGGACGCGGGAGTCTCGGCTGGCAATGCTTGTCTCTGAAGCTTCTGCGGAGTAATGCTCTGCACGGGTTCAGTTCGCGCTGGCACCATTTGGCCCGGGGCGTTGTGTTTCCTCGCCGCCACATCAGTCTGGGATGAAGTGGCAGCATCATTCGAGGGAGAAATCGGTGCCGACTTCTGAACGACCTCGCCAGAATCAGTTACGACAATGTTTCCCCATGCATCGGACCTGAAATCCGCAGCCGGAGAACGCTGTGCAGACTGAGGGGTCTTCTCATTCATCCCGCGCCCTTACCGAGGGTGATGTTCGTGTCGGCCAAGTCAAGCCTCTCGTGAGAGCGGCGAGTGACGCCGACCTCGTGCTCGGAGAGGAGGAATTTGGGATGGACGGGGATCATTCCACCTTCACTTTCCCGGTTAGCCCGAGGTCCTCCAGAATTTGGCGAATGTCGGCCTCGAAGGTCTTGGCCATGTCGTTGTCTATCGAGACGGAGAAGTCCACGCCGATTTGCAGGTCCGTTCCGGCCCGCAGCTTGGGCAGGATCTTCGTACCGAGGCGATTCCAGACCTCCGGCGTGACACTGCCAGCAATCCGGTAGGTTCGCGTCTTCGCCCCAGGCGTCGGCTCCGGTTCGGGTTCTGGTTTGGGCTCGGGGCCCGGTTCGGGCGTGGGGCCCGGCCCCGGCGTCGGTCCGGGGCCTGGCTCCGGGCGAGGGCCGGTCTTCAGAGCTTGCGCCTTCGTTTTGGCAAGAAGGAACACACCCGGCTCGAACGCCACTTCATCTCCCGCGATGAACTCGCCAAACCACACCCTCTCATAGGTGCCGTCCGGCTTCAGGCCAGACGCAAGGCCGAACTCGCCCCGGTTCACAAACTCGACGATCTTGCCGCGCAGCGTGATGTCCGGGTCGAGGAGGCGGGTCAGCGAGCCGTTCAGGAAGCTCTGGCGCAGGCTGGCCAGCGGCCAAGCGCCCGATTCCTTCAGGGCGGGTGGCCAGTTACGCTCGATGTACCCCGCGCCGACAGACTCATTGAGAAGCGCCTGCGACTTGAGGGCCGTAATCACCCGGCCAGCCAGTGTCTCGCCACTCGATGAATGTCCCGCGCCGAGGTCGATCACCTTCAGCCCGTCGGGTTCCTTGGAGTCAGCAATGACCGCGAACCGGTAGCCGCCCCAGACCTCGTCCTTGGCGGCGGATTCTGCCGTAGTGGCCTTCGAGTGGATTTCGGCGCGGTCGCCACGGTCAAAGTCACCCCCGAGCGTGCCTTCCGCGATCTCTCGCGCCACTCGCTTCCACGCCAGCCACATCTCGACGCTCTCGCGCATATCGCGGCCAGGCTTCTTCAGGCACCAGACCAACGATCCCGGATATAACCTCGGGGACTTGCCCCGCAGGCGCGTCCATTCCGCGATCTTCTGCCGCAGCGATGACTCGCCCGTCCATTCCTGGGCTGGGTCCATGACCACGAGCGTCAGCTTAGGCGTGTCCTGGACGGCCGCGCTGTCTTCCGGGAAGGGCACAAGTGGAATGCTCGCGCCGCGCCGGAACTCATCCTCGATGACTTTCCGCAT
>JAAYLN010000085.1 GCA_012521875.1 Lentisphaerota bacterium | reverse complement strand
GTAGCGGGCCGTCCCGACTACAAATGCCACCAGGATGCTGACAACAAAGAGCACCGTCAGCATCTCGATCAGGGTCAAACCCCGTTTGCCGGAGGCGTGGTTCTTGAACACCACCATATTATTGTTAATAGCAGAACTCATGCCAACAAGGCTTTGTCGGGGGCTTTGTCGAAAGCAAAAGAGTAAGCGGGTGGAGCAAGCGCGCCGATTAAGAGCGAGATTAAGAGTGGGATTAAGTGGGAGCTTCGCGCTTACGCTTTGTCTCCGCACTTTGTCTCCACGCTTTGTCGGCTACGCTTCGTCCCCACACTTCGTCCCTACGCTTTGTCGAAAACGAAAGACGGGGCGACTGTGCGGTGTCCCAGACCAGGCTCTTGCAAAACCCCTCGCGGCATGGACGTACCGCCCATGAAACACGGGCGGGATACCCGTGCCACGAGTGCCCGGCAAGGGGGGTGCAAGATCTTTGGCGGGACAGGTGGCGCCTCAGACCGGGGACGACGGAGTGTCGCGGGCGGCCTTCTTGGCCTTCTTGGCGGCCTTCCGTTCCTTCATGGTCATTGTCGGCTTCTTGCAGTTCTATTTCTTGACGATCAGGCTCTTCATGGTTGTGCCCTTTCGCGAGCGTATTTTAGCAAACGCGCCATCTTGTGCAAAAGGAAATCTTGCGGCAAATGGCCCAAATGGCCCGAGCCGCTCGGTCTCATCTTGACGCATCCGCCCCGCTTGTCCTAAAATGACGACCCGATGAAAGCGCTTCTTCAGGACGGTCTCAGCGGGTGGTACCCCGTGCCGTCTGAACAGCGCTTTCCTGCTGATTGTGAAGTATGACGAAACAAGGAATTGCTGTTGTTGCGGTTGGCGGTAACGCGTTGATCAAGGATAAGTCCCGCCAATCCGTTCAGGATCAATACAATTGCGTAATGGACACGATGCCTCACATCGTGGATATGATTGAAGGCGGCTGGGATGTGGTTGTCACCCATGGCAACGGACCCCAGGTCGGTTTTAATCTGCGCCGATCCGAACTGGCCAGGGAAGTCCTGCATGAGGTGCCGCTGGACTACTGCGGCGCGAAAACCCAGGGCTCCATCGGCTATATGCTCCAAAAGGCCTTGCACAACGAGTTCAAGCGCCGCGGGATCAGCAAGGAGGCAGTGACGGTCGTTACACAGGCAGTGGTTGACAAGCATGACCCGGCATTCGAGCATCCTTCCAAGCCCATCGGCAGTTTCATGGAGGAGGCCGAGGCAAAATCCCGCGGGGATAACGACGGCTGGACGGTGGTGGAGGATGCCGGGCGCGGATGGCGCCGGGTGGTGCCCTCGCCGCGTCCGGTCACGATTATCGAGGCCGAAGCTATCCACAATCTGATCGATGCCGGTTTTACGGTGATCGGTGTGGGTGGCGGCGGCATCCCGGTGATCGAGCTCGACGACGGCACGCTGACCGGCATCGAGGCTGTGATCGACAAGGATTTCGGGTCGTCATTGCTGGCCAAGCTGATCGGGGCGGATCTGTTCCTGATCAGCACCGCCGTCGAGAAGGTGGCCCTTGATTTCAACACACCGGATCAGATGTGGCTGGACCAGATGACCGTCGCCGAAGCCAGGCAGTACGTTAAAGAGGGGCATTTTGCCTCTGGAAGCATGCTGCCAAAGATCCAGGCGTGCATCCAGTTCATCGAAAACGGCGGCAAGAAGGCCCTGATTACCGATCCCGAGCATATCAGTGCCGCTCTGGCTGGCAAGACCGGCACCTGGATTGTCCCTTAACGCACTCTAGCCGTGAATCATGGCGGCGCCCGGCGTCCTCGATGTCGAGATCCCACGGCGTGCTCCACGGGGCGTGGGCATCCTGCATCACGAGTCCATGTCTGGTCAGGAGCTGGCGCAGCACGTTGGCAAAGGCGGGATCGCCCAGGATGCGGTTGCTCCAGGCGGTAATGGCGGTGGATCCGCTGGC
>JAAYLN010000084.1 GCA_012521875.1 Lentisphaerota bacterium | reverse complement strand
CCGCTGGTGCCAGAGGCGGTCGCCGGTCTGGTAGAGTATGCGTCCGGCGCCGTTAGGCAGTTGCTCGTCGAGCGTCTCTGTCACGAGGCGCTCGCGCAGCAGGTCGGCCTCGCGGATGGCAGTCGGATTCTTTGCAGGGGCCGGTATAACCATTACCAGCGCCTGCCTGGCGCGGGTCAGCGCCACGTAGAGCGTGCAGAGCTGGGCGAAGTTGGCTTCGGCATATTCGCGCTCCTGCGCCTGCAGCGGTGCACCGCCGACGGCCTCCAGCAAATCGTTCTTCAGCGGGTCGAGCACCCAGTCATCGCCCGTCAGGAATGTTGGCCGTCCCGGTTTGCCGAAGCTCTTGGCGTTGGCGCTGAAGGGCACCACCACGAGGTCGAAGCCCAGTCCCTTGGCCTGGTGGATCGTCATCACGCGCACGGCACCCGCCTCGGCGCTGCTCCTGGCCTGGTAGGCGGCGACATGGTCGGCAAAGGCGTCGGCATCGCAGAGGCCCCGGGCGTCGAAGGCCTCCGCCGCCGTCAGCAGCTCGAGCAGGCGCTGCTGGCCGAAGGCATCGAGGTTGCCAAGCGCGGCGCCCCACTGGCGCAGGGTGGCGGCAAAACCATGCGTCTGCAGCTCTCCCAGCACGCGGGCGGGGAGTTCTTCGATGGAGCCCAGGCGATCCAGCTTAGCCAGCGGGCTCATCTGCAGATGGCGCAGGGCGACGGTGTCGCCGGGATGGGCGGCGTAGCGCACCAGCGCCAGCAGCAGCGTGACCACAGGATGGTCGACGATGCCGCCCTTGCCCTCGTGTACCACCGGCACGCCGGGCAGCAGGCGCCGCAGGGTGTCGACGCAGGCGCGACCGGAGTTGTTGTCGCGGACAAGAACCGCCACCGAGAGGTGCGCCAGCGACGGGCCAGCCTCCTGGAGTACCGCGGCAACGGCCTTATAGGCGGCGGGCTCGAGGGTTTCCTCCTCCTCGTCCTCATTCTCCGCAGATCGTCGTTTGCCAGTGGTGGATTCGTACTCCACCAGCGCGGCATAGCCCTCGCCCTCGCCCTTGCGGGCGCTTTCATGCCTTTCCCAGAAACGGCCAAAGGCCTCGACGGCATCCGGGCGTGGTCCGGTACCTTCGGTCTTGGGTTCCCACCCGGCCAGATCATCGAAGACGGCATTGACCGCATCAATGACCGCCGGCAGCGACCGGTAGCATCTGGTGATCGACTCGAGGGCGATGGCCCGCCGGCCGAGGCCGCCATACTTGGCGAGCACCTGGTGGAAGAGACGGTGGTTGCCGCCGCGCCAGCCATAGATCGACTGCTTGACGTCGCCCACGTAGAAGAAGGAGCGCTCCTCGTCCTGCATGACCTCGTCAATCAGGTTTTCCAGCGCCAGCCACTGGTTGTCGCTGGTATCCTGGAACTCGTCGAGCATCCAGTGGTCGAGCTGGCTGTCGAGGCGGTAGTCTATGTAGAGACGGTTGGAGTTGGGGTAGCCGCGGTTGAGGCTCGGTACGGCCGCGCCGGTGCCGAGCAGCCGCGACAGATCCTCGAAGGTGAAGGGGCCGCCGCTTGCCAGCGACTCGTTATAGTACGCATCGTAACGCTCCAGCACCTGGCGCAGGCCATGTGTCTTCGAGGCGGCGCGGTCAACCTCGACGGCAATCAGGTTGATGATCGCGCGGCGCAGGTCGGGCCAGAGCGCGGCGGGTACCGGATAGTCCTGTCTGTAGTAGGTCAGGGTTGGCGGCGCATCGTGTTCGGCCGCAGCCATCAATTGCTGCGCGACCCGGGTGCTCAAGTCCGGGCAGGGCTTGTCGAGCGCGTGCTCCATGCCCGCGCGCGCCAGCCTGGCGCATGTTTCGCCCAGGCTCCTGGGGCGTCCACTCGCGCCGAAAACGGTCTCCAGCGCTGCCGCCAGCGCGTCGGCGGTATAGCCGCTGCCGGTCGGGGGATGTTCCCACCAGCGCCCGTTGCCGGGCCAGATGCGAAGGGTGTCGCCCCAGTGGTGGGCCTTATGATTGCGGTAGAAGTCGTAGCCGTCGGTTATCAGCCTGTCGAGCGTCCTGCCGAGCTGCTTGTCCTCCTGCCCCGCGCGGGCCAGGCGGAGTTCGGAGAGCAGCGCGCCACCCTCCTTGCCCGCGCCCTGGGCGGGGTCGAAGAGGCGGGTGAAAATGGCCTGCCGCAGGGCCTGGGCCTCGCCGCTGTCGCCGTCCATGGGACGCGTGTCGGGCGAGATGCCGAGTTCCAGCGGGAAGGCGTTGACGATGCCGAGGATGAAGCTGTCCAGGGTGCCGATGCGCAGGCGGTGGCTCTGGTCGAGAAGCTGGCGCAGCAGCGCGATATAGGCCTCGGGGGTGTCCTCGGGGGCCGGCAGACCCTCGCGGGCGATCGTGTCGCGGGTTTCGGCGCGTGTCCTGCCGTCGGTGGCGGCAGCGGCCAGGCGGGCGACGATCTTGTCGAAGATCTCGCCGGCCGCCTTGCGGGTGAAGGTCAGCGCGCAGATACGGTCGGGCGGAATGCTCGCGGCCATCAGGCCGAGGTAGCGGTGCGCCAGCCGGAAGGTCTTGCCCGTGCCGGCCGAGGCGGAGATCGCGCGGTTCTGAAGCTGGTTCATGGCGTGACCCTCCACGGAACGGACGGGGGGTTGATCGTATTGGCCGGATCGTCGAGCAGGAGACCGGCGAAGTCGTCCTCATAGCCGCTCTTGAGACTGCCCGGCGGCCAGAATTTCCCATCCCGGATGTTGGCGACCACCGCCCGCGCGCAGGCCATGGCCGAATCCTGCAGGGCATCGGTGTAACCATCCCAGAGCAGGAAACCGGTATCGCCCAGCGCGCTCGGCAGCGCGATGTAGCCCGTCTGGACATCGGGGCCCAGCTCGCCGCGCACGAACTCGCGGTAGAGCGGCAGTTGCAGGTCGGTCCAGCGTTTACTGGTATCTTTGCCATCCGGGTTGATGAGCAGCGCGGAGAGCCCCGCCTCGGGGATTGGCTCGTCCTCGCGGGCGGGGGCAAAATGGGTCTCGACGGGACTCCTGGCCTTGTCGCTGGTCTTGTAGTCGAGGATGACGCAGACGCCAGTCTCCCTGTGGCGATCTATGCGGTCGATTCGTCCGTTGATGGTCACGCCACCGATGATGCAGGAGAGATCCTGCTCATTCTTCACGATCCCCCATCCCGCCGCGTGCCACTCCACCTGTCTGGCGGCAAAGGCGCGCAGGCGGCGCACGGCGCTATCGAGGGCCAGCTCGACCCCCAGCCAGGGGCTGACGCCGTAGCGCCGGCGGCAGTTCTCCCGCAGGTGCCGCTCCAGCCAATCGCCCAGCCTCGCGGCATCGCCGCAGCCCCAGACGGCCTTCCCCGCGTCGGCCATGGCCTCGAGCGTGTCATGCACGAGGGTACCGAAGGCCCGTGCGTCGGGCTCGCGGGCGCGGTCGTCGAGCGCCTCCATGCCGAGCACCTCGGCGAGGTAGAAGCGCAGCGGGCTGGCGAGGTAGGTCTTGATGGACGAGGGCGAGAGCCGGCGAGTGCGCTTGTCGCTGATGACTGCGGGCGGCAGCAGGGCGGGATCGAGCTTGAAGCTGATCTGGTAGGCCGAGGCACTGCGCGCCGCCTTAGGTTCGCTGAAGAGCAGCTTGGCGCGGGCGACCAGTTGCTCGTCGGGGCAGCGGAAGAGGAGCCGCGAGGGGCGCAGCGGATCGCCGGCCGCCGAGGTCTTGCCCACCAGCAGGACTATGCGTCCGGCGGTGCGGCGCTGGGCCAGCAGGGCCGTCAGCACGTAGGCGTCGCGCGCCACGCGCATGGCGTCGTCGCGCAGTCCGAGCCTGTTGCGCAGCGTGTCGGGCAGGAAGAGGTCGCCCACCTTGCCGTCGGGCACATAGCCCTCGTTCATCCCCGCGACGAAGAGCAGCGGGGCGGGGTTCCAGGCCAGCTCGAGCCAGCCTTCGAGCTCGAGCGGTTCCTGATTGCGTTCGGGGCGGATCTGACCCTCGCGCAGACGCGCCAGGAGCACGGCGGCGGCCGTGTCGTCCGCCGGAGCGGCGGCACCGGCGCTCTCCAGCTCGCGCAGGACACCATCAAAGGCGGTGACATCCTGCTGGAAGGCGGCATCGGCGGGGTTGTCGTCGTGCAGGAGGCGCGATTTGTAGATATCCTGCAGTACATCGCGCAGGCCCCCGGCCAGGCCGCCCTCGTTCAGGCGCCGCCGCCAGTGCCGTACCCGGTCGAGCGCCCCGGCGGGCGGCCGGCAGGCCTGTTCGCCGTCGCGCTGGTGCATGTCGGCCAGCGTGACGGGCAGGTGTTCCGTCTGGAAGGCGTCCAGCGCCCGCAGAAGGCCGGTGGCGTTGCCGAGAGCCGCCAGGACGTCGGGATGGCGCAGCAGGGTGGCGACCGCGTCGTAGCTGTCGCGCGCGCGCAGATCGAGCAATGCCTGCACGAGGCGGTAGAGGGGCGAATCGCTGAAGGGGCGGTTGCGCGGATCGAAGGCGGGCAGCCCGAGGGCCGCCAGCTCGCGCTGCAGCGGCCCGACCGCCTCCTGATCGGGCACGCCGATGGCGATCTGCGGCGTCTCTCCATCCGCCGCAGCGGGCGGCGCGGTCTGCAAGGCCTCGGCCACGGCACGGGCGATGCGCGCGGCCTGTTCCTCAGGGGTGGCCTCGAGCCTGAGGACGGCGTTGCCCACGTCGATCTGCCGGACGGCCCACTTCTCCGGCAGGGGGCGTCCCCAGGCATCGAAGAGCGCGGCCTCCTCCGGGGGCGCGGCCACGAGCACCTCGACGGCAATGCCGGCCGCGCTCCAGCGCGTCAGGAGCGTCAGGAGCAGCTCGGGCGGATCGGGCAGCGCCGCCAGGATGACGCGCCTGACCTCCTCCGGCACTGGCGCGCCGGTGGCCTGGGCCAGCTTGACGGCCAGCGGATCGTTCAGTTTCCATGTGGCGAGCTGGCGCATGTAGCGGCCCTCGAGTTCGGCCAGCTCGTTCCAGCGCTCCTGCTCCTCGAGATCCGCGCCCCTGGCGGCGACCTGTGCGAGCGACAGGTTGCCATCGGCCAGCTCGCGGCGCAGCTCCTGGAAGCGGCGCGCCACCGGCAGGGCCCAGTTGCAATCGGAGGGACGGTCGCGCCGCGTGCCGAGCAGCGCGGGGCATGCGCCGGGCTCGATGGCGGTCAGTACCGCCACCCAGGCCAGCAGGGATTGCAGCGCCGTGGCGGTACCGGGGGCGGCCTCCGGCTCGAGCAGTACGGGGGGCGTGATGATCTCCGGGCCGAGCAGTGCCCGGCCGCGCTTGTGGGCGGCCACCGGCAGCGCGTTCCGCAACCGCCAGCTTGACTGGCGCGTCGGCACCACCAGCAGGGTGTCGCGCATGTCGGCGCGCGCTGCGGATGTGCCGTCCAGAAGGTAGGCCGGAACGGTCTCGCAGAGCGGCCGGTCCCAGCCCAGGAAATGGCGTGTTATGCTCATGCTTACTCTTCCAGTGTGAGACCACCGAAGTCGCCCGGCGCGTCGAAGACCGACTCGGTGGTGGGGGCGGTCGCGTCGCGTGTGGCCTGGGTGAGCAGGACGACGTAGCGCGAGATGCGGTTGTAGAACGACTTGTTCTCCTCCTTGTCGATCATGGGAACCATGTCGGCATAGGCCTGCTGGGCACGGCGGAAGTTCTTGGCCAGCCGGGCGTTGTCACCGATCTTCTCCAGGATGCGGAGCTGTCCGACCGGCTCGACGCGCTCGTAGCAGGAGACGGCTTTGGCGTGCTGCTTGAGCGCGACGTGGGCGTCGCCCAGCTTTTCGAAGAGGAGCGCCGCCTCGCTGCGCTTGAGCGCCGCGCCGGGGGCGACCAGGGGCTCGCCGAGTCCGATGATCACGCCGGGCTGGCCGGCGGCGATGAAGGCCGGTGCCATGAGGGCGATGAAGTCGGCGGCCGCCTGGTTGGAGAGGCGGCCCTTATCGCAGGCGGCGTTGTAGATGGCCAGAGCCTCGTCGAGCGCCGCCCTGGTCGGCACCCAGTCGTATTCGGTGGGGGTGACGATGGTCTCGAGCAGTCCGCGGTAGGCCGCATTGACCTGCGCCGCCGCCCCGCCGGCGTTGATGACCTCCTGGTAGATCCTGCGGGCCTCGGCATCGTTGCCCAGCACGCGGTAGGTGGCGGCCAATTCCAGGCGTATGCGGGTCAGGCGCGAAGCATCGAGCCCGCTGGTCGCGGCGGCGGCCAGCAGCGGGGGGATGGCCTGGTCGTAGAAATTCTGGCTCTTGCGCCGCTTGGCGAGTGCCAGGTTGACCTCGAGCAGATCGTCGGTCGTGACGCCCGGCAGGGTCTTGGCGAGATTCGCGAAGGCGGCGGCGCGCGGTCCGACGGGGTCGTGCCCGATGATGCCCCGGATGGCGCGCAGGCGGTTGGTGGTGGAGGCGGCGCCCATGGTTGCAGCGGCGTGCCAGTGCCCGAGCGCGTCGGACGTGGCGCCCATATCGGCCTCCAGCGCGCCGAGGGTCACGAGGAGTTCCGCGCGGGCGGCGTCGCCCGTGAGCTTATCGAGGGTTTCCAGGTAGGACTGGCGCAGGCGGGGGCGTCCGTGGAGTGCTTCCGTGCGCGCGCGATCCGTCAGGACGGCGGACAGGAGTCTGGCGTCGGCCTCGCTGATGCCTTCACCGGCGGAGGTGCCGGCTTGTGCGGGACTTGCGGCGAGTGCCGGCAGGGGGGCGGGCAGGGTGAGGCGGGCCCGGGGCGCGGCGGGGGAACGGAAGCCTGGCAGCCGCTTGGCGAGCATCTCGATACGCTGGGCCGCGCTGGCGCGGAAGGCGTCGAGGTCAACGGTCTCGGGATCGGTGGATTCGAGCCAGAAGAGGTGCTCGCGGCCCATGGTGGCGGTTTCCGGGGCATCCGCGGCCATGGCGGCGGTGGCAATCTGCTTCAGGAGCGTCGCGTAGCGCACATCGTCAAAGGCCTCGCGCAGCGCCTCCCAGGCGACGGTATCGATCACGCCGTCGTGGGTGGGATAGACGATGTTGAAGTTCTTGTAGCGGCTGGCGGCGACAAAATCGTTCCAGATATGGTGGCCCTCGTACCAGACATACTCGGCAATGCCGTCGTAGTTGGCCATGTACATCCGCAGTCCCTTGGTGCGGCGCCAGACCTCGGGGTTTTCGGGGCCGGTGAAGGGACAGGCGTAGCTGAAGAGCCGCGCGCCGCCGAGGTGCCAGCGCCGGGCCTCGAACTCGCTGACGTGCGCGGGGATGTCGTTGGCATCCACGACGAAGTTGGCAAAGGCGGCCACGCCGGAGGTGATGAAGGCCTTGAAGCCGTACTTGTGCAGGATCGAGAAGAAGGCGAACTCCTGGCGCACGGTGCCGGGCCCCGCCTCGTCGAGGCCGTAGAAGTAGACGTCGCGGTGCCCCACCACCTCGTCGAAACGGCCGGCGGCACGGATGATGCGCTTCTCGAAGTCGCGCCGTAAGCGCTCGTAGGTTTCCGGCTCGTTCTCGAACGACCCGCCCTCGCGCATCCAGCCCAGCCACTCCGGATTGAAGCCGGAGCCGCCGAAGAGGGGCTGGAGCGGCATGCCGGCCTCGCGCATGAGCTGGAATTGACGGATGGTGAGCTCGTCATCGGACTCGTTGTCGAAGCCCGACATGAAGGGATGCAGCATGTTGTGGGCGACCATGTTGCGCATCTCGGCCAGGAAGCGCTTCTCGGCGTGTGCCAGGCTCTTGCCCATGCCGACCTGGGAGGCGAGCTGGCAGTGGTTCATGAAGGCGCCGAGGTATTCGAGGTTCGGGTTGTAGCGCGTCATCGGGCGCGGGAGGAGATAGGGGCGCACGGTGGCGCTGAGCTGCAGCGAGCCGGCGGCGGCACCGTCGGCGGTGAGGGTGATCTCGGTGGTATAGGTGCCGGGGGCGGCGTTGGAGGGGGCATGCACGGTGACCCAGAACTGCTGGTTGCGTCCCTCGGTGAGCGGTAGCGGCAGGGGCAGGGGGCCCGGCGCGTCCGCGACCGGGTCGCGGACATAGTTGAAGGGCGGGACGGTCGAGGGGGTGCCGTAGCGGCTGATATCCACATAGCGTGAGCCGGAACGGTAGTCGACGCGCAGGTAGTTGGCGCGGTTGTCGGTGTCAACCTTGACGAGGGCGTCGTCGTACAGCAGGAGCTCGGGGGCCAGGGTGGGGAACTCGCGGCCGCCGCCGAAGTAGGTGTTCCAGCCGCTGGCGGGATTGAACCAGCACTTGACAATGCGGATATCGAGCGACTCCACCGGCAGGGTGGCGCCCTTTTCATTGCGGGGGGGGGCTGCCTTGATCTCGAGCCTGCCGATGTTCCGCAGGGGATGGAGCATGAAGGAGAGCGACTCGTATTCACCCCTGGCGAGGGCGGTTTCCAGGGTGTCGGTGGGGGTGCCGTCGTGCGGCAGACGGAACGGCAGGCGCTTCTCGTGGTCGTAGGGATAGATCGAGGTTGCGAGGAAGGGCGCGCGGGCCAGGCGTCCGGTGGCTAGGGGGCGGGCCCATGACGCGAGGGTGGGCAGGTCGCGGGTGACGCCGGCGATGAACTGCCAGCGGCGCAGCGAGACTGGCTCGCCCGCCTTGGCCTCGGCGGCCAGCGCGGTACACCACTGGCGGAAGGGGGCGTGGGGCGTGTCGGACGCCGCGGCGGTCAGGGGTGCCGCCAGGGCGCGGGCGGCGGCGGGCGAGGGGCGGAAGCGCAGCAGCGCCTCCGCCGGCAGCGCCCGGTTCCAGAGGCGCACGCCGCCGATGGCTCCGGTGAACGGCTTGCCGCCCAGGGGGCCGAGCAGGCTGGAGACCGCCACCGGCGCGGGGATGTCGGGCGTCAGGGTGCCGCAGCGCTGGGGAATGCCGTCGTAGTAGGTCGCGAAGGTGAGGTTCGACATGGAGTAGGTGAAGGCGACATGGTGCCAGGCACCGGTGGCCAGCGGCTGCTCCACCGGCGAGTAGATATTGTAGGAGCCGAAGGCGGTGGCGACGGTACCGGCATCCACGATGATCGGCGCCTGCCGCGGCTGGCGGTGCTGCGGGATGCGGCATCCCAGGCCGATGCGGGACTCGGCAATCCGGTCTATGCGCACCCAGAAGCTGACACTCAGCTCCGTTCCGGGGAGACGCTTCAGCTCGTCGTCGGAGACGGGGAACGGCACGCCGCCTTCGGCGGTACCGTTGAAGACCAGGGCATCGGTACCGTCGGGCGCGGCACCGCGGTCGATGCGGACGCCTGCAGTGGGTGTGATGCGCGCGGTATCGAGCACGAGGGTGGTGGGCGGGGTGCCGGCCCGCAGGGGACCGGTCACCACCAGCAGTGCGGCGAGGCAGAGCGGCAGCGGCACACGGGCGCGGCGGAGGGTATGGTTGGGAAGGAAAGTCATCGTCATTTCCCTTTAGAAGAGCGGATCTTCATCGAGCTTGATCTCATGGAGGCCGCCGTCTTCCAGTGAGTCCCAGGTGACTGGGGCGGGAGCCTTCTTTGTTGGTTTGGGCGCGGGGATCTGCACCTCCCGCCCGAGCAGGCGGTCGAGGAGATAGGCACGGCGCAGGTCGGCGATGTCGTCGCGGTAGGAGTAGAGGCGGCGCACTTCCCTGGTGAAGAAGTCGTCCTTCGCGTTGTCGGGCAGGCTGTACGAGGGCGAGCCCTTTTCCGAGGAGTAGGAAAACATGGAGAGGAACTTCTGGTTGGCCGTCAGGAAGGGTTCGAGCCGGGCGGCGAGGAAGAGGCGGTCGGAGGCCGGTTCGCGGGGCTGCAGGGTGGGCTCCGCCGGCTGGCGGAAACCGTAGGCCGACTCCGCGCCGGATATCTCCCAGTAGGAGCGGGCGCCCTCGCTGACCTGTCCGGCGAGGGAGCTGAGGCCGATGAAGACCCATTTGTGATAGATGCCGATGCGGTAGGCGGCCTTGATCGGCGGCCAGGAGAGGGTGGCGTAGTCGGCGTAGGGCGCGTCCGAGGGGCCGAAGACGTATCTGGTGCCATCGGGTCCGTGCCGGATGATCTTGATGCCCCAGTCTATGCCCTGGCGGGCATTCTCGAGATTGAAGGGCAGGTCGGTACCGAACCCCTTCCAGCGGAAAAAGCAGGTGATGAGGTGCTCGCCGCTGGCGGTACGCATGATCTTGAATTCGTGGTTGAGCGGCCCGGCGGGGCCGAAGCCGGAGGCGAGCTCCGTCTCGCTGATGTAGGGGTGCCTGGGGTTGGGGCGGTTGCGGTGCGGGATCACGATGGCGCCGCCGAAGTCAAGCGGTGCCATTTGCAGGATGCGGTCGTCGGCCGGCAGGATTTGCAGGTGGCGCGGCGGCACATCGGGATTGTGGGAGCGCAGGTATAGCTCGGTCTTGCCGAAGCGGGCCGGATCATGCCCGGCACGGAAGCGCAGGGCGAACAGCCAGCCGCTGTGGTTGTAGATGACGGCCGCGGCATGGCCGCTCTCCGGTTGCGGGCGCGCCCCGGACGTGGCGGGCGCCTCGATGCGGATGAAGTTCGTGTGTACGCACGAGGGCTTCTGCCTGAAGTTCTCCTCGACGAAGTCGGCATTGCTGCCGCGGTCGAGCGCGACCCAGCTCGAGTGGATGACCTCGGTGGCCTTGAGTGTCTGCCCCCGGACAAGGGGCGCGCGTCCCGCAACCAGAAGGAGGCAGGCGATGGGCGGGAGCCATTTTATAATAAGCGACATGGTTTTTCCTTGAATCAGGGGGGCGGCATGCGCGCCGCCTTTACAGCGGCTGAGGCTGTGGCAGTAGGCGGCGGGGCGGCATGCGTGCCGCCCGTACAGGCGAGGGCGTCGGGGCGGGAGGGGGCAAACTGGCGGAGCCGCTCGATCCAGGCGATGGCGTCGAGGCGCACGGTGTCCGGCGCGGGGGAGCTCTTGCTGATGTCCTCCGTCCAGGCGAGGGCGCGGCGGCCTTCAACCACGATGGTATGGTCGTCCGCGGCTAGCAGCCCCTGCGCCAGCGTGTGGAGATAGCTCAGGTAGGCCACGTCGGTGGCGGCGGCGCGGAGTGCTTCGGAAGCCAGGGTGTGGAGGGCGGCGGTGGCGGTGGGATAGAGCAGCGAGCGCGAGCGGTAAACCGGACGTCCGGCCTCGTTCCAGGGGGCGACGGGGTCGGTGATGGCGGCCAGGTAGATGCCGTCGTAGCCCGCGAGGAAGGCTATTATGCCCTTCTTGCGGCGCCAGACCGCCGGGTTTTCGATGCCGGGAAGCGGTGGCGCGGCGTCGAGGGCCATGGCGCCGATGGCGCGGACGGGCTCAAGCTGGCGCAGGGTGGCCGTCTGGGTGAAGAGGTGTACCTTGTGCAGATGCGCCTGCTGCCGGTAGTCGGGTGTTGTCGCGAAGGTGATGGGGCGGAAATCGGACGGCGGGGGCGTGGTGAAGGAGCCGAGGCCGGCGGGGGCGTAATATACAAACGGGCGGTCGCTAAAGCGGGCGCGTGGCGGCGGCAGCACATAGGGGAGCACGCGCAGCGCAACCGGCATGTAACCGGCCGGCCGGCCGTCGGCCTCGAAGGTGAGACGCCCCGTGTAGTATCCGGGCGCGGCGTCGCGGGGCACGGTGATGCCCACGAAGAGCTGGCGCGCCGCGCCGGCGGCGAGGGTGAAGGGCTGGAGCGTCGCGGCATCGTCGTCCGCCACGAGACCGGCTTGTGTGCAGGGCAGGTGCTGCCCCTTGGAGAGCACGAGGTTGGAACGGGCCTTGGGGTCGGTACGCACGAGGTTGTCGTTGTGCAGCAGCAGCTCGGGCACCAGCACCGGACGCCCGTGATCGGCGATCTCGGTGAACCAGGCGTTGCCGGACTGGTACCAGACCTTGACGATACGGATGTCGATGATGTTCGCGGGCAGGGTCTTGTCGCCGGCGACAAGGTCGGCGACCTCGATCGAGAGTGATTGTACCGCAGCGGGGCTCCTGACCACCAGCGAGAGGGCTTCGGACGCGCCGCGCGCCGCGACGGCATCGAGTCCGGTGGCGAGGGCGGATGCGCCGTCGTCATCGGGCATGATGCGGCGCGCATCGAAGGGGTGGGTACAGTAGGCGGTGAGCGCCACGCCGTCCCCGGCGGCGACGATCAGGTTGGTCGCCGCTGCGCCGCTGCGCGGCGCTGCCATGGCGATAGAGAGGAGGAGCAGCGAAAGTGGTAATAGAAAACGGTTCATAACGCACAATCCGGGTTTATTAAAGCATCATATCTGTTTTTACTCCACCGGAAAATAAGGGCAGGAGACAGGGGACAGTAGCGGCGTGGCGCAAGCGGGAGGGGCGGGCGTCTGCCCAACCGTGAGCAACACCGGCAGTACCGGTAGTGCCGGCAGGCACGGCAGTACCGGGCTCGAGGACGAGGACGATGGCCTGGCGCCAGTATTATGGTGCCCATTCCCGCCACGGGCGGCGGGAATGGGCGCGTATCCTACAACGTGCGCTCGAGCTCTTCCATGGCGTAGCATTCGACGATATCGCCCTCGGCGAAATCCTCGAAGCCGTCGAAGAAGATACCGCACTCCTGCAGGTCGCTGACCTCGGGCACCTCGTCCTGGAAGTGGCGCAGCGAGGCGATGCGGCCGTCGAAGATCACCTCGCGGGCACGCTTGATACGCACGCGGAAGCGGGTGGCAATGGTGCCGCCGAGCAACTGGCATCCGGCGACACGGCCCTTGCGGCCGATGTCGAAGATGGCACGGATCTGCGCCTCGCCCTTGTGGACTTCGCGGTACTCGGGGTCGAGCAGGTCGAGCATCGCCTGTTTCACATGGTCGAAGAGCTCGTAGATGATGCGGAAGGTCTGGGCTCGCACATTCTCGTGGCGCGCCAGCGCCGCAACGCCTGTGTCCAGCCCCACCTGGAAGCCCACCACCAGGGAATCACTGGCCGCAGCGCGCTGCACGTCGGTAGTGGAGATGTTGCCGACGCCGGTGTTGATGATCTCCAGCGCGATCTTCTCGCTGCGGATGTCGCGCAGCGAGTCAACGATCGCCTCGACCGAGCCCTGGGTGTCGCCCTTGACGATCACGTTGAGCTGCTTCTTCTCCTGCTCGGTGAGCTTTTCGAGCAGGGTGTCCATCGTCACGGTACGGCTGGCGGCGGTCAGCTCGGCGTCCTTGCGTTCCTGGGCGAACTTCTCCGCCAGCTCGCGGGCGCGCTTCTCGTTGACCATCACGCGGAACTCCGCGCCGGCCTCGGGCACGCCCGAGAGGCCCATGACGCGCACGGCCGTGGCCGGGCCGGCCTTGAGCACCTTGCGGCCGCGGTCGTCAACCAGGCCGCGCAGGCGGCCGAAATGCTCGCCGATTAGCACAACATCGCCCTGCTTGAGCGTGCCCGAGGAGACGAGCAGGGTGGCCGTCGGGCCACGGCCCAGCTCGAGCTGCGCCTCGATGACGTAGCCATCGGCGCGGCGGTCGGGGTTGGCCTCGAGTTCCAGCATATCGGCCTGGAGCAGGATCATCTCGAGCAGGTGGTCGACGCCCTGGCCGGTCATGGCGCTGACCTCGCAGACGATCAGGTCGCCGCCCCACTCCTCGGGGGTGAGGCCTTCGCCTTGCAGTTGCTGGCGCACGCGGTCGGGCTTGGCGGAGGGCAGGTCGCACTTGTTGATCGCAACCATGAGCTGCACCCCGGCCTGCTGGGCCTGCCTGATGACCTCGCGCGTCTGCGGCATGATGCCGTCGTCCGCGGCGATGATGATCACGGCGATGTCGGTGAGGTTGGCGCCGCGGGCGCGCATGGCCGAGAAGGCCGCATGACCCGGCGTATCAAGGAAAGTGATCTTGCGCCCGGCGACCTCGACGGAGTAGGCGCCGATGTGCTGCGTGATACCGCCGGCCTCGCCGGCGACCACCTTGGCCTCGCGGATGTAGTCCATGAGGGAGGTCTTGCCGTGGTCGACGTGGCCGAGGAAGGTCACGACGGGCGGACGCGGCTTCATATCCTCGGGCTGGTCCTCGGGGATGTCGTCCTCCTCATCGAGGCGCTTGATGGTCGGCTTGCGCGTCGCGGAGCGGCGGGTGCGCTCCATCTCGACGGTGTAGCCGTACTTTTCGGCGATCTTGCCGGCCCGCTCGATGTCGACCCGCTGGTTGATCGAGACGAGCACGTTCAACTGCATCAGGTCGGCGATCAGGCGGTTGGGGCGGATGCCCATCATCTCGGCCAGATCCTTGAGGGGGATAGGGCCGCGCAGTTGGATCACCTTGTCGGCCGATGGGGCGCTGGAGACGACGGGGGCGAAGCGCTGCCTGGCGGGTGTGGCACCGCGCTCGGTGGCGGTCTGCTTGCCGCGCGGAATGCCGCCCTGCTTGCCGCGTGGGATACCAGCGTCCTGCTTGCCGCGCACGATGCCCTGCTGTCCGCGTGGAATGCCCTGCTGCAGCCCGCGCGGGATACCTCCGTCCTGCTTGCCGCGCACGATGCCCTGCTGTCCGCGTGGAATGCCCTGCTGCAGCCCGCGCGGGATGCCGCCCTTCTGGCCGCGTGCCTGTGCGGCCTCTTCGCGGCGGTCCTGCGCCTGTGCGGCCCTGCCGGCGGCATCCCGGGTGCCTCGCCTGGAGGCCGGTGTCTTGGCTGCCGCAGCGGCTCCGCGTTTGCCCGCGGGCGGCCGCGGCAAGTCGACGTCACGCGTCTCCTTGGGACGCATGGGGTGCGCCTTGGATGTCTGCGGGGTCTTGGCCTGCCGGCCGAGATAGGCCGTGGCAATCTCCTCGTCGGGGTCGAACTCCTCGTCGGGATCAATCTCGACGCCGTGTGAGTCGCGATCATCATCCTCTGCCGCATGCGAACCGGTCTTCTCTGCGGGCTCCAGGGTTTCGACCGCAGCATGGATGATGACCTTGCCCTCCACCTCGACAGGCGGCAGGGGCTCGATCTTCAGGGTCTTCTCAGGCACGTCCGGCGTCCCGGTGGCCGGTGCTGCCGCAGCAGCCTCGACCGGGGCATCGGTCTTCCTGGACGGCTTGGTGTCCGGTGCTTCGCCGCTGGCACGCGCGTGCGCTTCGCGGGCACGCGAGATCGCCGCCTCAAGCGCCTGCCGTTCGGCAGCCGCCTTGGCGTCTCTCTGTTGCGCGGCGCGCTTGCGCTTGGCGGCCAGAAGAGCCTGTGTCTTGACCGGAACCTGTCTTGCCCCAGACGGCTGCGAGGCCATGCTGCGCTTCAACGTCTGGACATCGTCGTTGTCCAGGCGCGACAGGGTTGACCTGGCGTCCAGGTCCAGCGCCCGCGCCAAGCGCAGCACCTCGCCGCTTGTCGTTTGCAACTCCTGGGCCAGCTCAAATATTCTCATGAAATTTCATCCTCTTGCTCATACGCGTCCTGCCTGGGCGAGCCCATGGCATGCGCGGCATCCCAAATTCTGCGGACGGCCTCCTCGGAGAGTCCGGTGACCTCCTGGAGATATGGCACTTCGACATCCAGAATGCCCTCGGGTGACAGGAAGCCGTTCTGAACCAAAATCTCTGCCTCGTCGCGGTTTATGCCCTCGATCGCGGCCAGGCCGTCGATCGCCCGCGACACGCGCGTCTCGAAGGAATCCTCATGGTCCGTGCGCTGGATATCCACCTTCCAACCCAGCAGCTTCGAGGTCAGGCGCACATTCTGCCCCTGGCGTCCGATGGCCAGCGAGAGCTGGTCGGGGTCGACCATCACACGCAGCAGGCGCGAGGTTTCGGAGACGACCACGACACTGGCCAGCCGTGCCGGCGAGAGTGCCTGCGTGGCATACTGGCGGATATCCTCGTGCCAGCGGACAATATCCACGCGCTCGCCGTTGAGTTCGCGCACAATGCTGCGCACGCGCGCACCGCGCAGTCCGACACAGGCGCCGACCGGGTCGACCTTGTCGTCATGCGAGCGCACGGCGATCTTGGCGCGGTTGCCCGGATCGCGGGCGACGCCCATGACCTCGACGATGCCGTCGGCAATCTCGGAGACCTCGATGCGGAAGAGCGCCTTTACAAACTCGGGGCAGGCGCGCGAGAGGATCACGCTCGAGCCGTTGACGCTCGGCTGCACCCGGTAGACATACGCGCGCAGGGTGTCGCCGATCTCGAACTCCTCCTTGGGAATGCGCTCGCGGGCGGGCAGCAGGGCCGTTACGCGGCCGATATCGATGATCAGGTCGCGGCGCACGATCTGGCGCACAGTGCCGCTGACCACCTCGCCGATGCGGTCCTTGTACTCGATATAGGCGTTGTCGCGCTCGGCCTGGCGGATCTTCTGCATGATCATCTGGCGCGCGTTCTGCGCGCCGATGCGCCCGATCTGGGTGTGCGGCAGCTCGATCTCGATCTCCTCGCCGACAACGGCATCCGGCTTCAAGTCACGAGCCCGGCGCAGGGAGATCAGGTTCGGCCCGCTGTCGTCATCCGAGACAGTCAGAGTCTGGAAGGCCTTGATCGCCAGCGTTTTGCGGTTGATGTCGACGCGCACGCCGTCGGCAACGCCGAGGCTCTTGCGTGCGGCTGCCTCCAGGGCAGACTCGATCGCCTGGATGATCAGCTCACGGCTGACTCCACGCTCGCGCTCCATATAGTTGATGACTGTCAACAGTTCGTTGTTAATTCCGCTCATGCTTCACCGGACTGGGCGCCGCGCCGCCCTCTTGGGTTGTCACCATAGAACAAACAGGGCGGGCGTAAGCCCACCCCAATCCTTCAAAATCCCTTTTCAAGGAGGAAGATAATAGTACCCTGCTGGTAAAACAATGTCAACGCTATGGTTCATCCGCACTTTTTCAGATGCATAGCACGGTGAAATCGGCTATGATTTGTGCTCTTATTAAGGACAACCACCATGAGCAAGCTTGCCTCGAGCCACGTTTTCACCTCCGAATCGGTCTCCGAAGGACATCCCGACAAGGTGTGCGACCAGATTTCCGACGCGATTCTCGACGCCTGCCTGGCGCTCGATCCCGCCGCCCACGTAGCCTGCGAGACGCTGGTTACCTCCAACCTGACCGTCAACGCCGGGGAACTCAAGCTCAGGGATGGGGGTGCCGCGAAGATCAACTACGAGCAGATCGCCCGCGGCGTCGTGAAGGATATCGGCTACGTCAAACCCAACCTTGGCTACTCCTACGACACCTTTAATTATGTATGCGGTCTGCACGCGCAGTCGGCCGACATCGACCTCGGCGTCAGCCGCGAAGAGCCGGAAGACCAGGGTGCCGGCGACCAGGGCATGATGTTCGGCTATGCCAGCGATGCCACGCCGGAGCTGATGCCGGCCGCCATCATGCTCTCGCACCGCCTGCTCGCCAAGCTGGCCGAGGCCCGCAAGAGCGGCGCAATCGCCTACCTCGAACCCGACTCCAAGGCCCAGGTTTCGATTCTGCACGAGGATGGCCGCCCCAGGGCGATCACCTCGGTCGTGATCTCGCACCAGACGCAGGAAGTCCCGCTTGAGCGCATCCGCGCGGATCTCACGGCCTTTGCCACCGAGGTGCTGCGTCCGACGAATCTGCTCACCAACGAAACCAAGTGGTTCATCAACCCCACCGGGCGCTTCGTCATCGGCGGCCCGCAAGGCGACTCGGGACTGACCGGCCGCAAGATCATCGTCGATACGTACGGCGGGGTCGGGTCGCATGGCGGCGGCGCCTTTTCGGGCAAGGATCCCTCCAAGGTTGACCGCTCCGCGGCCTACTATGCGCGCTACGCGGCCAAGAACATCGTGGCCGCCGGCCTGGCCGCCAAGTGCGAGATCCAGGTGGCCTACGCCATCGGCGTCGCCAGGCCGCTGAGCATCAACGTCTCGACCTTCGGTACCGCGCGGATTCCCGAGGAGCGCATCGCGCAGATCCTTTCGGAGAGTGGTATCTTCAACTTCACCCCGGCGGCCATTGTGCGCGAGCTTGGCCTGATGTGCCCCAGGGGCTGGTGCTACCGCGATACGGCGGCCTACGGCCACTTCGGACGCTCCCTCTTCCCCTGGGAGAAGACTGACCGCGCCGAGGCGCTGCGCGACGCCGCCAATCTGAAATAGCCGCGGCACCTGCCGCCATAACAGGACAGAATGAGCATGAAGTACAAGATCAAGGACATTTCGCTGGCCGACTGGGGTCGCCGCGCCATTGAGATCGCGGAGAAGGAGATGCCCGGCCTGATGGCCACGCGCGCCAAGTACGGCCCCGCCAAGCCCCTCAAGGGCGCCCGCGTCATGGGCAGTCTCCACATGACCGTCGAGACGGCCGTGCTGATCGAGACGCTGGCCGAACTCGGTGCCGACGTGCGCTGGGCCAGTTGCAATATCTTCTCGACGCAGGACCACGCCGCCGCCGCCATCGCCGCGCGCGGCATCCCCGTCTTCGCCTGGAAGGGCGAGACCCTCGAGGAGTACTGGTGGTGTACCAAGCAGGCCATGACCTGGCCCGACGGCTCGGGCCCCCAGCTCGTCGTCGACGACGGCGGCGACGCGACACTGCTGCTCCACCGCGGCATGGCGGCTACCAGGGATCCCTCGATCCTGTCGCTGGATAACGAGGTCGAGGAGGCGCGCATCATCGACGCCCTGATCGCCCGTATTATCAAGGAAGAGCCGGGCTGGTTCGAGCGCGCCGTGGCCGGCTGGAAGGGCGTCTCGGAAGAGACCACCACCGGCGTCCACCGCCTCTACCAGTTGGAGGCCGAGAAGCGCCTCCTCGTGCCCGCCATCAACGTCAACGACTCGGTCACCAAGTCGAAGTTCGACAACATCTACGGCTGCCGCGAGTCGCTCGTCGACGGCATCAAGCGCGCCATGGACGTGATGATCGCCGGCAAGCTGGCCTTCGTCTGCGGCTACGGCGACGTCGGCAAGGGCTGCGCCGAGGCGCTCAAGGAGCACAAGGCCCAGGTGTGGTGCTCGGAAATCGACCCCATCTGCGCCCTGCAGGCCTGCATGGCGGGCTACAAGGTCACCGTCATCGAGGAGGCCCTGCCCGTGGCTAACATCTTTGTCACCACCACCGGCAACTGCGACGTGATCACCGCCGAGCACATGAGCCGCATGCGCGACCAGGCCATCGTCTGCAACATCGGGCACTTCGACAACGAGATCCAGGTCGCCAGGCTCAAGGCCTGGCCCGGCATCCGCCGCGTCAATATCAAGCCGCAGGTCGACAAGTACATCTTCCCCGACGGCCATTGCATCTACCTGCTGGCCGAGGGGCGCCTGGTCAACCTCGGTTGTGCCACCGGGCACCCCAGTTTTGTAATGAGCACCTCCTTCACCAACCAGACGCTGGCGCAGATCGCACTCTGGAACGAGCCGCACGAGGTCGGGGTCACCCGGCTTTCCAAGGAACTCGACGAGGAGGTCGCCCGTCTGCACCTCGATCACCTGGGCGCCCGCCTGACCAGGCTCACGCCGCGCCAGGCCGACTACATCGGGGTGCCGGTTGACGGTCCCTACAAGGCCGAGCATTACCGGTATTGACGGAAAGGCGCATTTAAGGTAATCTAATCGTTTCACTTCTCATCGGAGAGAAGCTCCGTCCGGGCGGGAGCGCGCAACAGCCGCGGGCAAGCTTAAGGAATAGAAACCATGGAAGCGTATGCGGTCGTCGAGACAGGCGGCAAACAATATCGCGTAGCGGTCGGCATGACGTTCGATATCGAGCGGTTGCCGGAAGCGACGGGCAGCGACGTCGAGATTACCGAGGTTCTGGCAATTTCGGACGGCAAGGAACTGCGGGTAGGCAAGCCCTATGTCGAGGGCGCCAAGGTCGTGCTTACGGTCGTGCAAGACGACAAGCGCGGCGCAAAACTCATTAACTTCAAGAAGCGGCGGCGCAAGGGCTACGAGCGCAAGGTCGGACACCGTCAGGAACTGACGACCGTGACCGTCAAGTCCATCGCCTAGGCTCGATTTTCGGAGAGAAATCTAACCATGGCACGCAAAACACGCAAGACCAACGGGCGCGACAGCATCGGTCGTCGGCTGGGCGTCAAGCGCTACGACGGCCAGATTGTCAAGGCCGGCACCATCATCGTGCGCCAGCGCGGCACCAAAATCCATGCCGGCGAGGCTGTCGGCACGGGACGCGACCACACCCTGTTTGCCCTGGCAGACGGCATTGTGACCTTCACCAAGGAAGGCCGCATTGTGAACATCACGCCGGTGGTTGACGCTGCTGTCTAATCCGGCTCACTCCGCCGGCCACGGGTTGCCGACGTGAAAACACGCCACTTTGTCGATAGCCTCGTTGTCCAGGCACGGGCAGGACGCGGTGGCGATGGCTCGGGCAGCTTCCGCCGCGAGGCGCATGTGCCCCGCGGCGGCCCCGATGGCGGGGACGGCGGACGCGGAGGGCATGTGATCCTCCGCGGCGACGTCAACGTCGACTCGCTGATCCAGCTCTACTTTGCCCCGCATCTCATAGCCGAGGCTGGCGTTCCCGGCCAGGGCAAGCAGATGTACGGCCGCAATGGCGCCGACCTGATCGTGCGCGTTCCCTGCGGTACGCTGGTATTCGACGAGGAGACCGGCGAGCAGATCGGCGATATCACCACCGACGGTCAGGAACTGATTGTCGCCCGCGGCGGCGCCGGCGGACTCGGCAACGTCCACTTCAAGAGCGCCACCCACCAGGCTCCCACCGAATTCACCCCCGGCGGCGCGGGCGAGGAGCGCCGCCTGCGGCTGGAACTAAAGCTCATCGCCGAAGTCGGCCTCGTGGGCTTCCCCAATGCCGGCAAATCCTCCCTGCTCTCCGCCCTGAGCGCGGCGCGTCCCCGCATCGCCGCCTATCCCTTCACCACCCTCAACCCGATCATCGGCACCGTCGAGTTCGACGACTTCAGCCAGATCCGTATCGCCGACCTTCCAGGCATCATCGAGGGCGCGCATGCCGGTGTGGGGCTGGGCCACGACTTCCTGCGCCACCTGTCGCGCTCCAGGGTGCTGCTCTTCGTCATTGACGCCGCCGGCGTCGACGGACGCACCCCCTGGGACGACTACCGCGCCCTGCGCAACGAGATCCGCCGCTTCGATCCCGAACTGCTGAAGCGCCCGGTCATGCTCGTCGCCAACAAGATGGATCTGCCGGGTGCCCGCGGGAACGTCCCGCAGCTCAACAGGGCCGCCCGCCGCAAGTCGCTGCCCATCTCCACCAGGACAGGAGAGGGACTCGATGTCCTGCGCGCCCGCCTCAAGGAACTGATCCAACCCGTGGCTCCCGGTGCAGCACCGGAGGCCCTGTCCGGGGAACTGACTACGCCCACCGCCAACGGCGAGTTCATCTCGCCCGAGAAGCTCGCCAGCGCCAGCTTCCTCGATCTCGGCACCCCCTCACCGCGTCGCAAGAGGCGGTGCCGGTAGCGTGCCGCCAGGGCGGCACGCTTTAGGGTTCAGTAACGCCGCCGCCCCTGCGGGGCGGTTGGAACAGGCGCGAGATACGATTTTCAGGATTTTCCGGGCCTGCCCCGCTGTTTTTTTGACAGGATTTCAGGATTAACAGGATTGTTTTGGATGGCCGCTGCGCGGTAGGATGAAGCTACGGATGTCCTGCTTCGCAGGCGCATGTGCGCGGATTTCGCGGATTTGGTGCAGAGTGTCTAAGACTAGTGGGGCCACTGGCGACCGGCGGTCGCCAGTTGGAACAGGCCAGAGACGCCACTTTGTCGCGAGCTTTGGCGGAAACGTTGTCGAAAGCTAAAGATTAAGCGGGTGGATGAAGTGTGCCGTTTAAGAGTGAGATTAAGAGAGGGTTTAAGTGTGTGCTTCGCACCTACACCTTGTCCCCACACCTTGTCTCCACGCTTTGTCGGCTACGCTTCGTCTCCGCACTTTGTCCCTACGCTTTGTCAAAAGCGAAAGAGAGAGTGGCTGGGGGCGTCTCAGCCTAGACGCCGCGTCTACTCGCGAAAGCGCGGGAAGACGCGCAGGCAGTTGGCGAGCGGGTCGCGCTGTACCGTGACCTCGCAGCCGTAGACGCGTTGCAGCAGGGCGGGATCAAGCACGGCCCCGGGCGATCCGTCGACCGCCACGCGTCCCTCGGCAAGCAGCACCAGACGCGGGAAGTACTCGGCGGCGAGGTTGAGGTCGTGGACCACGGCCACGACCGCCAGTTGCCGTGCGGCACTGATGCGGCGGATCAGGCGCACGATCTCCATGCGGTGGGCAAGGTCGAGATGCGCGGTGGCCTCGTCGAGCAGCAGCAGGCGCGGCTCGCCGGCCAGGGCCATGGCCACCGCCACGCGCTGGCGCTCGCCGGCGCTAAGCGATGGGAAGGCACGCGTGGCCAGCTCCTGCGTATCGGTCATCTCCATGGCCTCCGCCACCGCCGCATGGTCGTGTGCCGCAGGAGCGGTCCAGCGTCCCAGCCACGCCGTGCGGCCCATCATGACCATCTCGCCCACGGTAAAGGCCATCGGGGTGGAGAGTTCCTGCGTCACCACACCAACCTTCCGGGCGCGCCGCACAGCGGCGAGGCGCGTCACCGGCTCGCCGAAGAGCCGCACCTCGCCCGACTGGCAGGGCAGCCGGTTGGTGGCCACCTGGATGCAGGTGGTCTTGCCGACGCCGTTGGGGCCCAGGAGTGCCACGCATTCGCCGGCATTGACGGTCAGCGAAAGGTCCTTGAGCACCAGATGGTTGCGGTAGCCGGCCGTGACCGCATCGAACTGCAGCGCGGGGGTGGCGGTGCTCATCCCACGCTCCATTGCTGGCGGCGAACACGTAACAGCACAAGGAAGAAGGGGCCGCCCACAAGTGCGGTAATAACGCCCACGGGGAGTTCACGCGGGGCCATCAGCAGCCGGGCCAGCGTATCGCACAGCACCAGCATCGTACCCCCGCCCAGAGCCGAACCCCATATCAGCCGCCGGTGGTCGGCCCCGATCCAGTGCCGCATGGCATGCGGCACGATCAGCCCCACAAAGCCGATCAGGCCGGCCAGCGCCACGGCTGCGGCAGCAGCCAGGGTGGCGGCGGCGAGCGCCAGGGCGGCGGTACGGTCGGGGCGCACACCGAGGTGGTGGGCCATCGGCGCCCCCAGTGCCAGCGCGTTGAGGTCGCGCGCCATGCCCGCGCTGGCGGCGATGCCGATGCAGGAGCAGAGGGCACAGGCCGCCAGCAACTGCGGCGAGGAGCCCTGCAGGTTGCCCAGAGTCCACCAGGTTACGCTATGGAGTCCCTCGACGCTCGAAAGAGAAAGCAGCAGCATGAGCAGGCTCGAGGCCATGGCGCTGACGATGACGCCGCTGAGGATCAGTCCGTAGATCGTGGGTGCGCCATCGTAGGCGGCCAGGGCGTAGACGATGATCAGCGTGACGCCGGCACCGACGAAGGCGTTGAGCGGCAGCAGCATGGGATGGATCGCGTACCAGCCGAAGAGAATGGCGATGGCCGCGCCCAGCGCGCCGCCGCCGCTAATGCCGAGCACATAGGGATCGGCGAGCGGGTTACGCAGCACGGCCTGGAAGACCGCGCCCGAGACCGCAAGGGCTGCGCCCACGACGAAACCGGTCGCGATCCGGTGGAGGCGCAGCGTGAGGAGCGCACGCCCGATGGGGGTCTGCAGATCGGGCAGGCCGAAACCCTCCGGTCCCAGAAAGACACAGGCGCACGGTACAACCAGCGCCAGCAGCACCAGCCATACGAGGCGGGCCAAAGATTGGCGCGGGGTTTGCGTCACGAAATCCTCCGCGGTGCGCGGCCTACACCGTCACGCCTTCAATATAATCCAGCGAGTACATGCCCGTATCCGGTGCGCCGCGGTTGATCCAGGCACCATCGGTGAAGTCGGGCACCGGCACCGGTTGTCCGCCCATGGCCACCGACTGCTCGCTCAGCGCGGTGATCACCATCCAGGAGGCGGTGTCGTAGACATCGATCGGCGTCTGCCTGCCCTCCTGCACGCTCTCGATGAAGGCACGCAGCACGAGGTAGTCCATGCCGCCGTGGCCGCCGCGCAGACCGTACTCCTCATAGGCCTTCCAGAGCGGATGCTTGTAGGTCTGCATATACTCCTTGTCGGACTCCCAGCGGTGCGCCCACTCACCGGGATGCGTTGGCGAGTGGCCCTCAAGGTAAATGCCGCGGTTGTTCTCCATCCAGATGCCGCGCGTGCCCTGGATTTGACCGCCGCGCGAGTAGGGGCGGGGCAGCGTGCAGTCATGCGTCAGGAGAATCGTCTCGCCATTGGCGCAGGAGATCATGGTAGTGACGATGTCGCCCTGGTTGAACTGCCGTCCGGCCAGCGGCGAGTCGGGGCGGTGCTCGCGGAACCAGGCCTTCATGCCGGCGGCCTTAGAGGCCATGCTGGTGAGCGCTAGCATGCGGTTGCCGCGGTTGAGGTTGAGGTATTTTGCGATCGGCCCCAGCTCGTGCGTGGGGTAGAGCTCGCCGTTGCGGCTGAGGAAGTTGTCTTGCCGGTAGTGCCGGAGGATGTCGCCCTTGCCGATCTGATCGCGCAGGTCGTGCAGGTAGCCGCCCTGGCAGTGGACCAGCTCGCCGAAGAGGCCCTGCCGCACCATGTTGAGCAGGGTCATCTCCTCGAGACCGTAGCAGCAGTTCTCCAGCAGCATGCAGGGCTTGCCGGTCTTCTCGCTGGTGCGCACCAGTTGCCAGCACTCCTCGACCGAGGCCGCGCCGCCGACCTCCATGGCCGCATACTTGCCGCAGAGCATGGCATCCACGGCGATCAGCGAGTGCGTTTGCCAGGAGGTCATGATCACGACCGCCTCGATGTCATCACGCCGGTTCAGCTCACGGTAGTCGTCATAGCCGTCCGGTTTAAATCCCTGCTTCTCCGCCGCGCCCTTCTGCGCGTGCTCCACGCGGTCGGGATAGACATCGCACACGGCGGCAACGCGCACGTCCGGCATATCCAGCAGGGTCAGCATCTGCCCATAGCCGCGCTCACCGACGCCGACGACGCCGATGCGTACCTCGCGTCCCTTGTCGCCCATTCTTCTCGTTTGCACCGTCTGTTCCTCTCTGCCACTACACCGCTATACCGCTAGCGGATTGAAGCTACTAAGGGTACAGTGTTCACGGTGGCGGCGCAAGTCTGATGACCATCAGTCTGATGACCATCAATCACCAGCAGCATTCGCGTCGATTCGCGTCCATTCGCGGTTCCCTGTCTTGGCGCTCTTGGCGTCTTGGCGGTTCAACCTCACGCATTGAGCAGGCGCAGTATCTGCGGCGTGATCCCGATCAGGTTCGTTACACTGCGGCGCAGGTCATCGGCACCCTCGCCCAGCGCGATCAGGGGTACGGGATTGAAGGTGTGGCCATGGTGGCCGATGGACTCGATGTTGCCGTGATCGCTTGTCAGAACCGTCAGCATGCCCAGTTCCACCGCCAGCGGGAACACCGTGCCGAGGAAGGCATCGAGCTTGCCGAGCACGGCGGCGGCCTGCTGCATGTCGCCCGAGTGCCCGGCGCGGTCGGATTCGAAGAACTCGAAGAGGGTGTAGTCGTAGCCCAGCGCCAGATGGACCAGGTGCTCGCCCGCCGCCTGCGGGGTGACGAGCGGCCCCGTGTAGCCCCTGGCCACCAGGGTCTGGCGCGTCAGGTCGTGGCAGACGGCCTGGTTGGCGAGCAGATCGGTGCGCAGGGAGATCACCTCGGGGCAGGTCAGCGCGGCCGTCGTGGTCACCGAGCGGAAGCGGCGGTTGCGGATTTCATCAACGGAGTCGGCAAGATACCCGTCGGCAAACTTGCCGCGCTTGGAGATGCGCTTGAGCGCCAGGAAGATGTTGTCCTGCTCGACCAGCTTGCGGAGCATAGGCCCCGGAAAGCCCTCCACATGGCGCCCCATGGCCTGGGCGGCGTTGAGACCGGTGAAGAGCGTGGCCTGGCCCGTGGCGCTCTGCGGCAGTCCCGGAACACCCAGACAGGCATCTATGGGGCGGCTGTGGTTGAGGATCAGGTCGTGCAGCACCGGGCAATTCTCCGCATTCACCGGATTGTCCGGCGAGGCGGGCGCCAGCCCCAGGCCATCAACGAATATGAATACGATCTTCACCCGGCACTCATTTTAGCAGGCCAGTTGTCCGGCGCAAGTGGTAAGTCGGCCCGCAAACGGCAAAAAACGCAAAAAAAAGACCAATCAGAAAAAAAAGAGCCCCCTGTAAAATGACGATTGACGATTTGCTGCCCACGTGCAATACTTAACACTGAACAAGCACGGCTCGTTTGATCGGTAAGTAACAGCCCACACGTGGCAGGAGAAAACTAATGGCAATCCTCAAGAAGATCAAGGGTTTCACCCTCGTTGAAATGCTCGTCGTGATCGCGATCATCGCCATTCTGGCAGCGGCGCTCTTCCCGGCGATCTCGAATGCTATGGATTCGGCGCGCGCAACCGCCATGAAGAACAAGGGACGCGGCATCTGGTCCGCCATCCTCTCGGCCAACATGGAGCGCGAACCGCTGAACCTCGGCCCCCTGTGGCCGGTGGAAACCAAGAAGGACACTGGCGACAGCGCCAAGTACTTCACCTACCTGCTCTCCGACGGAGAGACCACAACCGAGGTTGCGGGAACCGCCGATGACCGCCTCGTCTCGGATCTGACGCCCGAGGCGCTCATTGCCCAGGGCATCCAGCCCCACACCGGTGGCGGTGCCGTGGCCGACAAGAACATCGCCTGGCGCGTGGCCGAAATCGGCGACACCGCCCCCGCCGAACTCCCCTTCCTCGTCAGCAAGAACGTCGAGGCCAATGAACTGTCGAGCGCCAAAGATGAGAACGACAAAGCGCGCATCACCCTGATGGAGGGCAAGCCCTTCGGCAGGAAGCGTGCTGTCTGGGTCGCCAAGGGTGGCGGTATCTTTGATGCCCGCCCGAAGTATCTCTACAACTATATCGTAATGGGCATCGGCATCACCAACGATCTGCCGCTCTGGACCTGCGCCCAGTAGTTCGCCTCTTCTGGTCTTATGTAGTTATACGGCCCTCCGGCAGACCCCTGCGGAGGGCCTTTTTTATGCCCGTTTAATGTTCGCCCGCGTTGCCATGGATGCCGATCTCGGACGGCTCTTCGACTATGCCATACCCGAGACCCTGCGCGACCGCGCCCTGCCGGGGGCGCGCGTCACGGTGCCCTTCGGCCACCGTACCGCCACTGGCTATATCGTCGAGCTCGCCGAGACCACAGCGCCACGCGATGCCGCCGCCGCATCCGCGGCGCCGGAGCTGCCGCTGCTGCCGGGACTGCCGGCTCCGCCGCCCACGGCCGGGCTCAAGAGCATTATATCGGTAGATGGCGAACAGACCTTCATCCTGCCCTCGCTGTTGAAACTGGCACGCTGGATCGCCGACTACTACTGCGCACCGCTCGAGCGCTGCCTGCAGGCCGTGCTGCCGGCACCGGTGCGCAGCGGGCGCACACAGCAGAAGGAGCAGCTCTTCGTCGAGGCGGTGGAGGAGACGGGGGACGGGGGACAGGAGACAGGAGACAGGGGACAGGAGACAGGGGACAGGAGACAGGGAGTAGCAGTAGGCAGTGGCAGTAGGCAGTTGGAACAGGCCAGAGCACCCACTTTGTCGCGAGCTTTGTCGGTAACTTTGTCGGAAGCGGAAGGGGAAGCGCCTCCACCAGCCTCACCACCCACCACCAACCATCAACCACCAACCCTCACACCGCGCCAGCAGGAGTTGCTCGACAACATCCGGCGCGTCGGCGGTGGCTGGCTGCAGTCCCTCTGCACCGAGTTCTCCTGTGCGCCGGAGACGCTGCGCAGGCTGGAGGCCGCCGGACGCATCACCATCACACCACGCGCCATCCGGCGCGATCCGCTCGCCAACCGCCACATCCTGCCGACACGCCCGCTGGCGCTGAATCCCGAGCAGGCCGCCGCGCTGGCGGCCATCGTGGCCGCCTCTGGAGAGGGGACAGGGTTCAGGGTTCAGGGTTCAGGAGAATCCCCAACTTTGTCGCGAGCTTTGTCGGTAACTTTGTCGGAAGCGGCTCCACCAGCCTCCCCACCAACCATCAACCACCAACCATCAACCGCCAACCACCAACCACTCACCACTCACCACTCACCACTCACCACTCACCAACCACCCAGGCCGCTCCTGCTCTATGGCGTCACGGGTTCGGGCAAGACCGAGGTCTATCTCCAGGCCATTGCGCACGTGCTGGAGCAGGGGCGCGGCGCAATCGTGCTGGTGCCGGAGATCGCGCTCACACCGCAGACCGTGCAGCGCTTCGCGGGCCGCTTCGGCGACCGCATAGCGGTGCTCCACAGCGCGCTGGGCGATGGCGAGCGCTACGACGAGTGGCAGCGCATCCGCCGCGGCGAGGCGCGCGTGGTCGTCGGCCCGCGCTCGGCGGTCTTCGCGCCGGTCGAGCGGCTGGGACTCATCGTGGTTGACGAGGAGCACGAGCCGAGCTACAAGCAGGACGAGGCGCCGCGCTACCACGCGCGCGACGTGGCCGTCATGCGCGGCCACTTCGAGCCCTGCGCCGTGCTGCTGGGGTCGGCCACGCCATCGCTCGAATCCTGGCGCAATGTGCAGCGCGGCAAGTACGCCACCACGCGCCTTACCCACCGCGCCGACCATGCCGCCATGCCCATGGTGCAGGTGGTTGATATGCGGCGGGAGCAGGCACGCAGCGGACATGTGCAGGTCTTCTCCAAAACCCTGCTCGACGCCATCGGCGAACGCCTGAAGCGCGGCGAACAGACCATGCTCTTCCTCAACCGCCGCGGCTACTCCACCTCGCTAGTCTGTCCCGCGTGCGGCTTCGTCGCCACGTGCAAGGCATGCGACATCGCCTTCACCTACCACCGTGCCGACGACTGCCTGCGCTGCCACATCTGCGGTGCCTGGGAACGGCCGGCCGCCGACTGCCCCGCCTGCCACGACCCCAAGTTCCGCTATGCCGGCTTCGGTACACAGCGTCTGGAGCAGATCATCGCCCGCTGCTTCCCCGCCGCGCGCCTCGGACGCATGGATGCTGATTCCACCTCGCGCAAGCTGAGTCACGACGACATCCTCGGCGCCTTCCGCACCGGACGTACCGACATCCTGATCGGCACGCAGATGATCGCCAAGGGACTCCATTTCCCGAATGTCACGCTCGTCGGCATCGTGCTGGCCGACTCCAGCCTGCACCTGCCCGACTTCCGGGCCGGCGAGCGCACCTTCCAACTGCTGGCGCAGGTGGCCGGGCGCACGGGACGCGGTGCCACGCCCGGCGAGGTGATCATCCAGACCTACACGCCCGGCCATCCCGCCGTCACCGCCGCCTGTACCGAGGATTTCGAGGCCTTTGCCGCTGGCGAGCTGCCTATACGCGAAAAGCTCGGGTATCCCCCCTACATCCATCTGGCCTGCCTGACACTGCGCGGTGCCGAGGAGTCGCACGTGGCCTTCACGGCCGAGGCGCTGGCACGGCGGCTCGGTGAACTGAATATACGGGGACTGCTCGTCTCCGAAGCCGTGCCTGCGGCGCTGGCCAAGATGCGCAACCATTACCGGTACCAGATCATTCTGCGGGCTTCCGCCACACGGACGATCACCAGCGCCCTGCGCCGCGCCCTGCGCGCTGCACGCCTGCCCGAGGGCGTCTGGCTGGCGGTGGATATAGATGCGGTGAGCCTGATGTAGCCGCCGCCCCTGCGGGGCGGCGACAGTGGCAGTAGGCAGTGGCAGTAGGCAGTTGGAATGGGCCATAGACGCCAACTTTGTCGCGTGCTTTGTCGGCGATACTTTGTCGCCTTTGTCGAAAGCAACAGGGAAAGATCACGCGAAGGCGCGAAGGGTTTTTAACCGCAGATGTCCTGCTTCGCAGGCGCATGTGCGCAGATTTGCGCAGATTTGAATGCGGTGTCTCAGACCAGGAATCCTAAACTTTGTCGCTTTGTCGCCTTTGTCGAAAGAATCGATAGAGTCGATGGATTCGAATGATTCGATTCTTTCGGATTGCTCGATTCTTTCGGATTGCTCGATTCTTTCGATTCGCTCGACCACCCCCACATCGCGACACCGTCGACGCTGTCGACACTACCCACTGCCCCCTATCTCCTGTCCCCCACCACGCGGCGGGGACGCCGTGTCTACCAGCCAGCCACTGCCTACTGCCACTCCCTGTCCCCTGTCTCCTGTCCCCCGCCTGTACCGAACCACTCTGCCCGCCGCGCTGGCACAAGCTCACGGTACGGCAACTGAAAGGTGGGGAATATGCCACTCTTCATGCGCCCCTGTCTCTACCCGATTACCGCGAAATCACGGATTGCTCCTTGTTAGTGGCACTGGGTTTTGTTAAAAAGTGCTTAACGTGTGAGGATTCTGGGTATGAAGAAGCTTTGTCTCTCCTGCTGTCTGATCGTCATCGCGCTGCCGTGGTGCGCCAGCGCCGCGCTGCGGCCCGGCCTGAACTATGGCACTGTGGGCGGATGGAACACAACGGCCTATCCATCGGTCACGAACTCCTGCGCCGGCGTGGAGGTGGTGACCTCGTCCGCCAACTGGTAGCCGCCGCGGACATGGATCTACTGGGGTGAAATCTACCTCGACGGTGATGATGTGCGCTTCGGCGCCCGCATCGACGACAAGTGTTTCGTCCGCATCCACACCAACACGCTCTCCGGCGTCAATTCTATGCAATACCTGAACATCACGAATCTGCCTGCGGGCTGGTACCGCTTCGAGGCGCGTGTCTATGATGCCGGCGGCGGAGCGGGCGGTGTCTTCGGGTTCACGAAGAACATGGCTTCGACGACCGAGGCTACAGCGGCGCCTGGAAGGATGTCGAAATCACCGGTTCCGATGTCCGGCGCGTCGTCCGGATTCTCACCCCGGGGGCCGTCCTCGCCTCCGTCACTATCCGCAACGGCGCCGGTGCTAACAGCGACAAGGCTTTTGGTATCTACAACTACGGCGGCATGGTCACGAACTGCCGCGTTACCAAGTGCCTGATCGCCAACTACGGTTATGCTACTGTTTTCAATGTAAACGGCGGCCGCATCATTGATTCTCTTATCGACGGCAACCGCCTCTGCCAGAACGGCGGCGCCATCGCCATCCAGCAGGCCGATGCCGCGTCGCTCGTCGACCGCTGCACGATCACCAACAACTATCTCGCCAACGAGGCGCACCAGGGCACGCAGGCCGCGGTCTATATGACCGGCGGCACTGTCCGCAACAGCATCATCGCCGACACGCGACTCGGCTCCTGCCGTTATTCCAACAAGGCCAGCGGCGTCTGGGTCGGCGGCGGTGTGCTCGAAAACTGCCTCGTCGTCAACAACACCCACATCATTACCGACGCCTCCTACACGGTGTACGGCGTCCGCGCGGCGGGCGGCACCGTGCGCAACTGCGTCATCGCCGGCAACCGTGCCGTCAGCGGCGAGGCGGCGGACTGGGGCGGAACGGCATCCGCCTTCATCAACTGCGCCACTCCCGTACCGGACGCCGCGATGCCCGGTGCCGTCGCCTTTGAATACGGCATGCTCCGCTACAACGATGGCGAGCTTGTACCGCCACTCGGTTCGGCACTCATTGATGCCGGCTTTACGGCGGGCTGGGAGGCGACGGCACTCGATTACGCGGGACTACCGCGCCTCTCCGGCACGGCACCGGATATCGGCCCTTGCGAGCGCCAGGCCGCCTCCTTCGCCGCGGTGTTCGAAGCGGACCGCTACGCGGTGATTTCTTACGATGGCACGACGCCGTTTTTCTTCACGCTCACACCTGTCGTCGAGGGCGATCCCGCCGGGGCGACATTCGAGTGGGATCTGGATGGGGACGGCACTTTCGAGCAATCCCTCGGCACACCTGATTCCGTGACCGCGCAGCTTTCCGCCTACGGTACCGTGACGCTCTCCCTCAAGGCCACCAAAGGTGGCAACTCTACGCTCTTCTCGCGCGATTTCACCGTCGGCCCCGCGACCCTGTATGTCGTTCAGAAAAACGACGCCGCAACACCGCCTTATGCGACTTGGGAAACCGCCGCGACGAACGTCAACGAGGCACTCCGTTACGCGCTCGACGGTACCACCATTCTGCTGACAAACGGCACCCACATGATCAACGCGGCCTCCGCGAAGACGGACGGCACGATTATCGTCGCTAACGGGCGCGACGTGACGATCCGCGGATGCACGGGCATACGCGAGGATGTGGTGCTCGACGCCGGAAACACCGGAAGACTCATAGAACTCTACGGCCCGACGGCGCGTCTTTGCGATCTCACGGTCACGCGGGGCAAGGGGGGCAGCGGCAGCGCGATTTACAATGCGGGCGGCGTGATTTCGAACGTCCTCGTCACGGCGAACTACATGAACAACTACGGCTACGGCATAGTCTATAACGACAACGGCTCGATTCTCGACACGCTCTTCCTCGCGAACTGTGCCAATCAGAACCACTACGGCATCGCGCTTTACCAGAAGGGCACCGCCGCCTTTTCCGACCGCCTGGAGTTCCGTGACAACCACGACGACAAACAGACGCACCACGCACGCGGCGCGGCCTACATCGCCGGTGGTACCATCCGCAATTCACTCGTCATCAGCAACCACCTTGACGACACCGGTCTCAAAATCACACAGTCCTGCGGACTCTGGGTCGAGAACGCGACTGCGGCCAACTGCACGGTTGTGGGCAACAGCTACGAGAGCGGCGTGACAGACGTGAACCGCGCGCTCTATGCCAATACCGGCGCCGTCGTTGTCAACTGCCTGATTGCCGACAACTTCGTCACGGACGACGCCGATGTAATCCCGAACTGCAACGCGACCACCCGCATCACCTACAGTTGCACCTACCCGACCAACGGGTTGGGGGCTGGTTGCATCGAGGCGACCGGTAACGTCTATACCTTCGACCGTGAAGGGCGCATCCGGATTTATGTTGACGGGCCATGCCGCGATGCCGCGACACTGCTCGACTGGCACGCCGGTGCGCGTGACCTCTACGGCAACCAGCGCATCTACGGCAGGCACCCCGATATCGGCTGTGCCGAACTCCAGCACGGAGGCGGCTCGATTTTCCTGCTGCGCTGACCAGCGTGGAACCGCACCACGATGGGCCACCGTCATTAAGGTCAACACGGTCAATGGGGTCAATGAAATCACACCATGCAGCAGATGGCATGAGGGGGACGCGGGGCGGTGGGTAAGGCTGAAGGGGCAGCATGGTAGACGCGGCAGTCACGCCGTGTGCCCGCCGTACCGTGCAGCCTTTGTGGTTGGTCATTGCGCGGCTGGCGGTACAGTCCCTGTATGGGGGGCGCAGTCGGGGCGGAGTACCGGCTTCAGCCGGAAGTTAACAAGGGCCTTCAGGCCCGCGAAGCCCTTTTTCCCTTGGAAAAAGGGGGCATGGGAACGGGGCTGAAGCCCCTGAACCACTTCCGCCTGAAGGCGGTACTCTGACGGCGCGCTAGTTGTAATAAAGCGTAAAAACTTGGCGCTCTTGGCGTCTTGGCGGTTAACGGTCTCCGTGTCATCCGCCTGAGTCTTGCAAGACCTTATTCTTTTGCTGTTCGCGAGGATTCCTGCTCGTAGAACGACAGCATGGTGTCGTCGGTACCGTTGGTGTCGTCGTCGGCGGGTTGGGGTCGGGGCGGTTCGATCAGTTTCGCGCGGGGTTCGTCTGGCGGGTGTTGTTCGCCTAGCTGTTGTGCGGGCCTTGTGCGCGAGGCCAGGAAAATCCCCACCTCGAACAGGAGCCAGGTCGGCAGGGCCAGCATGATCTGGCTGAGGACGTCGGGGGGCGTGAGGATGGCCGCCACGATCAGGATGACGATCAGCATATAGGGCCGGGACTGCTTCAGCTTCTCCACGCTGATCACACCGAATCTGACGAGGGCGCAGACGGCAATCGGCGTCTGGAACATCACGCCGAAGGCCAGGATCAGCGCGCCCGCCAGCGACATGAACTGGGCAATGCCGATGACCGGGGTGATCCGGGGCGTCGCAAACGAGGCGGAGAATTGCATCAAAATCGGCAGGATCGTGGCAATACAGAAGGCGCCGCCCGCGAGAAAGAGAACCGACGAATAGACAATCCAGACACGCAGGGATTGGCGTTCGTTGTCATACAAGGCCGGCCGGAGGAATCTCCAGATGCGGTGCATGGCGTAGGGATAGCACAGCACCGCCGCGATGACGCATCCCATCCGGAGGTGGACGACGAAAACCTCCAGCGGGGAGAAATAGTGCAGTGTGGACAACGACGCCGGACAGCTCCAGCGCAGCAGGGCGGACACGGTCCAGGGCGCCAGCGCCAGGCCGGCGGGAAGCGCCAGAGCCCAGGAGGCCAGACAGGCCAGCAGCGTGCGCCGGAGTTCCTCGAGATGCGCGATAAAGGTGTCGGGCTGCGCTTCAGCCATGGGTGGTGTCGTCTTGCTTCTCGTCGGGTCTCTTCGCTTCGGCTTCGGCGAGCTTTTCACTCTCTTTCATCAGCTCTTCCGTTTCCCTTTGGATTTCGCCCTTGGCCTTTTTGAACTCGTAGGAAGCGCGCCCCAGGGCCCTGGCGATTTCCGGGATGCGCTTCGCGCCGAACACGAGCAGGACAATGAGCAGGATAAGAAGGATTTCAGACATGCCAACGGACATTTTTACATCTCCTTGTGGTTGGGGTGGTCAGATCAGCCAGGCGTCATCCTGATGGGGGTGCGCCTCGGCGGGCGGTTTGTCGAAATAGTGTGCAGGGTCGGCGGCCTGCGTCTGGATGGGAACCGGGGATACGGTCATGGCGGGGACGGGTTTCACGGGGCATGGGTAGCTGCAGTTGCCGCATCCGATGCAGAGGTCCTTGTTCAGTTCCGGAACGGGGCAGGGGGCGCCCGCGTGCTGCACCATGCGCAAGGCACCCGTCGGGCAATGCTCGGCGCAGGCGCCGCAATGGGTGCCGTCGACAAAGGCAACGCAGCGTGACTTGTGCAGCTCGGCCATTCCGATGCGGCAGCGTTGTTTCTTCTCAAGCGGCAGGGGGCGGATGGCGCCGGTGGGGCAGATTGTCGAGCACATGTTGCAGTTGAACTCGCACATGCCTTTTTCGTAGTCCAGATGGACGGAGCGGATTTTCGAGTCCGGTGCGCGCAGCACGTTGCCGCCGCAGTTCGCGACGCACAGAAGACACGCGGTGCATTTGGACTCGAAACGCGCCGCGCTTCCGCCACCCGGCGGATAGATTGCGGGCTGTGGAGGACGTTTTGCCATTCCGTTGGGCTTGAATATCCGGCCGAGGCCGAACGAGGCCAGCACTGTCCCCGCCATGCCCGCCAGGAAGCGGCGGCGCGGTTCGCGTGCGTCTTCTCCAGCGGGTTGGCGGGAAACCGCCTTGCCGGTGGCACGGCGTCTTGACCATGTGATGGAGTTCCGCGGGCACACGGCCACGCAGTTCATGCAGCGCAGGCAGCGCTCGTTGTCCAGCGTGCCCGCCCCGGGGTCGATACAGCCGGCCGGGCACACCGTGGCGCATTTTCCGCAGTGGACGCACGACTCTCCAATGCTCATGCGGAAAGCCCCGGCCTTGGAGCAAAGGCCGAGCAGGGTTCCCACGGGGCAGATGGACGTGCAGTAGATTCTCCTTTTCCAGACAACCAGAAGAATCAGGACGGCCAGGACGCCTGCACCGGCGGCGATGCCCGCCGCGCTTGCTGCATAGTCGCCGTCAATCACCCGGATGCCGTGCCTTCGCACAAACTTCGCAAACACGGGCATCACAAAACCGGCGTAAAAGCGGCCGAACACGGAGAACGGCTCGAATAGTTTGGCCGGGATTGTCCAGCCTGCCGCAATCAGGCCGGCCGTTACGGCCAGAATGGTGTAGCGCAGCGTCTTGAGGTTTTTTCGTGGCGTTCTTTTGCTTTTGCGGCGCGACACCCAGCCGATGAAATCCTGCAGGATGCCGAGCGGACACAGCGCCGCGCAGTAGAAGCGCCCGTAGAGCCATGTCAGGAGCACGAGCACGGCCACGACAACCGCCGCCGTCGCGGCGCCTGTGGCGGCAACGCGCAGAATCGCGGGGCCGGCCTGGGGCAGCAGCGGCAGCCTGCCCGCGAAGACCAGCGCCAGGATGACAAGCACCGTCAGGGCGGTGGCGATGCGGATTCTGCGGGGTGCCTTCTTCATGCGTCGATTCTTGTGATGGACATTTTCAGCGGGTCGGTCGTGCCCAGGCCCAGTTTTTCCCCGAGGGCGATGTACGGCACGTTCTCTTTAGAGTACTCCATGATCTTTGCCGCCTGGGAATCAATGGCCACGATGTCCCGCGACAGCAGCATGTACTTCCTTTCCACGACATCGGAAAGGCCGACGCCCCGCGGGCCGTTGGTGAGCATGACCCGGTAGGCGTCTATGACGTTCAGGTCGGGCTTCCTGTACAAGATGGCGTCGGCGATGCACTGGGGGAGGTTGTTCCTGTGCATGAAGCCCCGATCCCACACCACGCCCATCCAGTTCTTCATGGCGGCCGTCATCTTGGCTCCGCCATGGTTTTTAAGTATTGGCACGTTGATTACGACATCGGCGGCGAGGAGTGCCTTGTGGATCAGCGCCTTCTTCATTTTCACCGCACCCTCGGCCGTCCGTGGCTCGTAGTCCCCCTCGCTGCCTGCCGAAACCACTTTCGCTCCTGCCTCCGTGGCCGCCGCCTCGATGCCGCTGTTCTTGTAGCAGCTTTTCCATTCGTTGCAGGTGTGGTCGAACACGGTCACTTCCCCGGCACCTGCGGCGAGCGCCTGGCGCACGATTTCCGCGACAAGTTCGGGCGAGGTGTTCGCGCCGTATTCCGGCGTCCTGTCCCATGCGATGTTGGGCTTGACCACGACGTTCTGGCCGGGCTTGACGAAGGCCTTCATGCCGCCGAGGGCCTCGATGCCCTTTCGGAACATGGTCACGGGATCCCCGTTGCGGACGGCAACGACGGTGGATAATCCCGCCTCGGCGGGAGCCGCTGTCTGCGCGCCGGCCTTAAGGTTGACGGCCGTCGCGGCCGTCGCGACCGCTGCCGTCTTGATAAACTCTCGCCTGTCCATGCGTTGACCCTCGGTTGGCGTTGGTTGAAAGATAACGGGTGGTGCTCCGTTTTGGAAGAAACCCTTCTTCAGTATCTGCCTTGCAGTATAGCAAGTGAGGCTAAGGCAAATAAAGGGCAAAGCGTTTGTCTGCTTGCAGACGAGGCAGTGGTGGGGTACACTTGGACACATGGAGAGCAGTGCAAGATGAGCGCGTTGAAAATAGTCATAGAGCGACATCCGGACACCTACGTGGCATATCCTCTAGGGATCAAGGGGGTCGTTGTTGGCCAGGGCGACACATACGAGGCAGCAGTTGCTGATCTCAAGTCGGCCCTGCAATTCCATCTGGAGACATTCGGCGCGGATTGTCTCCAAGTTGATCCGCCTATCCTCGAGGCGTTCATCGCCGAGGCGGGAGTTCCAGCCTGATGGCCAAGTTTCCGGTTGATGGCCAAGTTTCCGGTTGATGCGCCGAACCGGAAGGTTATCCGCGCTCTCGAAGCACTTGGTTTCCGACTTGTCCGTGAAGGAAACCACATCGCGATGGTGCGCGAGAATGCAGATGGTACATCAACGCCGCTGACGATGCCGAATCATCCCTATATCAAGAGTTCGACGTTGCGGACGATCCTTAATCAGGCGGGAATACCAAGGGACGCCTTTATAAGCGCATACGATCGTGCGTAGCCCTTGTTTCCTCGTTGCTAAAAGGTTTCACTTACTCCATCCGCTTACTCGTTGGCTTCGACAAAGTTACCGACAAGGCTCGCGACAAAGTTTCTGACAGCCCTGAAGGGGCGCGACATGCCAGCCCAGGGCAATGGCCTGGGGATTGAGCCAAAAAATTACTAGCCCTGTAGGGGCGGGATATAGTCATGGAATAAGGCGTAGGTCTGCCAGATGCAAGCCGTTGTCGATTGTCATCGCTTGTCGCGCTTGTTGATCATACGACTCAGTCGTATGATCGAAGAGTGTAAAAGGAGAGTATAAAAGGGTGAGGGGGACGCGGGGCGGTAGGTAAGGCTGAAGGGGCAGCATGGTAGACGCGGCGTCCCCGGCGCGCGCCAGCCGTACCGTGATGACTTTGCGGTCGGTCTAGGCAGCGCTCACGGTACAATCCCCGTATAAGGATCGCAGTCGCGTCGGAGTACCGGCTTCAGCCGGAAGTCAACAAGGACCTTCAGGCCCGCGAAGCCTTCTTTCCTTTGGAAAAAGGGGGCAAGGGAACGGGGCTGAAGACACTGATCCACTTCCGCCTGAAGGCGGTACTCTGGCCGTGGCGGCTAGTCAGAATAATAATTT
>JAAYLN010000083.1 GCA_012521875.1 Lentisphaerota bacterium | reverse complement strand
TGGCGTAAGCTGAAGCGTCATGCCTGCCCGCTGGGCGGCGCGGGACGGTTCACTTACAAAAAGGCCCCGCGCGCAGGCCGGCAGGCGCTGCGGAGCGGGGGGTTTTGCAAGAGCCTCATTCATTATAGGGGTGGCGCTCGTTAATGGTTTGGTTGCCATGAAGTATGGTGATAAGTTCTGGAATAGCTTTGGAAGGGATTTGTGAGATTGCCAAACCTAAGCGCTTTGAAAGGAGATCAACCATGAAGGCAACCAATCGAGATGCAGGCGGACTGTCAACGACGACCGGTGGGCAACGCCCCGGGTACATCTGGCGCGGCTACATGCTGGATGAGGCGCGGCACTTCTTCGGCAAGGATACCGTCAAGCGCACGCTCGACCACATGGCGGCACACGGGCTCAACGTCTTCCACTGGCATCTCACGGACGACCAGGCCTGGCGGCTGGATGTGCCTGGTTTTCCGGAGCTGGTGAAGTACGGCGCAATACGTCCTGGCAGCCCCTACTATGGCGAGGACCACAGCTTCGACGGCGTGCCCTACGGCCCCTTCTTCTACACGCCGGATGATGTCCGCGAGATTGTCGGCTATGCCAATGAGCGCGGCATCATGGTCGTGCCCGAAATCGACCTGCCCGGGCATGTGGGGGCACTACTGGCGGCACACCCGGAGTTCAGTTGCCTGGGCGAGGCGTATGGACGCACACCTTACTGCAAGTTCGGCATTTGCGATGATGTCCTCTGCCTCGGCAACGATGAGGCAGTCGCGTGGTGTGAACGCCTGCTTGAGGCGGTGATGGAGCTCTTCCCAGGCGAATACCTGCACATCGGTGGCGACGAGGCACCCACCAAACGGTGGGAGAAGTGTGATAAATGCCGCGCCCGGATGCGGGAACTCGGCCTTGCCGAGCCCCGGCAGCTCCAGAATTGGTTCACACGGCGTATCGTCGGCTTTGTTTCGTCATGCGGGCGGCGCGCGGTTGGCTGGGACGAGATCATCGAGGGTGGCGAACTCCCGCCGGGGACGATTGTCCAATGCTGGCGCGATGTGAAATATGCCATCCGGGCGGCAGAGGCCGGACTGGATGTAATCATGTCGCCGGTATTCCAGACCTACCTTTCAATTCCCGAAGGGCTGGAGGACGACCCCTACCGCTACCGTGGCTGGGTGATGGAATCGAATAGGCGCATCACGTCCGCATCCCTGCGCGCCTTCGACCCGCGCGCGCAGATACCGGAGGAACTGCACAAGCGCATCCTGGGCGCTGAATGCTGTTCCTGGACCGAGGTCACGAAGACTCCCGCCGAACTCGAGTACAAGGCGTTTGGACGCCTGGCCGCCTTCGGCGCGGCGTTCTCAAATAAAGGCCATCGCAAGACTGTTTGTTGACGTTGCTGCATTCACTTTTGCCGGATCGTTAAGGGACGGCCTTGGTTGCCTACCCCTTGGAGAACAACACATGAAGAAGACAATGACGACGATGATGGCGGTTGCCCTGCTGGCGGCGCTGGCCGCACAGGGCGCCGCGGTGGAACACTGGAGCGTGCCGGCCATGAGCGCCGTAATGCGGCTCGACACGACAGAGCCGAAGGACGGCGAAAAGGGTGGCCCGGTCGAGTATGTCGTGACGCCGGGCGAGATTACCGGCGGTTCGTTCGTACTGAAGGCGGACGCGGATCTCAAGGATGTCACGCTGGCCGCCGAGGGCGATTTTGCCGCCGCCATGGATCCGCATGTAGTCAAGCTCTGGTACCAGGCCGGCAGCGCGTGGTATGGCTACTGCGCCGATTCGTCGTACCGCAAGCTCGTGCCGGAGCTGCTCCTGCATGACGAGACGCTGGTCGAGGTTGACCACAGGACGAAGGACAACTACGTCCGCTACGTGAATACCGACGGCATCGAGCGGCGGAAGTGGATGAGCGCGAACTATGACGTTGTGGACTACACCTTCGCCGCCCAGGCCAACCAGGATCTGATCGCCGACGCCGAAACGCTCCAGCCGTTTGCGCTCGATGCAGGCAGGTTCAAGCAGTTCATGGTGCAGTTCCGCGTGCCGGCCGACGCCAGGGATGGTCTCTACCGCGGCAAGTATGTTGTCCGCAAGGATGGCAAGGTGCTCGCCGAAGTGCCGTATGCCGTCCGCGTGCTGCCGTTCACGCTGCCCGATCCGAAGACATTCTACAACCCGGACAAGGGCTTCTACCTCATGATGTACGGTACCGAGCCGCGCAGCGAGAAGATCGCCCGCAACCTCCACGAGCACGGCTGCTTTACGCCGATGGGCGTGCCGCGCGTCGATCCGATGAATCCGCGCAAGTTCAAGGAGGATGTCGAGCTCTACAAGAAGATCGGCTTCCCGATGAAGCCCGTCTTCTTCGGCGTCATCGGTTCCGGGACGCGCGTGATGGGTGATGAGCCGACGCCGGAGGAGACCGCCAAGCTCGAGCATGCGCGCGACACGATTCAGAAGGTGCGGAAGCTTCTGGATGAGACACTCGGCCACCACGACTTCTACAGCTACGGTGTGGACGAGGGCGGTCCGACGGTTATCCGTCAGGAGCGTGCCAACTGGCGCATCACGCACGAGGCCGGCGGCAAGGTGGGCGTCTCGACGCGCGCATGGCGCGAGCTGCTCTTCGCGCTCGACTTCATGATCCTGCCGGGCATGCCCTCGCCGCACCGCGCCGAGGAGGTCCGCAAGTTCCACGAGTCGAACCCGGATGCGCTCTGCGGCTGGTACGCCAACCCGCACACGGGGCCGGAAAACCCTGACTACTTCCGCCGCATCCACGGCCTGCTGGCCTGGCAGACGGGCTACGACGTCTCGGCCAACTACTGCTGGTGGCGCAACAACTGGAACGACATGGCCACGCCGTACGAGCCGGAACTGCGCGGACTGGTGATCGTCTATGGCACCAAGGACGATGTCATAGATACGCTCGCGTGGGAGGGCGTACGCGAGGGCATGAACGATGTGCGCTACGCGACCCTCGCGCGGAACCTGGCTCTCGAGGCCGCCAAGAGCGACGATGCCGACACGCTGCTTCTCGGGCGCCGCGTCCTCTCGTACATGGCCTACTGGGATTCCTGGCGTGAAGATCCGGAGGCGTTCCGCTTCGAATGTATCAATTTCATCCTGCGCCTGCGCAAGGCGCTGAAGATTGACGGAGTGAAAGGTTGAGGGGAGACCGCGACATGAAAAGGATTACCATCTTGATTTGCTCGCTCTTCGTTTGCCACGCGGCGTTTGCGGCGCTGGATAACAGGGCTTACAACCACGAGATTTCCGAGATCGTCTGGAAGAAGTCGCCCGGCCGCTGGACGAGCCAGGTGAACTCCGACGTCGTCGCGCCACTCGTCGAGGATTGGGCCAGGACGAATGCCCCCGCCAATCAGACGCAGGTGCTCATCCTCAACCGCTGGCGCATGCTGCTCGCGGCGATGAACGAGGAGTGGAAGACCTTCGACACCGCCTACGGTGTCCTGGCCGCCGAGACGAACCAGACCGCGCGCGTGAGGCAGTACGACGATGCGATCCGTTTCCTCGGCAATCTGCATCTCAACACGCCGGCGGCGTTGCGCATCGGTGCAGTGAAGGGCATAGAGCGCCTGCTTGTAGATTCCGCCGCCGACTTCAGTGATGCGCGTAAGATGGAGCTTCACGCGACGATCGCCGTCAAGGGCGTCATCGTCTACCGCGATCGCGCCAAGGCCGGGTGGGATCGGCATTTCGACACCGTCAAGGCGATGAATGATGTGCCGCCCCACCGCTCCCGCGCGCTGGGTGCCATGCTTAACGGACTCTTCCCGCTCGGACGCGAGGTGGCCCGCGAGGCCTACGAGAAGAACGTGTCGCTCATCGGCGAGGCCGAGGAGAACGCGTATCTGCTGGCCTACGCCGCGGCGTGCAGGGAGGCGAATGACCGCGAGAATTTCGACCGTACCGTGGAGAGGATCGCCGCCTTCAAGCCCGGGCGCCGGGCGCGTCCCCACGCGGACATCCTCATGCAGATGAGCGCCTTCGACATGCGGACGGCACGCGAGCTCCTTGACGCCGCGCTGGCGGATGCGGCACTCCAGCCTGAAGACCGTGCGATCTATCTCGACACCAAGCTCAAGCTCTACGAGCCGCGCGTCTTCAACTACGGACAGAACGAGCCCGGTGTGTACGAGACCTGGAAGAAGACGCTCATCGAGCGCATGCCGCTGCCGAGCTTCAACATGGTCTACCTGAACGGCTACACAGGGCAGGCGATCGACTTCGAGGACTATGTGTTCGCCGGGGAACTGGTTGAAAAGGGGCTTGCGAAGTATGCCGATTCGGCCCCGCTCCTCGCCAAGCGCGGCAAGCTCCGGGCGCTGGAGGGCGACCTCAAGGGTGCCGCGGAAGATTTCACCAAGGCGTCGCAGGGCAAGGGCTTCGAGCGCGACACCAGCGCGGTGCTGTTCACGAACATCGCGGTGTATCTCACGGACAAGTCGTATCCCAAGGACGATATCAAGGCGCTGCGCCAGCTCTCCCGCTGGCTCTACGACATGCGCCTCTACGACGACTGCCGCGCCTTGCAGACCTTCTGGTCTGAAAAGCTCCTGCTGCCGCGCGAGACGAAGCGCCACACCGTCGTCTTCGACGCTGATGCGCCCCGTTCCGCCGAGGGGTTCGTCCGTTCTAAATACTACAACGATTGGAAGGGCATGGAGACCCGCTTCGAGAAATACGGCGCCGACTACCACATGCGCGCGAACTGCGATACGGCGCTGCTGGCAGCATCGCCAAACATCAAGCCAGATCCCAAATACCCCACCGGCGTGAAGGCGATCGCGGATCTGGACGGCGTCCACATCTTCGCCCGCTGCGACGATCCAGAGATCGACGAGGTGAAGACGGGCAAGCGCAAGAACGCCGGTTCGCTTGAGATGTTCTTCGAGCCGGGTGATCACGAGGTGCCGTACCATTCGATCTTCTTCGAGGGCCTGCCCGGTCTCGCCGACTCCGCCGACGTCGTCTGGGCCATGCCGGGACGCAACTTCCGCCGCTCGACCGACTTCATCACCAAGGATGCGGTACTCACGAGTGAAGGGGCCGTGGCGCATATCTTCATTCCGTGGGTCGCCTGCTACGACACGCTGCCGTTTGACGGGCGTCACTGGATCTTCGGTCTTTACCGCTGGCATCCGGGCGGCGGGCAGTGCCTGGGCGGCATGGCCCATGCGCTCGGGCGCGGACTTAAGCTCGACTTCCCGTTCGACGCCGCGACGATCAAGTCCCTGAAGAGCCGCATTGCCGCCACCGCCTTCAACCGCTATGTGCAGCAGCGGGACGACAAGGGCGATTTCATCCAGCGCTGGGACGACGAGCTCCTCGGCGATCCCGAGTTCTTCGCGCAGGAGGTGAAACCACTCCTGGAGCGCCTCGACAAGGCCGGCGAGACGCTGGATCAATCCGAGATCCCCGCGTGGGCCGAGATACGTTATGAGATTTCGGATCGCCGTGTGAAGTACCTCAAGAGGCAACTGATGACGGTAGAGTAGGGGACGCCAAAAACTCCGGCGGCTATCTTGCCTCGGTACACTCCGGCCGGTTCCCCGGCCCGGAGTGCGCCGTCCGTCTCGTCCGCATCAAAGTGAAGGGAGTAAACGAACATGGGACTTTCCTCGATTGTTCTGGCCGCCACGCTTTTCGCCGTCGAGCCGCTGACGCTGTACCGCACGGAGAACGCCGCGGACGTGCAGTTCTATGATGCGGAGGGACGCTCCCTCTTCGTCGGCGCGAACAAGGGTGCCAAGCTCGTTGCGTCCCCTGCGGATGCGGTTGGTGCTAACGTGAAACTCGAGCCGGTCACGGTCGATTGGAACACACCGTGCCCGATCGACGATCCCGCATTCTGGTGCGAGACGAGCAAGGTCATCGAGAACACGGGGGATCACCTGAAGGTCGGATCTTCGGGCTATGCCATCTCGATTCCCGTGCCGCCGATCTACGACTTCCGCTGCACACCGGATGCGGCGGACACGCGCAAAGGTGTCCACAGCGAGTGCATGAACCGTATCTGGTATGATCGGGATCTGCGCGAGCTAGCGATGAACAATTCGCGGCACCTCGAAACCTACCAGTGTCCGACGAATGCGGCGTACGTGCGGTTCCTCATCCCGTGGTCGCGGTACGACAACTTCAGGGAGTGCCGGCTGGTTCCCGCACGCTTCTATACGAGCCATCCGTATGCGTCCGGGAAAGGCGGGAAGTTCGCGGATCGCTTCAAGGGCGGGACGACCAACTGGCATCCGGGCGAGGTCGTCCTGAAACCCGGCGCCGACTGCCGCGAGGTCTTTGCCGCGGCAGAGCTCGTCCGCGAGGTGAAGACGATCACCGGAAAGCGCCTGCCGATCGTGAATGCCCCGACGATTAACGCGGCTTTCCACATCCGTATCGGACGAGCCTTCGCAGCGGAGGCGGGAATTCTAGACCGCGAGCCGAAGCTGGCGGCGAAGCTGAAAGGGACGGATGGTTATGCCGTCATCCGCAAGGGAAAGGACATCCATGCCTTTGGCGACACACCGCGCGGAACAATTCTCGCCACCGTGAAACTGCTGGAGTGTGTCTCCGACTTCTATTGGTGGCGTCCTAACCGCGACTGCGGCCTCAGCTTCACACCACAAGCGACACTCGACTTCGCGCACGTGAAAGACGCGGTTGATGTGCCTGTCTTTCCGCGACGCTCGTTCACCTATGGCGGCAATCCCTGCTCGCCGGCCTACGACGACTGGGCGGTGCGGCACTACTTCTTCCGCGGGTACCATCCCCCGCGCGCCTTCACCGCCCAGCATTACCACGCCAAGAGCCACGGCTTCTACGCCCAGATAGGCGACAACTTCCTCGGACTGGTCTTCAACCACGGCGCGGAGGCGAAGGAGGAGTGGTGGCCGATGATCAACAAGCAGCGCCAGATCGGCACCAGGGTCGGCCAGCCGTGCTATTCGAACCCCGAAGTGGTTGCGGAGACGGTGAGGAGCGTCAACACGATCCTGGATGATCCGCCCGAGGAGTGGGACAGCTTTTGTTTTGACTATTCCGACAGTTGGCTCTGCTGCGAGTGCCCGGAGTGCCTGAAGCCGATCACGCTTCCCGACGGACGCGTGCAGGAGTGCAAGCACATGCTCGCGACCAAGGATCCGCACTTCCGCTCGACGCGCACCTACATGGTGGCGAATGAGGTCGCAAAGGCTGTGGCATCACGATATCCGGATAAGCCCGTCACGATGCTCGCCTACATCTACACGGCACCGAAGCCGGAGGTGAAGCTTCATCCCGCGATCCGCGTCAGTTACGCGACGTATGACACAACGACGATGCGCTTTCCAACGAGGGAGCAGGATCGTCCCGTGCTTTACGCGCCTGAGGGCTGGGCGCAGCGCACGGAGCGCTGGTGCAGGGAGGAGCCGCAGGCGATCGGCATGTATGAGTATTTCTTCACTGCGGCACCTGCCATGTTTGCCGAGGCGGCGGCGACGAACCTGCAACAGATGGCCGATGCGGGCGGCTGGGGTGTCCATAGCCAGACGCAGTGGGACGACAATTGGAAGAGCGCGGAGTCGTTCGGGAAGAATTCGCAGATGTGGGATATTAACGCGATGGATCAGGTGCTCATTGCCGCGCTCTTCTGGAATCCGTACCAGGACGTGGATGCGCTGCGCTCGGAGTTTCTGAAGCGCGTCTATGGGGAGGGTGCCGCGGACATGGAGGAGTACTACCGTCTCTTCCGTCAGCGGTGGTTTGATCGCTCGTATCCGGCCTGGATGAACTGCCATACACCGTGCCCGGATGTCTACACGCGCTTCATCATCGAGCCCAGAATCGAGCAGAAACTCTACGACTGCATCACACGGGCGAGCCGGAAGACAAGCTCTGCCGCGGCGAAGCGGCATCTGGAAGGCAAGCTGCAGACGCTCAAGGAGATGCGCGCGGCGACGGGGCTGGCGGAGATCCCCGGCATCCCGGAGATGGCGTCCGAGTGGCAGGACGCGACTTCGCCCCAATGGAACCGCGCCTTCACACTGGATCCGTTCCGCGATGCGCTGCCAGACCCCGACGATCCCGTGCAGATGAGCTGCGATCTTGTGAAGACCCCGCCGGCCCTCTCGAAGACCACGACGCGCGTTGACCTGGCGTGCGACAGGAACTACCTCTACTGGCGTGTGACACCCGACGACAAGGGAGGCTACACGGAATTCATATTCCCGCGGGGCAAACCCTGGAAGTTCCACCGTTTCTTCACACAGGTGCATGGCGGTGTGGAGACGGGGCGCATCCCGATGGGCGCGATCCGCGCAACGCCGACCAACGTCATTACCTACATTGTCCGCCGTTTTGATGCGAAGGGCAACTGCTCGTTCGGGCGTGCCGCGGCCAACAAGACACGCGCGTTCCCGGGCGAGAACTGGCGTAGTTTCTCGACGCTCGATCCCGCAGTCGAGAGCGTAATCGACCCCGCCGACGCGAAACTCGGGCTCAATGCCAAGCCGCCGCTTACGTTTCCCGACCCCGAAATCGACAACCATCCGCTTAAGAAGCTCTTCTCGTTCTCCGGTCGTGGGGACGGCGGACAGGCGATGCGGCGTGTGCGCGGCGTTCCGGCGTACGACACAGGCTATGGCTCCGGCTTTGTCCACGGGCTCAAGGCGCAGGCGGGCTACAAGTTTCTCGTCACGGGCGACCGCTGGCGCTATGGCGGTTTCGCGCCGGTCGCGATGTGGTTCTTTGACGAGAAGGGCGCTAAAATCCGCGATACGGCGATGCCGTGGGAGGAGTCCTGCCGGGATGGGCCGTTTGTCTTCAAGGTGTCGTGTCCCGACGGCACGGTTTCCTGCTCGCTCATGATCTACGACTCCTATGTGAAAGAGCTCAAGATCGAGAAGGTGGAGTAGATTGCGGGGGGGGGTGCGATTCAACCAGGTTGAATCGCACCGAATCCAGAATCCAGTATCCAGAATATTGCACGGCAACAATTTGAGTGTTTTGCCGTCCATCCGGGATGTAGTCCCAATTGCATGGACACAAAAAGGGAAGCAAAAGGAGGCGCTTTTTCATTCTGACTTCTGAATTCTGGCTTCTGAATTCTGGGTGCGCATCCACTATTGTGGCGCGCACCCATTGTTGAGCGCACCCGATTGCGGGGGGTGACACTTTCGTCCCTGCCGTGTACAATAAGGGGCAAGGTTTGGATGTCGCTCTTCGCGGCATCGCCTACGGATCAGGAGAAAGGACTTATATGCTGCGCTACCGCGAGACCGGCGAACTGCACAAGGATTTCCACGGCAGCACCAGCCTGGCGCTTGACTTTGTGGCCGGGCGGCATGGCGAGGAGGCGCTGACGGAGATTCTGCATAACGTCGGCACCAGGGTCTATGCCTCCATCCATCAGAAGCTGCTGCAGGATGATCCCTCGGAACTAATCGAGCATCTGGCCTATTTCTACAATCGCGAGGAGGCCGATTTTGATCTGGAGGTCACGGAGCACGAGATCACCCTGCGCGTGCATCAGTGCCCCGCGATTGCCCATATCCGCAAGCTGGGACTGCCGCTATCGCCGCGTTTCTGCCGCTCGACCACGGATGTCAATGCGGCGCTGTGTGCAGGAACACCCTGGGCAACCGAGACTCAAATTCTGGCCGAGGGGCAGTGTGTGCAGCGCTTCTACCGCAAGGAGAGGAAGGCATGATCCCCAGCGACCATTTTGTGCGCTTCTACAACGAGGTCTTCAAGTACCTGGATGCCCACGGCGGGCTGGAGGATTACTTTCTGGCCATATCAGCGCAGCAGGAGTTCCATTGCCTCGAGGCCTTCAGGACACACGGTCTGCAGGGTGTCCATGACTATTATGTGCGCATCCGCCGCGAGGAGAACTGCGAGCTGGATCTGGTGATGGAGCCGGGCTGCCTGCAACTGATCATGACCCGCTGCCCGAGCCTGGGCAAGGCCATTGACAACGATGCGGGAGTGTCTCCCCGCTATTGCGACCATTGTCCCGGCTGGGTGCTGCCGGTCTACACCAAGGCGGGGTTGTACATCATCTACGATCTGATGGGGCACGATCAGCCGCAGTGCCACTCCTGGATACTTGACGACATCGAACTGGCGCGGCAAAAGCTGCGGGAGGTTGAGCAGGCCAGACCCGCCGCAAGATTGCTCAGGAATTTTTGAGACTTTCGCGGCTTATGGGTGCCATCCGCAATAGTGGATGCGCACCCGCTACAGGAACTGGTGATTTGTTCCAGCGCGCATTAATCAGGAACTCAAGAACTCAAGAAGGATGCAGGAAAGCGCGGTTTTCACAACCAAATCCTGATTTCATGAGTTCCTGATTCAAAATGGCAGCATGGAGTTGAATATATCAGCACGCCCTACAACTGCCACCCGCCGGCAATCGGTATCTCGGCGCCGGTGACGTATGAGGCCTCATCCGAGGCCAGATAGACAACAATGCCCGCGCAGTCGCGCGGGGTGCCGAAACGGCGGGCGGGGATGGTCGCGCGGAGCGATTCGGCGAACTCCTTGTTCGCCAGCGCCTCGCGGTTGCGGTCGGTCTCGATCAATCCCGGCAGGATGGTATTGGCGGTCACGCCTTCGGCGGCAAACTGCCTGGCGGTCATGGCGGTCAGGTTGGCCAGGGCGGCCTTTGTGGCGGAATAGACCGCCAGACGTTCCGCGGGCTTGAGCTGGTTGATGCTGCTCACGGAGATGATGCGTCCGAATCCCCGCTCCGCCATGAGCGGGGCGAAAATCCAGATGAGCTGAAACGACGCCGCCACATTGGCCTGCATCAGACGCTGGAATTCAGCGACGGTGAAATTCCCGAGTCCGGTGTAGGACTGTGCCGATCCGTTGAGCACGAGGATATCAACGCCTCCGGTCTTGGCCTGCGCCTCCGCCGCCATGGCGTCAACATCCTCTGGCTTGCACAAATCGCCGACCACATAGTCGGCATTGAGCGCGGAGGCGGCCGCGGCGAGGTGACCGCTGGCCGTCGCGCCGTGCATTAGCACCTTCGCGCCGGCCCCCGCGAGGGCCTGGGCGATGGCCAGCCCGATGCCGCGCGCGGAACCGGTAACGAATGCGTTTCTGCCAGATAAGTCAAACATAGTCATATTTCCTCATTAGTGTGCGATTCAACTTGGTTGAATCGCACAGAATCCAGAATTCAGAATCCAGTATCCAGAATGTAGAACGGCATCAATTTATACTTTTCGTTACCCGTCCCGGATGTTGACTCAATTGCTTGGACACGAAAAGGGAAGCACAAGGAGGCGCTTTTCATTCTGAATTCTGGCTTCTGAATTCTGGGTGCGCATCCACTATTGTGGAGCGCACCCTCCTCATTACCCCACGTGTACCGTGGTTTCGTGCTCCCGGCCGTCCTGCGTCCAGCTCAGGCGGTAGTGACCGCGGAAGCCGCGGAACGAGACGGCACCATCCTTGCCGGCGCGCAGCTCCTTCCTGGTTTTCCACTCGCCGTTGATCAGACCGTCGAGGGCATGGAAGGCGGGCTTCGGTGCCATGTCGCGTGAGAAAAGTCCCGACACCGAGGGCTCGCCCGGCGCGCCGCAGTCGTCCACGACATTCCACCAGGTGATGCCCATCATCGGCTTGATGCTGAACCACAACCGGTATAGGTCGCGGGCGATAACGGCTTGGATGGCCTGTCCGCGCTCGGCGTTGTTCGGTGCCGTGATGGTGATTTCCGAGAGGTGGATCGGCAGTCCCGCCCGGGCGATGGTCTCCATTGTCTTCCAGACGCGTTCCGGCGACTGTATGTCGGACTTGCCTTCGGCGATGTCGAGGCAGGTCTGGGGGTTGAACAGGTGCGTCTGAGCGCCCATGATGTCGATCCGGCAGCCGCGCGAGCGCAGGTCATCGACCTGGTCCGGGTAGCACCGCCCCAGATTATAGTCGTTGATGTTGAGCTTGACACTCTTGGGAAAGGCGTCGTCCGCGACTTGAAAGGAATGGTATGTATAATCGCCGGGCATGAAGCCGTAAACGCTCTTGCATAATTTCGCGCCCGGAACATGGTTTCCGCGCTCGAAATCGGTGGCGCTTTCGTTGCAGACATCCCAGCTCGAGACGCGATCACCGTAGCGCTCGGCGATGACGCGGATGCGGCGCTCCATCTGTTTGTTCAGTTCGTCCGCAAAATCAGGCAGCAGCCTCTCGATCTCCGCCGCGCTCTTGGTCATTATATTGGTGCCGTTGCGGGTGTCGGTGAGCATCTGCACCAGGATATCCTTAGGGAGCTTGGCCATCAGCCAGCGGGGATACTGCCACGTCGTATTGCCCCATGTGAGCGTGTGGCCGTGAAGCCTGATTCCCTTCTTCTCGCAAAACTCCACCACGGGATCAGTTGGTGGCCGACGCCAATGGGCTTCTAACTTAGGCTCCTTGCAATTATTCCAGAATTCAGCCGTATCCCGTTCGTCGGCCTGAAAGCGGCATTTGCCTTCTTCCGGCTCAAATGGCCCCCAATAGAACGCGATGGTGGCGGAGTTGAAGAGCGTGCCGTAGAGTTCCTTGTACTTGCGGTTGCGCTCGTCGGTGCCGAGCTGGTCGAAGTTGAAGATGTGCGCGCCGAAAACGAAGTCGTGCCTGATGAGTTCCGCCCGCACCTCGGTTCCCTCGGGCAGGCCCAGACTGAAGGTGCCATCGGCCTTGCGGTTGGCCTCGATGTCACTGTCAATCCGGGCTTGTACTTGTTCATTCCAAAGCGCACGATAGCCATCGCTCATGTAGCGGAGTTGTTCTTCGTAATTCATGGTGAAATGTTCCTTCCTTACAGAGAGATTTCCCTCGCTTAGAAGTAGCCGCCTTTGTCGATAATCTCGGAAATCGTGTCGCCCTGGCGTACCCAGGAGAAGATGTCGATCTCGTTGCGCTCGATGCCCTCGGCGCGCAGCAGGACGTCGTAGGCTATTTCACGCGGGATGCACAGCACGCCGTCGATGTCGCCGAAGATGATGTCGCCGGGCCGTACGGTCACCTTGCCGACGAGGATCGGAACCTGGTAGTGCGTGATCATGCAGCGGCCGAGCGAGCCGTTGCTGGTGCGGTATTTGTAGAAGACGGGGAATTTCTGCTCCAGTATCTGCTTGGTGTCGCGGATGCCGCCGGAGATGACCGCACCGCGGATGCCCTTGGTGATGGCCGTGGCGGTCATGACGCCGCCCCAGAGCGAGGCCTCGGTGTCTTCCGACGTGTCCCATACCACCACGCCTTCCGGCTTGAAATCATCCAGCATCTGCGCGCGGAAGGTCATCTCGCCCTCGATCATGACGTTGGGGGCGCTCTTGACCGTGAAGGCCTCGCCGCATACCGTCATCTCGTCGCGCAGCGGCATGATGGACGAGGGCAGGTTCTGGTTGAGGAGGCAGAGCTCGCGCATGACGTCGTTGATGCAGCCGGTGTAGAGTTTCTCGTAGCGTTCGCAGAGCTCGCGCACCGGGATGGGGAAGTCGCAGTGCGGAATCCTCTGGCGGGTGGCAATCAGCTTGTCGAGCTTCATCAGGCCGGCCTCTTTGGCCTGCTCTCTCATGTCCTTCAATGATGGCATGTGTCTGTTTCCTTTCTAGTGCTGTCTGAGCCTCTTGCAAGACCCCTTGCCTGCCCGTGTCTCATGGGCGGGACGCCCATGCCACGGGGGTCAAGAGCCTTGTCTGGTTTATGACCACAAGCGGTCGTTGGACCACTCCTTGTCCCACTGCTCCGTCGACTCCCAGGCGATCGGGAAGTCCTGGTGGAGCTTCTCGGCGATCAGCTCCTCGTTCAACTCGTCGATGCCCAGCCCCGGCTTGTCGGGAACCGCGATATAGCCGTCCTTGATCAGGGGAACGGGGACGCCCTTCACGAGGTCTTCCCACCATGGGACGTCGACGCTGTGTACTTCCAGCGACATGAAGTTGCGGGTTGCCGCCGCCACATGCACCGACGCCATGCAGGCGATCGGGCTCGCGGCCATGTGGAGCGACATCTGCGCCCCATGCTCCTCGGCCAGGTCGCCGATCTTCTTGGTCTCCACGATGCCGCCGGCGGTCAGGACGTCAGGATGCACCACGGCCAGCGCGCCGGATTCCAGCAGCGGCTTGAACGACTCCTTCAGGTACATGTCCTCGCCGGTGCCGATGGGCGTCGTGGTGGCATTTGCAAGGCGCACATACTGGTTCGTCATCTGCCACGGCACGGGATCCTCCATCCACGCGAGGTTGAACTTCTCGAGGCGCCGTGCCAGCCTGATGCAGTCCTCCACCGGGACGTGGCCGATATGGTCGATGGCGATGGGAACCTCGTAGCCGGTAGCCTTTCGGCATTCGGCCATGTAGTTCTCCAGATAATCAAGCCCCTTCTCCGTGATGTGGATGCCGGTGAAGGGGTGCGCGGTGTTGAACAGGTCGTAAGCCTCGCCGCGCATGGCCCGCGGGGCGATGGAGCCGTGGGGCGGCGAGAAGACGGGCTTCTTGTATTCCCGCATCTTCTCCAGAAAGCCGCGCGGTGCGGAGAGCGCGCCGGGGACATCCATCAGGAGCTCGATGCCCAGATCCATCTTGAGGAAGGTAAAGCCCTGCGCCATGCGCGCCTTGAGAGCCTTGCCCATGTCGCCTCCGCCGGCCTGGGAGTCGGTGTCGCAGTAGATGCGGATCCTGTCGCGGAACTTGCCGCCCAGGAGCTGCCAGACGGGGACGCCCCAGGCCTTGCCCGCGATGTCCCAGAGCGCGATTTCGATGCCCGAGACGCCGCCGCCCTGCCGCGACATGCCGCCGAACTGCTTGATGCGCCGGAAAATCTTCTCCACGTTGCAGGGGTTTTCGCCGAGGATGCGGCTCTTGAGCATGGCCGCGTAAGTCCGGCTGGAGGCATCGCGGACTTCGCCGTAGCCCACAATGCCCTGGTTGGTGTAGATCTTGATCAGCGTGCAGCGTTTCGGCGCGCCGTCGATGTCGGCAAAACGCATGTCGGTGATTTTAAGACTTCCGGGGTCGCAGTTTCCTGGCTTCATGTCGGCTACTACTCTCTTGGGTTCGCGTTGCTTGCCAGACAAGATACTCTTTTACACCCTCCGGTTGCAAGCCAATGAGGAGACAAGTGGTCTCTGCCACAGGGCAGCAAAAGGGCAGCGCAGCGCTTTTACCCTCTAAATTGCGAGCCACTGTGTGGTCGCTGTCCACTGCGCAGACAGGAATGTCCGCGCCACATTGGGTGGGGCAGCTTCTGCAAAGGCGCGCAAGCACAGGTGGGGCGACGCCGTCCCGGCTAGCCGCACGCCGGGCACCAGACAAAGCGCCAGGGTCGCAGCCACGGGAGGGACGAGCGTCTACTCGTCCTCGGGTTCGCGGGCAAGCAGACGCTTGCCCCGCCCGGCGGCAGTACCGGCAGTACCGGCAGTGCCGGCAGTTCCGGGGTTCGAGGACGAGGACGATTGGTCTGGTCTGATGCACTTCTGCCGCTCCTGCTTTCGCATTCGACAAAGCGTAGGGACAGAGTGTGGGGACGAAGCGTAGCCGACAAAGCGTGGAGACAAGGTGTGGAGACAAAGTGTTGTTTGCGCGTAGCACCCACTTAACCCCTCACTTAATCCCACTCTTAAACGGCACATTTACTCCACCCGCTTACTTTCCAGCTTTCGACGAAGGCGACAAAGTTACCGACAAAGCTCGCGACAAAGTTGATGCCAGCCCTGAAGGGGCGGGACATAGTCTCTGGGGAGGCCGGGCTTTTGCACATTGCTCAGCGCACGAGGAAGAGGGACGAAAAGCCGCTCTGATATTCGTAGGCGCCGATATCGACCTTGCCTCTGGCGAAGTTGCCAAATACGCGCGCATTGCCGTCCAGATCGGTCGCTCCTTCCATCCAGGCCCGCTTGTCGCCCTTGTCGATGCAGTTCATCGAGTTGCCGGTGAGGCGGTAGTCAAATGCGGCGGGGTTCTTGAAGAAGGGGTTGCTGGTGCAGCAGTTCAAGGCCGTTGCCTGGCCGGATAGGTTGTGCTGGTCGCCGTGGGCGTCGGTGTTGTTCCAGATGATCGTGTTCAGCAGCGTGCCGTCGGCGAAGGCTATTCCCGCCGCGTCGGTGGCGGTAGCGGACGTGAGCCGGTTGTCCGTCACCGTGCAGGACTCGATCGTGCCCGACTCGAGCCTGACTGCCGGATTCACCCCCGAGGTGGAGCAGTTGATCAGGCAATTGCGCAGCAGTGCCCCGCTTTTGGCGAGAGAGACGATGCCGCCCACGATGCTGCTAGTCTTGGGGTAGGTGTTGGCAATGAAGCGCGTATGGTAAACCTTGCCAGCACCGGAAATCAGGAGGGCACCCGCCTTGGAGTTATTGCTGTCGGTGGAGGCGGTGCATGAGTAAAAGAGGCAGTTGGAGATTGTTCCGGACTTAAGTTCGCCGCCACCCACGCAGGTGGCGGTACAGTTGCTGATCACGGTGTTGACCAGCATGGCATCCTTGCCATCGATGATAAACCCCGCACGACCGCCACCGCCGGCGCCGGAGTCGCCATTGGAGCAGTTGTAGATCAGGCCGTCCGTGAACGTGCCCCCCGTCATCCGCAGCGGCCCCAGTGTATAGGAGCTGGAATAGCCGGAAAGCAGGCAGTTGGAGGCGATCCCCTGGGCGATGGTGAGCGCTCCACCGTAAAGCGCGTAGCTCGCTGCAACAGACATGTCGGTAAACTCGATGCCGCTCACAAGGCAGCCGGGGTGATTCATATGGATCACGCCCGACGTTTTGTCGGCCAGCATGGAGCAGCTCAACTGCGTCTGGTCACCGCAGATATGAACCGGCTGCGTCAGGAGCTTGATCGTCTCGCCCGGGTAGAACTTGCCGGGCACAATGAAGACCCTGGCGGGATCGCCGTTCGCCGGCGCATAGAGATCCTTCATCGCCAGGATGATGTCGTTTGTCCCCTTTGCAGGTGTGTCGAACGGCCATGAGCCGGAGCCGGTGTGGTTGATGTAGATGGTGTCCGTGCCTACGATGATCGGGTTGACAAAGATGTTTGTCGCTGACTTGCCGGCGCTGGTGGCGATGACCTTCACCCAGTTGGTGCCGAAGTTCTGGTAGACATGAACCGGGTTCTGCTCGGCGGAGGTGCCCGAGTCGCCGAAACTCCACGCGATCGTCACGTCGTTCACATCCGGAATGTGCTTGAGCGTTAGCGTAAAGGAGACCGCAAGCGGCTTGGCACCGGTAAACAGGTTTGCGTTTGCCGTGATGCCGAATGGGCGTTCCAGGGGCGTCGCGCCCTCGTAGCAGCCCAGGTTCACGATGTCGTTGGCGATGCGCGCCGTGCTGTCCAGATCCTTCGCGCCGGCCATCCAGATCTGGTTGGTGCCGATGTCGAAGAGGGTGGAGGCCGGCGCCAGCCGGTAGTCGTCGCCGAAGAGATCCACATAGTCCGGATCTTCCGTATTGTTGCTTTCCCCTTCAGCTTCCGGGTAGGTGCAGGTAAACACCACCGTGCCGACGGTGCGATAGTGGTTTTCGATGTCGTGCAGCGCCTTGTCGGGCGTGTTGTGGGAAATGATACAGTTGCGGATCGTGCCGCCCGTCTGGTAGACTCCGTGCCCGTGAGTCGCCGCGGTCATGTAGTTGCCGACGACCGTGCAGTTTTCCAGCGTGCCGGAGGTCATGTAGACGCCGCCGCCGCCTATTGCCGTCGTCTCCTTGTTGCCGGCGATCAGGCAGTTGCGGACCGTCGCGCCGGCAAGCCGCAGGCCGCCCCCGCCCACATTCGCGCCCGACGTCTGGGACGTGTTGTTGGTGATGATGCAGTTTTCCAGCGTGCCGCCGGTCACGTAAACGGGTGCCAAGCCGCCGCGCCCGGTGCCCTTGGTGGTGTTGTTGCGGAAGACGCAGCCGTAGACCTTCGGTGTCTTGCTGGGGGCGTAGAGCGCCGGCCCCTGCACGCCCGAGCATCCGCTTACGATGCAGTTGGTGATGCCCGGCGTGCCAGAGGCCACGCTCAGGTTGATGCCCGCACCCTGGGAGAGGTCGTCGCTGCACGAGCAGTTTAGCACCTGGCATTCGCAGAGCGCGCCCTTGCGCAGGTTGATGCCGCCGACATAATAGAGTGCGCAATCGCGCGCGATGCAGTTTGTCAGGAAGCCGTTCTTGACTTCAAAGACGGGACTTTCGGCCCACTGGTACGGGATGCTCGTCTTGACCCGCTGCACGGTGACGCCGGAGACCTCCGCCTGGGGATTGTCGAGGCAGAAGGCATAGCAGTTGGCCCGGTTCTCGCCGTCGAAGATGGTTGCTTCCGGCCCGTCCACGCCGATCACGGTTACCGCATTGGTCAGCCAGAACGAGGGGGTGCCATATGCATGGGACGTGGCGCCAACGGTGCGCGAAGTGGTGACCGGCAGCTTGTAGGTTCCCGCCATGACCTTTACGACAACGCCGTCCGCGGCATGCGCCAGCGCATTCGTAAGCGTGGCGAAGGGCTCCTGCTGGGTGCCTGGAGCCGTGTCGTCACCAGTGGTGGCGACCCAGTATTCCACTGCGGAGACCTTGAATGATGCCGCCAGGGCCAGGCATAGCGCAACAAGGGTTGTCTTCTTCATGGGCATGCTCCTGCGTGAGAGTGGAAATGCCACTCATTTGATTACGATTATAGGAAGTGGGAGGCAGGGGGTCAATCGCTGCGTTAAGGTGGTACAAATAGACAAGGCGTTGAGACAAGGTGTGGAGACAAAGTGTTGTTTGCGCGTAGCACCCACTTAATCTCACTCTTAATCTCACTCTTAAACGGCACACTTACTCCACCCGCTTACTCTTTCGCTTTCGACAAAGTTACCGACAAAGCTCTCGCAACAAAGTGGGGGCTGCTGGCACCCGCTCTCCATGCGCCATCCGTGCGCCACTCCTGTCGCTAGCGATTACCAGCGCCATGTTGACTGCGGCACATATTCTCTATAGAATACCGTTTCAATTATCCGCGTTTTGGCGGCATTGCGGGGCGCTGCATGCGCTCCGGCATGTCCCGCCGCGCGGTGGGCGGGCCGTTCTAAAGGCACAGGTGTCAGGACAGGCGATTGGCAACGACAAGGGTACATAAGATGAAGAAGCTCGGTTTGGCAGTGATCTGCGCGGCGGCGCTCTGCGCCTATGGCGATATTCAACTGGTCGAATACGTCGAGTCGGACGGCACGGCGTATATCGACACCGGCGTCTGCCCCAGCCCGGCAGCCACGCGCATGAAGGTCGTATTGTCGCCGACGGCGGTGGATTCGACGGCGCGCGGCATGTTTGGCACGCGCGGCACGCCCAATGCCGCCGATGAGCTGTCCTGCACTATCCTCTGCGTGCAGTCCAAGTACCGTCTCGACTGGACCGGTGACGGCTCGAAAACGGCGGCCATGTCTGCCGGAACGCGGTACACCCTCGACTGCTGCAACCAGACGGTCACGCTCAACGGCACCGCCTACTCCTCCGCGGTGACGAAGGCAACCGACCCGCTTGACTACCCGGTCTTCCTCTTCAACATCAACAACGCCGGTAGCGTGTACGGTAACGGGATGCGGATGCGCCTCTACTCCGCCGAGATCTATCTCGACGGCACCACGCTTTCGGCCCGCTACCTGCCGGCCGTCACTAATGGTGTCGCCGGAGTTTACGACCTCGTGGCGCAGCAGTTCATCGCTCCCGCTGGCGGTACGCTGACAGCCTCGCCCACGACCACCGCCATCATACGGGTCAACAGCGACGGAGATATTGAATACAAGACCGTGGTGGCCGGCGCGAATGGCTCGGTGAGCGTCACGCCGGAGTGGGCACTGCCGGGGGCCACGGTAACCGCCACGGCCACGGCGGATGCCGGCTACACCTTCTTCCGCTGGACGGGCGACATCGGCAATGCCGACCCGGCGGAGCCGGCGGTCACCTTCACGGTGGGCGAATCCACCGTCACCGCCCTTTTCGGCCGGCAGCTCACCGTGAGCCCAGATGGCGACGGCACCACCGTCTATACCAACATCGAGGCCGCCGTCGCGGCGGCGGCGGACTACGATACAATCCTCGTCAAGGATGGCACCTACCGGCGCACAACGACGTCCTTCATGTCCGTCGCCAAGCCCGTCAAGCTCGTCTCCGAAAACGGGCGGGAGTACACCTTCATCCGCGGTAACTATGAGTTGTCCGGCGACATCATCAAGACTTACTGCCGCGGCGTCGATCTCAACCACCCGCTGGCGATATTGAAGGGCTTCAGCATCTTCAACTACGGCAACGATGGCGATAGCTCCCCCTTCTGCAACGGACTCCGGATCCAGGCCGGTCTGGCCGAGTACTGCGCGGTCTCCAACTGCCGTCCCAACTGGGGCGGCTGCGCCGTGGAACTCTCCGGGACGTCCGCCGAGCTGCGCCACTCGCTCGTCCAGCGCAACCGCAACAACTCTTCCAATGGCTCGCTCGACCGGCAGGGCGTGGTGTATATCGCCGCCGGCACGGTCACCAACTGCATCATCCGCAACAACTCCAAATCAAACAGCGGCAATGGCGGGGGCGTGTGCCTGAATGGCTACGAGGCCAGGCTGCTCGGGTGCGAGATCTTCGCCAACAGCGCGGCCGGCAGTGGCGGCGGTGTCTATCTCGTCAACGGCCTCGTGCAGAACTGCGTCATCACCAACAACTCCGGCACAGCCGGCGGTGTCTACATCACCGGCGGCACGCTGCAGGATTCGACGGTTACCGCAAACATAAGCGGATACACGCAGAAATACGGCGGTGTATATCAGACCGACGGCACGATTGATAGCTGCATCATCGAGGGCAACATCGCCTATTTTCCCGACGGCATGCAGTACAAGGCGACCGGCGGCACAATCAGGAACACGACGGTTGCCGACAGTTTTGGGGCTATTCCCTCTTCCGACTATGTGGCAGTGGCGGCGAATGTGACGGTCGAGAACAGCGCCTTCCAGTGTCCCCCGGTGAACGGCTCGACGGAACTCAACGCCTCGGTCCATTTCGCCTCCGGCGGCGACTGCTGGATCGAGGCCGACAAGGTGGTGGGCCTCGCACCGCTGGTCGTGCGCTTCAAGGCGCATTGCGAGGGGGCCGCGTCCTACGACTGGCACTTCGGCGCCGGCGCGACGCCCTCGACCTCGACGCTGGCGGAACCGGAAGTCACCTTCGCTGACACCGGCAACCACCTCGTTACCCTAACCTGCGGCACCCGGTCGGCGCAGCTTGAGATTAGTGTGCGCGCCGCGGTCGCCTATGCCGCCACCGATGGCGCGGCGATCTATCCCTATGACACGCAGGCCAAGGCGGCTACAAGTCTGCAGGATGCGCTCGACGCCGTCTATGCCGACGATTCCGTGCTGGGCACGGTCAATGTCGGGGCGGGAACCTGGAAGTACACGGGCAGCGACGTCTCCGGCAGCTTTACACCGTGGCTGCTGGTCAACAAGCCGGTGAAGGTCGTGGGGCCGGCGGACGGCGAGGCCCTCTTCGATGCCGACCGCAGGATCATGACGCTGTTCCTCTTCCATCCGCGGGCCGTCCTGGAGCGCCTCACGATTTCCAACGGGCGCCTTAACCAGAATGGGCCGTTATATGGCGGATCGCTCCACATGATGGAGGGACTCGTCACCAACTGCGTTATTTCCAAGGGGTATTGCAATTATGGCGGCAACGCGACGATCCGCGGGGGTTCGGTTTGGAATTCGCAGTTCCTGCAGGGAACGCTGAAACAATCTGGTGAGGACCGGGCGGGCGGCGGTTTGCAACTTCATGGCGGAGCCACCGTGGCGAACAGCATCTTTGCCAATAACACCGGCGGCTATGGCGGCGGCTTTTCGGTCCACCATTCCAGCGCCATCGTCTCCAACTGCGTCGTCCGCAACAACTCGGGCGGTCTCTGCGGCGGCGCGGGTGTGGGTCTTCCCGCGGGCCTCGTCACCCACTGCGTCATCACCAACAATACATCCAGCAACGGCGGCGGTGGCGCACGCGTCTCCGGTGGAACGCTGCGGAACTGCCTCGTCGCCTACAACCGGGCTAACAGCACCGGGGATCCGAAAATCGGTTTCGGCGGGGCTGGCGGCGGCGGTATCGCCATCAACGGCGGTACCGTCGAGAACTGCACCATTGCGCACAACACCTCTGCTTCGTCAACGCGTTGCGACGAGCTCTATCAGGCGGGCGGCACGGTACGGAACTGCATCTCCCTCGGCAAGGACGACGTGGCCGCCAATGATGTCTATAAGAGTAGCGGTACGGCGACGTACTCCTTTTTCCGCCCGTCCATCACCGGAACGGGCAATATAATCGCCGACGATCCCAAGCTGGCTGCCCCGGCGAGTGGCGACTTCACGCTCATGTACGGCTCGCCGTGCAT
>JAAYLN010000082.1 GCA_012521875.1 Lentisphaerota bacterium | reverse complement strand
CGCTTGCTCTTTCGCTTCGACAAAGCGTAGGGACAAAGTGTGGAGACGAAGCGTAGCCGACCAAGCGTGGAGACAATGTGCGGGGACAAAGTGTAAGTGCGAAGCATACACTTAAACCCTCACTTAATCTCACTCTTAATCGGCACACTCCACCCGCTTACTCTTTCGCTTGCGGCAATGATGGGACGAATGGGACGCAGGGGACGAAGGTGTGGGAGAACAAGTGAAAGCGCGAAGCACCCACTCCAAACCCTCTCTTAAACTCACACTTAAACGGCACACTTACTCCACCCGCTTAATCTTGCGCTTTCGACCACGACAAAGCGGGGGCATTCTCGTTACACCGGACCTCCGTGTCCGGTGCTTGAAGCAGCTCGTGCCTAAGGCTAATGAAAGCCCTGAAAGGGCGCAACATACCAGCCCAGGGCAACGCCCTGGGGAATGGGGCAAAAAATGACTAGCCCTGTGGGGGCGGGACATAGTCTTTGGAAGAGGGCGCCTATCCGCTACCTGATAGGCCGGGCTTTCAGCCCTCGTTTCCCTGTTGCCGTGGTTTCCTAGGGCTTCACCCTAGGCTGGGATAGGGCGCGCCGTTGGCGCTTTTCCGCTCCATCACTGCGACAAGCGGGACGCTTGCCCCACCTTTCAGTTGCGTACCGCGAGCCTGTGCCGGGGCGGCGGGCGGGGTGGTTCGGTACAGTCCCTGCATGATGGTTGCAGTCGTGTCGGAGTACCGGCTTCAGCCGGAAGCCAACAAGGGCCTTCAGGCCCGCGAAGCCCTTTTTCGCTTGGAAAAAGGGGGCGTGGGCGGGGGCTGAAGCCCCTGAACCACTTCCGCCGCCTGCGCCCGCACCGCCGCTGCCGCCGGTGGCCGTAACCATGCCGCCTTTGATGATCAGCGTGCCGCCGTTGCCTCCATTGCCGCCGCCGATGCCTGCGCCGCCGCTGCCGCCGGTGGCCTGGACCATGCTGCTGTTGACGATCACCGTACCGGCGGCGAGCAGATCATCGGTATCTTCTATGGCAACATGACCATCTGCAGTGTTGAGGGGGCGCACAACGATTATGCCCGGCTGATGGCGGATGAGGCGATTGATTTTGCCGCATCGCCCTTCGCCTATACCAAGGGGCGTGCGCAAGGTGTCCACTGGGGTTTTCAGTGTGCCCTGGAGTGTGCCGGGCTGCACGGCAAGCCTTTCTTCGTAGAGTCCGACGTGCGTACATGCCTCTCCCGTCCGCTCAGCGAGGCGATGCCTGAGTCGGCTCCGCATGTGAACCGCCTCTACGATGGGGTGCTCTGGCGCGGACCGCCGGATGTGCGTGGCTCGCTCGGCCAGATGATCCGCGCCTTTGGCGATGCCGCGCTCCATGGTGCGGCGATGTGGTGGTTCGATATGCTGGGCGGATGGTATGCCAGCGAGCCGTTCATGGAGTTCCATAAGCGTGCATGTGAACTGTATCCCGTAGTCTCAACTGCCGAGCCCCAGGCGGCGATCGCCGTCTTTGTTGATGAAGCGGCCATCGGCTGTTTCACGGAGAGGGCGGTGGAGACATGCTCGTCGCTCCTGTTCCGGCAAATGTCGCAGATCGGTGCCAGCGGTGCGATGTATCACACCTACATGCTCACCGACCTGCCGCAGGTCGATCCGGAACGCTACCGGATGGCGATCCTCGTCTTCCCGGCTTTCATGGAGCCGGAGACGCGCGCCGCGCTGGCCAAATGGCGCCGCGGCGGCCGGACGGTTGTGCAGACCTTCCTGCCCGGATACTACGGTTCCGGCATCGAGGCCGCTACCGGTTTCCGCGTCCACGAGGCGCCGGGCATCCGCAAGGTCAGTGCGTCGTGGCACGGCCAGGCCTTCGTGGAGGAGCCCGCGATCCCGGATATCCGGATCGAGCCGGCATGCGGCGATATCGTGCTGGCCGTGACGGACGACGGCGACCCGGCGGTCATCATGCGGCGGCATGATGACTATCAGGAGGTTCTCGCGCTGGTGCCGTGCATGCCGGCGGGGCTGGTACGCGAACTGGTGCTACTGAGCGCTGGGCACGTATGGAGCCACACGGGCGACTGCATTTCGGCCAACAGCCGTTACGTCTGCATCCATGCCGCCTCCGACGGTGTCAAGCGCATCTATCTGCCGCGCAAGGGCAGGCTGCTGGATATCTTCAGCGGCGAGATCCTCAAGGGCAACGAGACCTGGACCGAGATGGAGATGGGGTTCGGCGATAGCAGGATATTTGAGATTGTGTGATTGGCGCGAAGCGCACACTTAATCCCTCTCTTAAACTCTCTCTTAATCGGCACACTTCATCCACCCGCTTACTCTCTGCCCGGCTTCGCTCCCGGCTCTGCTGGGTCATTATCGTTGCACCGGACCTCCGTGTCCGGTGACATGGGCAGCTTGTGCCTAGGTTGATG
>JAAYLN010000081.1 GCA_012521875.1 Lentisphaerota bacterium | reverse complement strand
GCATGGTGCTGCGCAGAAAGCGATGTGGCGTAAGCTGAAGCGTCATGCCTGCCCGCTGGGCGGCGCGGGACGGTTCACTTACAAAAAGGCCCCGCGCGCAGGCCGTCAGGCGCTGCGGAGCGGGGGGGTTTGCAAGAGCCTCTATGGAGTGCCAGTGAAATGAAGCGGTTTGTAGTGCCAATTATTGTGGGGCTGGTTGCCGGTGCAGTGTGGGCCGTGATCGGACCATCACTCGCGGTCGGCGTGATGCCGTATGGGGAAATTGCCGTGTATGGGGCGCGGTTTATTGCGGGGCCGCTTCTCCTCATAGCGATAGTGTTGCTCGCGGTCTCTCGCGGAAGATGGCGCCTGTTGCCCGGTATCTGTACGGGTGTCAGCCTTTTTCTTCTGGTCAGTCTGCTCGGGGTGTCACGGGCAGACTGTTTGAAGCGCGGGCAGAACCGCATGGCCAGGGAGTTTTGCGAGGCGCTCATTCCCAAGCTCGACGCCTACAAGAGGGAACACGGTGACTATCCGGACGGGATTGAATCCATGCTTCCGGAAGATCGCCGCTCGCTGTCCGTTTACCTCAGGGATGGCTCTTTCTACTTCAAGCGGACGAATGGCTACACGTTTGGCTGGTGCGATTCACCACGCTTTCCTCTCTGCAGTGGCGTATCGAGCTATCACAGCGGGAGCGGGAAATGGGATAGTTGTGCTGATTGGGGAATAACCATGATGAACGGCAGTCTGGTGGAGAAGCCTCACCTAGTCACAGAGACCGTGGGCGTTGAGATCAAGGAGCCGGATTATCAGGAAATGGAGCGAAGGCGAATTCAGAAGATGACGCTGGTGGATGACGTAAGCCGGACGGATTTCGCTGACAGTCCTAGGGCTTCACCCTAGGCTGGGTGGGGGCGGGCCTTCGGTCCTTGCATGTTCCATCGCTCCATCACAGCGACAAGCGGGACGCTTGCCCCACCTTTCAGCAGCCGCGACGCATCCTTTTCAGACGCCTTCCTGCATGCGATACCCTATTCTAATCTGCGCAAATCTGCGCACATGCGCTTGCGAAGCAGGACATCTGCGGTTAAAAATCACCCCATTGCGGCTCGCCGGTCACACCGCGTAGCGGCGTGACGGGGACGGCTCGCCCTACCTTCCGGTTGCTGTACCGTGAGCTTGTGTCGGGGCGGCGGGCGGGGTGGTTCGGTACAGGCGCTGCATGATGGTTGCAGTCGCGTCGGAGTACCGGCTTCAGCCGGAAGTCAACAAGGGCCTTCAGGCCCGCGAAGCCCTTTTTTTCTTGGAAAAAAGGGGTCATGGGAAAGGGGCTGAAGCCCCTGAACCACTTCCGCCTGAAGGCGGTACTCTGGCCAGGGGACAGGCGTTCTTGCAGCCGGCACAAGCAGCTATTACGGTACAACCGTCGCGGTCGTGCCGACCGTGACGGCATCTGCCGCCGCAAGCGGGGACGCTTGCCCCACCTTTCGTTGGCTGTACCGTGAGCTTCCGCCGGGGCGGCGGGCGGGTAGGTTCGGTACAGGCGCCAGCCAAAACTTTAGAACTTCCGAACTTTAGACATCTTCGCGCCTTCGCGCCTTCGCGTGAGCTTTCCTGCCGCTCTCGCCAAAGCGTAGGGACAAAGTGTGGGGACGAAGCGTAGCCGACAAAGCATGGAGACAAGGTGTGGAGATAAAGTGTGAGCGCGGAGCACCCACTCCAAACCCTCTCTTAAACCACAAAATACCAACAAGGCGGGGGTTTGCCTTGTGTCCGTTTAGCGCAACTTGCGCACGAGGCGGTACTGGCCGCGGTAGCGCTTGGCGAGGCCGTTGAGGAATTGGCCGCCCTCGCGGTTGATCTGGTAGCCGATGCAGTTGACCTGCGGCTCCTTGAGAGACTTGGGCTTGTAGTTGGCCTCGTAGAGCAGCGTCATGTGCTGGATGAAGTCGGCCAGCGACCAGCGTCCCGCCTGGGGCGCGGCGGGTGGCTGCGGGCCGGCCGGCACGTTGCGCACCGTGCGCCAGTAGCCTGCGCGCGCGGGGGCGCCGGGATCGGCGCGCACGCCCTCCTTCAGTGGCGCCTTGCCCGGGGGACGGGCGGCCTGGGGCGGTACCCAGACACGGGTCTCCGGTGCATTGGCGTAGGCCTCCTCGTGGGCGCGGATGGCTGCCGCATGTGTCGTGCGCCACTGCTCCAACTGCCTGCGGTGGGCCTCGAGCGCCGCGGGGTCGGGCGGCTTGACGACTTCGGGAAGTCCGTCGCTGATGATCAGGATCGTGTCGGCCAGTTGCTCCATGGCCGCGGTGATGGCGAGGTCGAGGCGTGTCGTGCCGCCGGTGGCGCGCAGGCCCGCCGGGCCGGGGGTGTAGTTGCCGCTGTCGAGGCCGTAGTTCCCGGCCACGTTGAACCCGGCGAGGAACTGCCGTGCCTGGTTGCGCGTGTCGTTGCTGGCGTAGACCATCTTCGGGCTCATCACCGAGCAGGCGTCGGCGAAGACAATGACACTGAAGAGTGTGCCGTCCTTGAGCGCCTTGACGACCTGGTTGAGGCGCTCGCGCACGCGGTTGAAACCGGCCGGCCCGCCGCGCTCCTCCTCGACCATGCTGACGGAGACATCCACGAGCACGGCGATGCGCTCGCCGCGGGTCTGGATGTCGAAGAAGTTGATCGTCGAGACGCCCTCGCCGAAGCCGGCGGTACCGTAGCCCGTACCGAGGCCGGCCCCCAGTCCCCTGCCGCTGACGGGCTTGAACTTGGGCTGGAAGGTGGTGGTCACCAGCTTGGGGTCGACCTTGATCTCGGGCAGGGCGATCTGCGACGGCCGCGAGGAGACCATGCGCGGTATGACGGCCGGACGGCTGGAACTGCGCTGGTTGCGCTGCACCTTGACCTTGAGCTCGACCTTGCGCGGCTCGTAGGTGCGGGATGGCGGGGAGACCTCGAAGACGGTCTCCTCTTGCGTGAAGTACTGCACGAGGCGGATGCCGCCGAAGATCAGCATCGCCAGCACGTGGAGTCCCAGGCTGCCCAGAAGCACCCCGCGCAGCAGGCGCTGCCGCCGCGTGGCGAGGTCGCCGCCGCGCAGCCACCGCCGGAATCCACCCGGTGCCGGGGTTGGCGGCGCGGGCGCCATTTTGACAGGTTCAGGATTCATCTTCCGGTATCTCGCCGTTCATGAGTGTCAGCAGATAGGGCAGACCCTCGCGCGCCTCGAGTTCCCGCCGCTCGGCGAGGATGCGCAGGGTGTTGGTCAGCACCTCGTTGTGCGCCTCGCAGGTGTGGATGTTGCGCACGGCGAGCAGCCGCTTGTAGGAGGGCGTGTCGAGCCAGTCGGCGGGATAGAAGGGTGCGCCGATAAAGCAGAACTCCTTGTCCATGCGCGTAAGGCACCAGGCGTCGAAGATGCGCTGCACGCGGGCGGGGTCGGCGATGATTTCCGAGATGAAGTTGTAGTACCGGAAGAAGCGGGTGCGCTCCGCGCCGTCGAGGTGCAGCACGGCCTCGCCGCACGGGCGGAAGTGGTGCGGAATTATCTCCAGCCCCACGGCACCCTGCGGGCCGAAGGCGATGCGCACGCTAAGTCCGGTCCACCAGGTGTAGCCGCCGGAGGGCAGGTCGGACGTGTCCATGTCGAAGAGCAGGTTGCCGAGGCTGTAGATGATGGGCACCCCGTGCCAGAGCTCGAACCCCTGCGGGCAGTGGGTATGGCCGCCGATAACCGCGCTGGCTCCGGCCTCGGCGAAGGCGCGGTAGGTATCTATGACGCGCGGCGCGGGGACGGGCAGGTACTCGTTGCCGCCGTGGATCAGCACGACCGTCAGATCGGCCTGGCGGGAGGCCTCGCGGATCTGGCTGATGTTCTTGAAGGGCTGGAGCGGATTGGCACCGGCCGAGGTGGGCGTGGCCATGCCGAACTCGTTCTCGGCGAAGGCCAGCACGGCCACGCGCCGGCCGCCGCGCGTGATGAAGAGCGGCTTACGCGCCGCGTCGAGATCGCGTCCGGCACCCACGGAGGCGATCCCGTTGGTGGCCAGAAGCTCCAGCGTCTGCATGGCCGCGGCCGGCCCATGGTCGCCGATGTGGTTGTTGGCGCAGCAGGCGATGTCCCAGCCGCCGGCGCGCAGCAGCTCGACGGAGCGCGGCGAGACGATCAGGTTGGGGCCGATCTTGAGGATCGGGGCCGGTCGCTCGGTCATCGGGGCCTCGAGGTTGACGATCGAGAGGTCCTTGTCCGCCAGCATGCCGGCGATGTCGGCCAGAATGGCCCCGCTCTCGCCGGCCAGCATGCGGGTGGCGGTATTGCGGATGGGGCAGATGTCGCCCGAGACGAGCAGGCGGAAGGGTTGTCCGGCGGACTCGCCCCACTGGCAGCGTCCGGTATTCAGATCGAGTGTCAGGCTTGTGTTCTTCATTGTGTATTTCCTGCAAACGAGATGTCCTTGATGCGTGCGGCGGCGCAGGCGTTCATGACATCAATTACCCGCTGGTGTGGTGTTTCATCATCGGCCCAGATGGTGATCAGGGCCTGGTTTCCGGCGGCCTCGGAGGAGGCCTTGTATTGCCGCAGGGTGCGCAGCAGTTCCGGCAAATCCTGCGAGGTGGCCGTGTCGTACTCGTGGTCGTTGAGAAAGACCTGCCCGTTGCCGCGCACCTCGATGATCTGCTCGTCCGGCATGTCGATGGAGGTTGCCTGGGCAACCATGCCGGGGAGGCGGATGCCCAGGTCGGCCTCGGGCATGACCAGGCTGCAGGTGCAGATGAAGTAGATCAGCAGCAGGAAGGTCATGTCGATCAGCGGCGACATGCTGAGTTCGGGCTCGTCGGTGGCCGGCAGCCTGATGTTCATGGCGCACTCTCCTGCTCGTTCGCGGGCGATAAGACGCCGAAGATGAAGTCGCCGACGCCCGCCTCGGCCATGGCGTTCATCACCAGACGCACCTCGCGGTGGGGGGTGAGCTTGTCGGCCCGCAGATAGACCTTGATGTCGGGCTCGGTCTGCACGCGCGCCGCGACGAGGGCGCGCAGCTCGTCAATGGTGACCGGCTGCTGCCCGCTGAAGAGCGTGCCGTCGCGCAGGATGTTGACCGTCCAGCGGTCGGGACGCTCCTTCGGCACGGTGCCGCTGCGGGCCTCGGGGATGTCGAGATCCATGTTCTTCTGCGTGCTCAGGTGCGAGGCGGTCATGAAGAAGACGATCAGCAGGAACACCATGTCGATCATGGGCGCCATCTGGATCTTGGTCTCCTCCTGTTCCTCGACTGGCATGTGAATGGCCATGGCCGTCTCCCCCTGCCTAGAGGCTCTGCCCGGTGGTGGGCACCTGCGCGTGACCCGCCTTGCGGCAGCCCGCATCCAGGGTATGCATCAGATCGCTGGTGATGGTGTTGATGCGGGCGAGGTTGGTTGTGAACTGCGACTTGAAACCGAAGTAGGCGAACATCGCGGGAATGGCGACAATCAGGCCGAAGGCCGTTGTGATCATCGCCTCGCCGATGTCCGAGGCCAGCTTCTCGGGATCGCCCATGCCGCCGAGGCCGATCTTGTTGAAGGCGCCGATCATGCCGGTGACGGTACCCAGCAGTCCGAACATCGGCGCCGCCTGCGTGATGAGCGAGAGGTAGGTCAGTGGTTTCAGGCTCTCGTTAACCTCCACGACCGAGGCCTCCTCCATGGCCTTCTCGATGGTGGCGATGTCGGGTTCCTGCCCGTCCATGCGCGCGAGCCCCGCCCCGAGGATGTTGGAGAGCATGCCGGGCGCGCTGTTGCAGACGCCCTGCGCCTGGACGATGTCGAGCCGCGACAGGGCCTCCTTGAGCAGGGGCACAAGCTGCGGCTGGGTCATGCGCACGGTACGGTACTGGATCCAGCAGTAGACGACGAGCGCCAGGGCGCCGACGGAACAGAGGCCGATCGGGTACATGCAGAAACCGCCGACCTTCCAGTAGTCCCAGAGTGTGTTCCACTGGCCTTCGGTGGCCGTGGCGGCGGTCGCGGCGGCCTGCGCCCGCGCGACGAGCGTTATCGCGGTCGCCATCAGGGCCGTGGCGAAGAAGAGTGAGTGGCGTTGTTTCATGTTCATTGGGTTTCCTCGATAGGACAAGCAGCGCATTGCCCGGTGTCAGCGGCCGGCGGCCGGCGCCTCGCGGTCGACGACGGCCGATTCGGTCTCCTCTTCGGTGGCTGCGGGTGGTTTCTTCTGGTCGGCGAGATAGGCTCTGACGAGGGCGTTCATGTCCTCGTCGATCCCCAGAAAGGCGCTCTCGACGGTTGTGGCCTCGGCCTCCCGCGTCACGCCGGAGTCCATGATGGCCCGCAGGCGCGCAGTGGCCGCGGCCGACCAGTCGGTGCGGGGAAAGAGCCGGGCGACCTCGTAGTAGACATCGCGCGCGCGGTAGGGCTCGCCAAGCGCCTCGTAGCAGCGGGCGGAGATCAGCAGGGCGTCGGGGAAGGTCTCCACGTCCTTGTTCTCGAAGCAGAGCGATTTCACGCTGGCCTCCATGGCCGATGCGTAGCCATTGGTAAGCATGTGCAGCTCCGCCTGGATGAGCCAGTAGTGGCCGTAGGCGGCATCGCCGGGCACCGGCTCCTCGAGTGAACGGAGTTCGAACCATGCGGCGCGGGTCTTGCCCATGCCGATGAGGCAGCGGCAGCCCTTCAGCGAGCCCAGCAGCCCTACGCTGCTCCAGGTGGCCTTGGAGCAGTGCTGGAAGACGGCGTAGGCCGACTCGAACTGCTTCCGGGTGCGTTCGCGGTCGGCTTCGCCGGCGGCCTCGCGCTGCGAGCGTGTCGCGGCCCGCAGCATGGTAGTGCCCAGTTCCAGGGCACCCTCGGCGGCGTTGTTGTTGGGCAGGTCGAGATAGGGGAAATACGGCTCGTAGGCCTTGTATTGCAGGCGGATGGCCGTGGCCCAGTCCTGGTGGTGCAGGGCGCGCATGACCTCGAAGCGGTTGTATTCGATGGGGAAGGCGGCGCCCGTGATTTGCGCGATCTCATGGCGCGGCGCGCCGCCGGAGGCATCCGGCGCTCCCTGGACGTGCGTCTCCGTCCGGCCCACGAGCACGGCATCCCACTTGCCCTTCTCGCTCCACAGGCGCACCTTGACCGGGCCGGTGGAGACGATGCGCGTACCGGCGGCGGCGCGGGCACCTGCGGTGCGGGTGCCCGCAGTCTGGCTCCGGCAGGGCAGGGCGGCCAGGAGCAGGGCGGTGGCGACCGCGGCCGCGGTCGTGGCACGTCCGGCGGCAGGCCGGCGGCTGCTGTGATTGCGCGCTGATGGTGTCGGGGGCATCATTGGGCACCTCCGAGCCGCGCAAGCAGTTGGCGGGCCTTCCCGTATTCCGGGAAGGCCTCGAAATCGTGATTGGCGAGCATGGCCTTGAGCGTCTCGATGGCCTTGGTGTTCTCATAGCCCCGGTGCAGGCACAAGGCGCGCTTGTAGTAGGCCTGCGCGGCGATCTCGCGGTGGCCGATGTAGAGGACGTAGATACGCTCGTAGAAGGCCGAGGCGCGGATCCACTCGCGCTTGGCCTCGGCGCTGGCGCCGCGTCCCATCAGGGCGCGCGGCCACAGGTTGCGCCATTCCCGGACGCCGAGCACATCCTTGAAGCACTGGTCGGCCTCGTCGGGCTTATTCAGCAGGGTATAGACCTCGCCCAGGGTCAGCAGCGCCTCGGCGGCCTCGCCGCTGGTGGCGAAGACATTGCGGATAACATCGAGGTGGCCGATGGCCTCCTCGAAGAGCCCCTGCGTCCTGGTCGAGCCGGCGGGCTCGCCGCGTGCCAGCTCAATGGCCCGCTGCGCCAGGAACATGCGCGCGTCGAGGGCGTAGTCGGTTTCAGTGAAGTCGGCGATCACCGCACGTGCGGTACGGACGGCCAGTTCATCCTGCTTGCGTTCACGCGCCGTCGCCAGCATCGTCTCGAGTACGGCGGGGCTGGCGTAGGGGATGTTGGAACTGGTGCAGATCAGATCGAGCAGGCGCTCGCGTCCGGAGGGCTTCAGGTCGGGATGGTAGAGCAGCAGCCGCTGGAAGCGGAGCTGCGCCACGCGGTCGCCGCTGTCGCGCGCCGCGCGGATGGTCATCTCGATATCCTTCCAGGCCACGGCAGCCTCGTCCGGCGAGAGCTTGCGTGTGGCGGCGACCCACTCGTCGAGGATCATGTCGACCCCCACCGCCAGCCTGTCCCGTCCGTACTTTATGGCGGCATCACGGTAGAAGCGCACGGCGCCATTGTGTTCATTCATCTGCCACATGGCACGCCCGATCCAGTAGATGGCCAGTGGCGGGTTGCTCTCCTCGCGCTCCATTGCGAGATAGCGCTGGAAGTGGGCGCGGAGGTCGGCATAGCGCTCATGGTCGTAGAGGATCTGGCCGGCCTGGAAGGCACAGTGGTTGAACTGCTCGATGTTCAGGTTGTTGGTAGGGGCGTTCATGGCCGCCTGGTAGTGGCGGATCGCATCGTCTATGCGCCCGACCGCGCCGGCGATATCACCGCGCGTCATCTGCGCCTCGGGCGCCAGGGCATGGTCGGGGTGCTTGAGCTGGAAGGTGGCCAGTTGCTGCTCGGCGCGGTCGAAGTCGCCCAGCGCATAGTGGCAGACGCCTAGCCGGTAGGCGGCATCAATGCCGTAGAGCGTATCGGGAAAACGCTTTAGCAGATCCTCGAACTCCCTGGCGCCGGTGCTGAAATCGCCCGCGAAGATGGCCGCCATGGCGCTCCAGTAGAGGGCGTCGTCCATGAGGTCACTTTCGGGGAAACGCCTCTGCAGATCGAGCATCCGGACGCGTGTCTGCTCGAACTGCTCCTCCATGAAGTGGGCATATCCCAGCAGGTAGAGGCATTCCGCGGCGGCCTGGTGGCCCGGCTTGACCTGCAGCACCTCGCTGAAGTGCCGGATCACCTCCGTCCAGTTGGTCTCGCCGGCGTACATCTGCCCCGCGGTCAGCGTAAGGGCGTCGTACCACTCCCCGCCGGGGTATACGTCCATATAGCGGCGCGCGATCCCGTAGGCGCGGGAACGCGGCGGCACGTTGGCCGCGCAGATGAAGGCCAGGTAGAGCGCCTCCTCGGCGTGCGCCTCGCCGCCGGTGCGGTTCAGGTAGAGGAAGAGGTGGCAGCCCTCGCGGTAGCGCCTGGCCTCCATGTAGCCGCGCGCGATGCGGTAGTGCAGGTCGGGGTCGTAGTTCTCGACCTGCTCGCTCAGCGCCTGCAGTTCGGCCTCGGTATCGGCCACCCACTCCTGCAGCCGCATGATGCGGCGGGGATCGGGCACGGACTGCTGCGCCTCGGTCACCATGCGCTGCAACTCTTCAAGGAAGATCTCCGTCCGGGCCTGCACCTCGTCGTACGGATAGACCAGCCGGTGGATCCAGAAGGCCTCGCGGTAGCGCTCCTCCTGGAAGAGCTCGTCGCCGGCCTCGATGGCCGCCATGTTGAAGGCGATGGAGCGCGTGGCCAGCGAGTTGCGCGTCAGCAGGTAGGGCACCATGGGGTAGATCTGGTCGAGTTCCAGCGTCTTGAGATAGGCCGTCGCCAGCAGTGTCGCCGCCCGGCCGCGGCGCAGGGAGTCCGGCGCGCTCTCGAAGGCCTTGTGCAAGGGCTCGCGCGCACGGCTCCAGTCGCCCTCGGCCAGGTAGCAGCGGGCGATGGCGGAATAGATGTCGGTACGCAGGTCAACGGGATAGGTGAAGCGCCGCAGCGCGGCCTCGTAGCTCTTGATGGCCTGGTTCAGTTGGCCGGAGAAACGCTGGGCATCGGCGATGTAGACGTAGGACTCGTGCAGGTATGTGCCGCGCGGGTACTTCTTGTTGTAGCGGACGAAGGCCGTCCCGGCGGCGGTGAAGTTGCCGGTGAGGAACTGGCACATGGCCGCGTTGAAGAAGACGCGCTCCATCCCAGCCTGGACTTGCGAGGATTGGCTGCTGCCCTGAATCTCGATCAGTTGCTCGAAATAGGGCAGCGCCTCGGCGAACTGGCCGCCGGTATAGTGCCGGAAGGCCGATTCGCGGATCTTGGCGACCGTCTCCTGCCCCCGCAGTGGCATTGCTGCCAGCGCCAGGAGCAGAAGCATCGGCATTATGGCTGGTAAGCGTCTTGTCACATTTGCCGGTTTCGCTATCGGTTGCCCGCCTTAGGCAAATCCCTTCCATCCGCCGTACAGGTCATCCCATACGCGCGCGATCTCCTGCCTGCTCGCCGCCGGAATGCCCGCGCCGCCGTCGTACTTCATCGTGTCCATCTGCACAAGAAAGTCGGCGGTGGCATCGAGCTGCGCGGCTACCAGGACTGGATCAAGATTCTCTATGGTATCATCTGCGCGGTGATGATAAAAGACTCCGGTTGTGCAGTTGCGCCGGTTCATCCAGAGCCCCGGCACCCCGGCCGCCGCGAAGGGGAACTGGTCCGTGTAGGGGAAGACCGCCTGCTGCTGCACGAAGTAGAGATCATGGCGGTGGAACACCTCGGTCAGCAGGCGCAACAGGGCTTCCGGCCCGTTGTAGTTGATGCCGAGCCAGCCCAGCGCCGAGCCGGAGCCGTCAATGTTGAACATGAAGCGTCCGTCGCGCGCCACAGCCTCGCGGTGGCGGCGCACGTAGGCGGCGCTGCCGACGGAGAGCTGCTCCTCGGCACCGAAGCTGATCAGGCGCAGCGTGTGCCGCAACTGCTGACCCGAGAGGATGCGCGCCAGTTCGACTACGGAGGCGGAACCGACCGCGTTGTCGTCGGCTCCCACCGAGTCGGCCTGGGTATCGTGATGACCGCCGACATAGATAACGCCGGCTTCCGGCTCGCTCCCCGGCAGCTCGATGATGACGTTCTGCGAGAGGCTCTCGCGGCGGCACCCCTCGACGCAGAGGCGGGCGCGCGCCGCCCCCTCGCGTTTCCAGCGCCAGACGTCCTGGTAGGCGACGTTCATGGTGGGAAGGGCGCCGTAGGCATGGACATAGGCCGGGAATAGTCCGTCGGCCAGCGGTACATTACCGGGATAGCGGATGTCGACAAAAAGCAGGAAGGCCGGCTCGGCCGCCATGAGGCGCTGGTAGTACTCCGGTGTCTCGATGTGGCACCCGAAATGGACTACGGCAGCCCCCCTCAGGTGCTCCAGTGATGCGCGCTGGTAGCCGGTGGCCGTATCGAAGAAGACCAGCGGCGCCTCGAGCACGCGTCCATCGGTGGAAGGCGCCGAGCCGAAGAGCGAGCAGCCGAAGGTGTGCCACTTGCCGCCGATGAGAATCTCGAGCTTCTCATGCGTGACGTGGCGCTCCCAGACCGGGAACTCCTCGATTGTCACTGCGGCGCCGGGCACGGCCTTGCCCGCTTCGGCCAGATATTCGGCCGCGGCGCGCTCGGCTTCCGAGCCGGCCAGCCTTACGCCGATGGTCTCGGTCAGCATCCGCAGATGCTTCTCGATGGCGGCGGCGGATGCCTTGGGTAGATTTGCGTGCTTCGTCATGAGGGTATCCTTTCTGATTCAAGTTCAAGCTACATTGGCAGCGGGGGTGGGGCGCGGACGCCGCCACAACACGAGCAGGCCGGTTACGGCCACGAGCAGGTAGAAGCCCAGAATCGCCAGCTTCGCGCCCAGCGCGCCCTCCCATGCGGGCATGCCGGCCAGCTTTGGCAGCCAGCGCGCACCGAACACGCCCACCAGCGGGCCCAGCAGGAGTCCGCCGCCGAGAATCGCCTCGTGGCTGCCGCCCATCTCGCCCTTGTTGTCGCTCAGATCCATCGCGTAGTAGAGCGAGGAGGAGTATACCAGCCCCAGCATCCAGCCCATGGCGATGAAGGTGAGGAGCACCACCGGCACCACGGGGACGAAGAAGACCAGCAGCAGACCAACCGGGATCAGGAGGATCGAGCCGATCAGCAGCGACCAGCGGTAGTGCCATGCCTCCCAATAGCCCAGCCAGGCGAAGGTGAGGCTGCGCGCAAGGTAGAGCGTGCAGATCACCCAGATGCTGGTACCGGCATCGAGCTGCAGTTGCTGGCCGATGTGCGGTGCCAGAGCGCTGATGCTGGAGACCACCAGATACCCCAGCATGTTGCCCAGCCAGGCCGCCTTGAGGAAGCGGGGCGAGCGGCGGGGGTTTGCGGGAGCGGCCGCCGGTGCCTCCGTGGTTGCGGTTGCGGTAGCCACAGGGACGGTGGACAGGCCGCGGCTGAGGCGGAAGGCGATATAGGCCAGTTGCAGGAGGAGCCCCAGCAGGGGCAGGATGATTACCGACGACTCGCGCCAGTGGAAGAGGCTGCCGCTGATGAAGATCCCCGCCGTGCCGGCGATGGCCCAGACCACGTTGTAGAAGGCTAGCCGCTGGGACGTCGAGAAGCGTCCCGCCACATGGACGATGGCGGCCTCGAGCGCGGGCCAGGTGCAGGCGATGGCCATGGTGTAGAGCACGATGACCGCATAGGTCATGGGGACCGTGGGCAGCAGCAGAAGCAGCGTCAGGGCAAAGGCGGCCACTACCAGCGCGCAGGTGAAGACGCGGTCATAGCCCAGGCGTTCCGCGAGGCGCCCGCCGATGATCGAGAAGACCACATAGGTGAGGCCCTGTGCCGAACCGAGCATCAGGTTATCGGCATCGTCGAACCCCAGGCGCGCATGGGCCCAGAAATAGATCGCGAGGAGGAAAAGCGTGGAGCCGGCCGAGTTGATGCCTTCCAGGAGATAGTAGTCACCCAGCCGCAGGCGCGGCGGCCGGGAAAGCGGTTGTGTCATGCAAGAGAGGATAGCGGAAACCGCCCGGCAAGGCAAGCAAGGCAAGCGGTTGGAATAGGTGAGACACACTTAGTCTCCACACTTAGTCGCTTTACACTTAGTCACTTTACACTTAGTCTCCACACTTAGTCGCTTTACACTTAGTCACTGCACTTAGTCGTCCCTCTGACTCCACCTGATAACTCCACATTGTTAGCTTTCGACAAAGTTACCGACAAAGCACGCGACAAAGCAGGGACTGCGGTCACACTCGCTCTCCATGCGCCATCCGCGCGCCTCCCCTGTCACTAGCCGATTACCGCCCTCGACACCCCCTCAAAATCCATGTTTACGTGTGAAGCGTCATGCGGTAGAATGACGCCAATCATCATGCATCACGCATGGAACCTCGACCTATGGAGATAGCTATGAATACGCATTGCCTACGCTATGCTCTTGCCGCAATCCTGCTTGGAGTTGGTCTGGCCCGCGCCCAGGATGTGCCGCCCGATGCCGCTGCCGCCCTGGCGCAGGCGATGGCCGCCGCCATGGGGCAGGCGTCCGGGGATGGCGCCGCACCCGCCGCTATCGATGCCGGGGAACTCAAGGCGCTCCTGCCGGGGAAGGATGCCTTTGAGGGCTTCAAGCGCGTCAAGGCGGGCACCGAAAGCAACACGGCCATGGGCTTCAAGGTGGTCGTCGCCAAGGCCGAGTTCGAGGCTCTCAAGGGCGAGGCCGAGATCACCATCAAGTACACGGATATCGGCAGCCTGGGTGCCTTGGCCAAGATGGTGCAGGCGCAGGAGATCGACGAGGAGACCGAGAACGGTTTCCGCCGCACCACCACCTACGACGGCTTCAAGACCCTGGAGGAGTACGACGGCGAGGATAAGGAGGCCAGGATCATGATCTACCTTGGCGACCAGGTGACGGTCGAGGTAGAGACCGAGGATATGGAGTTCGAGGCCGCCAGGAAGGTCGTCGGCAAGCTCGACCTCAAGAAGCTGGCGGCGCTCAAGCCGAAGCCGGCACCCGCCCCGGCGAAATAGCCGCGCCAATCACGGGGTCATGCAGACGGGTTCCCTGTGGTGCGGGGAGCGGTGCGTTGTGCCGCATGTGGCGCGCACCTCATTCTTCTGGGAGCGGATGATAGGCCTGCTGGGACGGCGCGCGCTACCTGCAGGCCATGGTCTCCTGATTGTCCCCTGTGGCGCGGTGCATACGCTGGGCATGCGCTTTGCCATCGACCTGGTGTTTCTGGATGGTGCCGGCCACGTGCTGTGCTGCGTGGCCGGTGTGAAGCCGGGGCGTTTCTGCGTCCATGGCGGCCACCGCGCCCGCCAGACGCTGGAGGTGCAGGCGGGCTGGCTCGACCTCGCCACGCTGGAAGGTGCGCGTCTCGAATGGCGGACGGCTACTCCGCGGTAAGGGCTGGCACGCGTACCGACACTGGGCCCCCCCGATGGCCAGCCGTCCGCTGAAGCACGAACTGAAGCACGAACTGCTTTCTTACCGTGCTGGATTGTGATACGCTATATTTGTTTTTCCGACGAGCATTCCCAGACTGGAGTCGACGACGATGGGTGGTTTTTTTGGCGTGGTTTCCCGTGACGCGTGCGTGAACGACGTGTTCTACGGTACGGACTATCATTCGCATCTCGGCACGCGGCGTGCCGGCATGGCAGTGCTGGGCGCTTCTGGTTTCACCCGAAGCATCCACGACATCTCCAATGCGCAGTTCCGCAGCAAATTCGAGGACGAACTGGGCGACTTCGAGGGCCGCGCCGGTGTAGGCGTGATCAGCGACTACGAGGATCAGCCGCTGTTGATCACCTCGCACCTCGGAACCTACGCCATAGTCTCCGTCTGCTGCATCCAGAATCTCGACACGCTTGCCAAATCCCTCTTTGCCGTGAAGCGTGGCCACTTCTCCGAGACCACCGGCCATGGGATCAATCCCACGGAGATGATCGCGGCCCTGATCAACACGCAGGGCTCCTTCGAGGATGGACTGCAGTATGTCCAGGAGTCGGTCGAGGGCTCCTGCTCGGTGCTGATCCTGACGGAGAAGGGCGGGCTCTATGCGGCACGCGACCGCTACGGGCGCACGCCGGTCGTGATGGGACGCAAGGAGGGGGCTCTGGCGGTCGCCATGGAGTCGTGCTGTTTCCCCAATCTCGGCTATCAGGTTTTCCACGAACTTGGCCCCGGCGAGGTCGTCTTCCTCTCGCCGGATGGTGTCGACGTGCGTGCCCTGCCGCGGCACGACATGCGCATGTGCGCCTTCTACTGGGTCTATTTCGGCTTCCCGGCCTCCTCCTACGAGGGGATCAACGTAGAGGACTCGCGCTACCGCTCGGGCGAGATCCTCGCCAGGCGGAGCCCCGTGGAGGCCGATCTTGTCGGCGGTGTGCCCGATTCCGGCGTGGGTCACGCGCTCGGCTTCGCGCTGGGGGCCGGCATTCCCTACAAGCGCCCCTTCGTCAAGTACACGCCTACCTGGCCGCGCAGTTTCATACCGCCTGATCCCGCCAAGCGCGCCATAATCGCCAACAAGAAGCTGATCCCCATCCCGGATCTGATCCAGGGCAAGCGTCTGGTCTTCTGCGACGACTCGATCGTGCGCGGCAACCAGTTGCAGGATCAGGCCAAGCGGCTCTACGACGGCGGCGCGCGGGAGATCCACATGCGCATTGCCTGCCCGCCGCTGCTTTTCGGCTGCCGCTTCCTCAACTTCGCGCGCTCGGCTTCGGAAGACGAGCTCTTCGCACGCAAGATCGCCCGCCAGATAGTGGGCGGCGATACCGATTTCCGGCGCTTCTGCAATCCCGATTCGGATGAATACTGTGCCATGGTCGACCGCATCCGCCGCCGCCTCGGCCTCACCACGCTGCACTATCAGCGTCTGGAGGACATGGTCGAGGCCATCGGCCTGCGGCGCGACCAGCTCTGCACCTACTGCTGGAGCGGCGAGGATGTCACCTGCGAGCGCGCCACCTGCGCCGGCTGCACGAAGAACTGTAGCAGCAGACGGTAGGGGGCGCACAGATGCCATAATCAGCGGAAGACCTCGCCCTCGAAAACCTGGGTCGGGAGTCCGTGCTTGTCCAGTGCCGCAATGAAGGGGTCGGGGTCGAACTGCTCCATGTTGAAGACCCCTTCGCCACGCCACTTGCCGGTGAGCATCATCTTGGCGCCCACCATCGCGGGCACGCCCGTGGTGTAGGAGATGGCGTGCGACTTCACCTCGCGGTAGCACGCCTCGTGGTCGCAGATGTTGTAGATGTAGATCGTGCGGCGGCGGCCATCCTTGACACCCCGGAGCTGGCAGCCGATGCACGTCTTGCCCTTGGTCAGCGGACCCAGCGAGGCGGGATCGGGCAGCAGCGCCTTGAGGAACTTGAGCGGCACGATCTCCTGCCCCTGGAAGGGGACGGGATCAATGCGCGTCATGCCGACGTTCTGCAGCACCTCGAGGTGCTTGAGGTAGTTGTCCGAGAAACTCATCCAGAAGCGCGCCCGCTTGATGCCCGGAATGTGGCGCACCAGCGATTCGAGCTCCTCATGGTACATCAGATACACGTTGAGCTTGCCGAGATTCTCGGGCAGGTTGAAGCGGCGGCGTACCGACAGCGGATCGGTCTCGACCCACTTGCCGTCCTGATAGTAGCGCCCGCGCGCGGTCACCTCGCGGATGTTGATCTCGGGGTTGAAGTTGGTGGCGAAGGGCTGGCCGTGGCTGCCGGCATTGCAGTCGATGATGTCGATCGTGTCGATGCTGTCGAAGTAGTGCTTGAGCCCATAGGTGCAGTATACGCTTGTCACGCCCGGGTCGAAGCCGCTGCCCAGCAGGGCCATGAGCCCGGCATCCTTGAAGCGGTCGTGGTAGGCCCACTGCCAGCTATACTCGAACTTGGCGGTGTCCGGCGGCTCGTAGTTGGCCGTGTCCAGGTAGTTGACGCCCGCTTCAAGGCACGCCTCCATCAGGTTCAGATCCTGATAGGGTAGGGCGACGTTGATCAGCAGTTGCGGCTTGAAGGCCCGCATCAGGGCAACAGTCTGCGGAATGTTGTCGGCATCAACCTGCGCCGTCCTGATCTTGCGGGGCAGTTGCCGCGCGATCTCCTCGCAGCGCGAAAGGGTACGGCTTGCGAGACAGATCTCCTTGAAGACCTCTGGAACCTGCGCGCACTTGTGGGCGACGACGCTGCCGACGCCCCCGGCGCCAATGATGAGAACTTTTGCCATGATAGTTGTCCTTCCTTGTTGTGGCTGCACGAGCGGACATCGGAAGCGTGTCCCACACTAGCAGCCACTTGGCCCATAGTTAAGCGGATTCGCGCCGTATTGTCAAATGGGAGGCTATTTCTTCAGCCACGGAAATGGTGCTGGTGATGGTGACGGTGATGGTGACGGGGGTGGTGATTGGGGTGGCGGGCGATGGTGCCCGCCGCGGCGATGGTGCCCGTCGCTGTTGAAGAGCGCCTCGGCGGCGGCCTCGCCGGCGCGGCTGCCGACATTGCCAAGAAAGGCGCCGCTGGTCGCGCCGATGGCCGTGGTCAGCACCGACTTGAGCCTGCCGCTCCAACTGTTGCGCCGCTGCTCGATAGCCTCGCTCTCGGCCGCGGCCAGCTTCTCGGCCTGCTTGCGAACCGCATCGGCCTCGGCCTGGGCGGCAGCCAGTTTCCTGGCTGCCGCCTCGTCCTCGGCCGCACGGCGCTCCTCGGCCACCTGCTGCATGCCGGCACGGGCATCCTCGAGCGCCTTCTTGCGCCGGTCGGCGCGCGCGGTGCCGAACTGCGCCAGCATCCCGTGCGAATCGCCGCCGTCATCCTCAAACTCACCAGCCTCTGCCTCGGCATCGCGTAGCGGGTTGCGCTTGCGCGGCGGCGGGGCATCCTGCTGTGGCGGATCATGGCGTGCCAGCCAGTCGTGCAACGATGGAACATCGTCATGGCGTTTGCGCAGGTCTAGCCAGGTCTGGACATCGGCCAGGAAGCGTCCCGCCTCCAGAACATCGTCAACCAGCACATAATCAATCACGGCCGTGCTCAGGGCGGGATAGGTGGTGGGTGGATTCTCTCCCCACGGACCGGCCAGCGGCACAATGCGCCCGAGAAACTCCAGATCACCATTCTTCTCTGCCTGCGTGAAGTGCTCGACAAACAGCGTGAACTGGCTGCGTGCCTCCTTGCCAAAGACGTTTTCAAGTTCCTCGCGGCTCCGTGCAGCCAGGGCATCGCGGAAGGTGTCGATGGCCACTATGATCTCCGCGGCATTGCGGGCGTCCGTGCCGCGCGCGAGTTCCCGTGCCCGTTCGGCAACCTGACTGCCTATGCCCAGCCGGTAGAGCGAGGCCAGCATTACACGTACCGGTCTGGGCGCGGTTGCAGCTTCAGCATCAGCCTCGCTCTCCGCCGCCCTGGCTCCCGCCACCAACAGCATCAGGATGCAGGCAGATATGCGGGGCGCGCCACGTCCTAAGAGCACCGTGCCGCGAAGGAAGCGTCGCTGGTCGTCTCTTGTCTTGGCCATCGTCTTCACCTCCTCCTGGGGTTACTACTCCACCTCGACCGCCCGGAGCGTGAGCGCTCCGGCCTTGATTTCAACAACTTGAACTTGCAGTTCCCCGGGCGGATTCATCACGATGGCCTCGGCCAGTTCCTCGGCCGGCAGACGCGACGACACGCGGAATACCGCCAGCCCCTGGGCGTAGCTCTTCTGGATGACGGAGCTAAGCTCCTCCATGCCGCGAAACTGCTCGCGGAAGGCTTTCAGCTTCCAGATCTGGTCGACACCACCCAGGGTGATGTCGATTGGTACGGCGTCCCGGTTGCCGGTTGCGGCGGTTCCCTTGTCCCATTTCGCAAGCATAAGCGGCAGCAGCTTGTCGATTGCCTGCGTCCCGGCGGTCCGTAGCGCCCTGGCGCTGCCGGAGACATCCTCCAGCGCGACCACGGCGGCGTCCTCCGAGACCGCGGCCAGATTGGCGGCGTTATCGGTGCGCACGGCGCGCAGTGTCACGGCGGCCTGGTAGGAGCGCAGGTTGCTGTCGGCCACCCGCTTGGCGGAGGGCTTGACCACCGCCTCGCCGATCAGCACGACATCGGCCCCGAACTCGCGCCCCAGCGCCGAGGCGCCGCGGCCATCGCCGGCCTGCTTCAGTGCCTGGCGCATCCGCTGCAGGTTGGCCGCGACCATGTCCTGATCCACGGTCTCGATCCCCTTTTCGGCCAAAGCCTTGACCGCCAGCGCCTCGATCTCCGAGGTGGCGATCGTCCCGAGGCTCTTCTCGTCGATCACCACCATGACCTTGGGGAGGATTCCCGCCCGGGCCATTGTTGCCACGCCCAGCAGGAGTACCAGTGCCATCAACCATGCTCGCTTCATAATGACCTCATGTTTAGTGGAAAGTCAACCATGGACGCGCGGGCACCGCCATTCAGCGGCGGCTCTCCACGCGCCGGATTTGATTCTCGAGTTGTTTCACCTTGCGCTCCAGCGCATCCATTGCCTTGAAATTCCGCTCGATCGTCTCCAGGCGCTTCTCGATATCCTGCAGTCGGCGCTCGATGTTGCGCGACGGCGTCGGCGGGTGGACGGCGCGCCCCAGACGCTCCTCGATACTCTTGAGAGCTCCCTCGATGGCCCGCATCCGCCGCTCCTGCGCCTCGGCCGCTTGGCGGTATTGGAAGTCGGCCTTGTCGGCTCTTGCCTCATCCGCTGTCCGCACCTCGCCGGGGGTGGAATCTCCGGCGGAGAGCGTTATCACCGGCAAGCCCGACAGGACGGCGAGCAGCACAATACTCCGGACTCCTGGCAATGTAATCCTCATGTTGTCATCTCCCTGATCAGAATTTTCCGGCATGCGCCTTCTCCATCTCCTCTACCAGGCAGGGATGGTACATTCCCCCTGTCAGCACCTTGTGCTTCCACCGCCTGTAGAGTTTTCCGCCGCGTTTCAACAGTACCATTTCAGCCTCGGAGGGTGTGCGGATTTAGGAGCTGATGCCGGTGAGTGTATGGGTGTGCTTCGGTTTCACGGGGGGCGGCGCAGGCTTTGCATCGGAGGGCTCTGTTGCCGCAGGTTCCGTCGAGGTTCCACCGACCGGCACTTCCCGGATTTCCCATGGGCACGGCCCTTTGACATGGTGCATGGTGGCCTTGCAGCCAGGACAATAATACATGTCCGTGCCGTCGGCGTAATACTTTCCCTTGTACGTCATCTCGGAGCCGCAGGCCTTGCAAATCACCGCGCGGCGTGTCTGGGCTTTTTGGGCCGGGGCGGCCTTTTTGTTCCCGCCGGACTTGCCGCCGGATTTCGCGACCTTGGTCTTCTTGTCGCCACCTTCCTTGACGGCATCACCATCCTGCTCCTTGGCCGCTTCGCGCTCAAGCCGCTTCTTTTCGGGGTCGCCAAAGGCCTTGTCCGATACCTTCTGCCCGGCGGCATGTCCGAACGACGATCCGGCAGATGTCAAGCCCGACTCGACACCCTGCTGTAAGCCGTCGGCGATCGCCTTGCCCCAGCTCGCCTCGCGTTCCGCGGCCGCCGCGGAGCCGGCCGCCTTCTCGCCGATCTGCTGTGCCTCGCCCTCTGCGGCAGCCACGAGTTGCCGCGCATCGGCATCGGCCTGTTCGGCGCGCGTGGATGACTGACCCATGTTGTGGCTTTCAGTCATGAGCCCGAAGGATGACTCTGCATTGGCCTCGGTCTTACCGTTGCGCTGGTCGGTGAAAGTCGCCAGCATGCCGTCCTCACTGTCATCATCGCCACCGGAATCGTCACCCTTCTCGTCCGCCTTCCCCTTGGCTTCGGCATCGCGCAGATTGCGCTCGCGCACCTTGTCCCTCATCTCCCGGAGCTTGCGCGCATCGCCCTTATGCATGTCGTCAACGGCCGCCTGTGCCTCGGTACGCCCGAATCCCTCGGCCATGAGCTTGTCAACCACATCCTTGTAGCTATCTTCCTGGGCTCGCTCCTGGTGAGTGCCCGCGCGGCGGTTATAGTGATCATCGGCCATGACCTTCGCTATCGTAGGTGAATAGCCCTTCTCAATGAGGCGTTCCTGCATATGCTGGTGTGCGTCGTCAATCTGCTTGTCGGCACCGCGGCTCTGGCTCCAGGCATCGTAGCCGTCCTCCAGGTTGGATGGCGAGATGTTGCCCAGGGTCTGTTTTGCCAGCTCCTTGGCAACGCCTTTCTCGGTCACGATGCCCTTGCCCATCTCGCCCAGATCGCTTGCGGTCTCGCCCAGAAAGTCCTTGGCCTTGCCGACCTGCGTCGCAACGCTTTCACAGGAGTCACCCAGATTATCCTTGACTTCCGCGCCGTAGATATCCATCGCCTCTCCCAATGTCTGCGGTGCCGCCTTCTCGACCTTGGGAAGATCCTTGCCCATTTTCTGATAGGCGTCCTTGAGGGCCGCATTCTTGCCCGCGGCGTAGGAGTCGACCATGGCATCGGCTTCCTGCATCGAATAGCCGGCCTTGCGCAGATCAACGCGCATCTGCTGCTGTCTACCCTGCTCCAACTGCCTGTCGATCCGCTCGAATTCACGCTTCGTATCGTAACCAGCGTCCGACCGTTCAAGCACCATCTTGGAGGTTCCCACCGCGCCGCCGAGGAACACCCCATCAACAACATTTACGGCACCCTCCTTCACCTTCTCGGTGTTGCCCTCCATTATGCCGTCTTTAATATCCTTCGCCCCGCCAAAAATATCCAAGCCATCGCCGACAGCCCCGACTCCCTTGAGCACCTTGTCGCCGACTGCCTTGGCCGTGCCCAATTTCGTGGGCGCATCGGGCGCCGCCACCTTGGGGGCATCCGGAGCGCCCACCTTGGGTGCATCGGGAGCAGCCGCTTTCGGAGCATCGGGCGCGGTAGCCTTGGGCGCGTCGGTAACGGTCGCCTTCGGTACGTCGCCCGTGGCCTTCGGTGCGTCGCCCGTGCCCTTCGGTACATCGCCCGTGCCCTTCGGTACGTCGCCCGTGGCCTTCGGTGCGTCGCCCGTGGCCTTCGGTACGTCGCCCGTGGCCTTCGGTACATCGCCCGTGCCCTTGGGCGCATCGCCCGTGCCCTTCGGTGCATCGCCCGTGCCCTTGGGCGCGTCGCCCTTGGCCTTGGCACCATCTGTGGCTGCCTGCGATTTTTTGCCGCTAGTGTCTCCTGTTGTGGGCTTGGCACTTTCCGTTGAAGTTTGGGGCTTCTTGCCTTCGCTGGTGGTTTGTGGCTTCTTGCCATCAGTGGTCGTCTGCGGTTTCATCTTCTGGGCGGCCTCTACCTGCCCGGAGGCCTTGCGGATGATCGAGTCGGGTGTTTCACCCATCTCAGCCAGTCGGGCGCGTCCCTCTTCCGGGGATATCTTGAGGTCGGCCACCTCGCGCATGATCTCCATGCCCTTCTCGACCTGATTGCCCACCTTGCCGCCCTCGGCCTTTACCCGCGGGTCGGTAACCTTGTCGTACTGCTTCACGGCCTGTCGCATCTGTTCATAATCATGACGCACGGCATCAACTTCGTTGCCCTTGGTGCGCGACTCGGCGGCCTTGTTGGCCGCCTGGTTGCTCTTGTGCTCTATGACGCGTCCGAGATCCTCGGGGTTCTCGAGCCGCTGGCTATGATCCGGCGCCTTGCCGTCCTTGCCGAGAATCTTGTCGGGTTCCTTATAGGATTCGAGACTGTCCTTGCTTGTCACCTCCACCGCCTGGCGGTGCGCGGCATCCTTTGCCGTGGTTCCCTTGCCGAAAACCTTCTCGCCGCCGGCGGCCTTGAAGAACGAATCCTCGACCACCGGTTGCGACATGGATGTCGGCACGTCCTTGCCGCGCACCCGCACTGTGACATCCCAGTCCTGGCCAACCTTCGGTGCCTCACCGGAACCGCGGTAGTTGGTGGGCTCGACAATATCCACATCGGCTGCGGTTATCGGATCGTTGGGATTCTTCTTGTTCCACTGGCGGACCATCTCATCCTTGATGTTCTGCTTCGTGGCGTTTCTTATCGAGCCTGTCTCCAGGTTGTGCGCATCGATCAAGTCGGTTCGACCGCTCCGGTTCAGGTGCTGCACGGCCAGGGGATCGCTCTGCAGATCGAGGGTTGCCTTGCGGATTCTATCGGCATTGCCCGATTTGACGGCATTCTCGAAATCGGTGATGCGCCGCTTGGCCTGCGCGTTCGCCGCATTCCATGCGGCCTGGCGGACAGGATCAGCCTTCTTCGCGCCCGGAACCAGGCGGGCGTCGATATCCACCTTTCCCGGAGTGGGCCGTTGCGACACCGGCTTGACCGCGGACTTGTCGCCCGTGCCGATAGCATGTGTGCGTGGCACCGGGGTTTGCTGGTCCTTGTCCTTCACATCGACGGGGAGGCCGCGGGCAAACGGCACCGCCAGCAGACAGCATAAGCCGGCACAAAGCGCCAACCGGCGCAGGTTTGCGTCAGTCCTTTGGAGTGCGTGGTGCATGGTGTCTCCTTATTGTTGGCAGGAACTATTATTTCGGGAACTGAACATCACACGGCACCGATGGCGGACTCTCCAGGCCGGCCTCGTCAATAACCGTCACGTAGAGTGATGCGCGCCGCCCCAGTTTGGCGGCACCAATGATCGCCACCGGATCGGTCACGGTCGCGATGCATGAGGCGCCGAGCAGCTTTTTCTGGTATACCCGGTATTCGGTTATTTCCGCATCGGGCGGTTCCCAGGTGAGCGTGGCCACCTCTCCGTCCACTTCCGCCTGCAGTGTGCCGGCAACCGGCGGCAGCGGGCGGGCGGCTCCCGGCACCTCCTCCGACCATGCGCTCTCGTGCGTATGCGCGTCGATGGCCTTGATGCGGTAGCGGCGCGCCTGGCCGGGCTTGAGGCCCGTCTCCTCGGCCTTGCATGCCGTCACCCTGGTGATCTCGCGCCAGCGCGAACCGTCGGCGGCGCGCGCCTCTACCACGTAGGCCACGATGTCAGGCTCGGCATTTGCCTCCCATTTCAGCTCAACCTTGCCCGGCAGGTCATCCGTGCTGGCAGGAACGGCCGGTGCCTTGGGTGCCGGCTTGGTTGTGGCCTGTACCGTCTCCGACCATGGGGAGCGGGCTTTGGCTGTGTTGACGGCCCGCACACGGTAGTCATAGGCGGTGCCATCCTTCAAACGGCCGGTCGGAGCCGATTCGCGCGCCCCGGCACGGTCAAGCAGGTGGGTGGTTTCGCGAACCTCAACCCATCCTATATCACTCCACGCATCCGTCCCGGCTTCGGTACGGGCCACATCGTAGCCTATGACCTTCTCGTCATCCGAAGCACTCCAGACAACCTCGACGGCACGCGGAAGACCATCAACCGCCTTCAAGCCGACCGGTGCGACGGGTACCGCGCGGGTGGTTGCCGAAACCACCTTGCTCCAGTGTCCATGGGCGCCCACACGGTTGAAGGCCCGGATACGGTACCAGTAGGCCGTTTCGTCGGCGAGCACTCCCGGGTCGCGGCGTCCATCGAGATAGGAGAGCGTTGCTGAATCACGGATGGTCGCCAGAGCCTCGAATGGGCCTTCCGCTGTCGTGGCACGCTCAATCTCGTAGCCGGCAATATCGGGCTCGCTTCCGGCAGACCAGGCCAGCGGCACACAACGCACCTGCCTGGGTGTTGCAACGATACCTTCCACCGCTGCGGGCGGCGGCAGGGTCGTTATACGAACAGGTGCCGAAGGCTCGCCCACGGCACCGACGCGGTTCACGGCGATTACCCGGTAGCGATAGACGGTGCTGTCGGTCAGATCACACCCGGCACGCCCCCCATCGGTAAACTGCTCCTGTCGGGTTTCACCGCGCGGCTGCCATACCGGCGGCTCGTCTTCGGCAGCCCTTTCAATGCGGTAGCTGGCCACACCTTCCGCACGCGGCGGCGTCCAGGTGAGCGCGACACAGCGCGACGAGGGGGCTTCGGCCTTCAGTTGCGTCGGCGGGGTGGGCGGGGGAGCCGTCATGCTCTCCACCACCCTCGAGAGGTTGCCGGTGGCACCTTCACTATTTAGGCCAACGATCCTATAGTAGTAGGTGGTGGCATCCTGAAGCCCGCGGTCATCGGTAAACGATCCCTTGTCCGGACGCACCTCGGCCACGCGGGCAAATGGTCCCTCGGGCGAGGAGGCGCGCTCGATACGCAGTTTGTGCGCCGTGGTCGCCAGCGGGTTCCAACTCAGTTCGACTGCGCGCAACCCCATGTCGGAACTCTTCAAATCGGTGGGCGCCACGGGCGGAGCAGACGGCTGCGGCGGTGTTGTTGCAGCCTGTCCGGCACGCTGAGCCGGCAGTTTGGGCTGCCGCATCCAGTTCTGGTAGAGACCGCACATCAGCTCATGCACGACAGCCCTGGCATGGGCGGCCAGGGGGACGTTGGGACTATCGGCTACGCGTGCCAGATCCGCGCTCCAGACGATCTGTCCGCTGGCGCAGTGGATCAGCCGTACGGCGACACCCACGACGGCGTAGGTCTTGCCACCCTGGGCCTGCATGGTGTACTCGTCCACCGTGCCGATGACCACCCCGTCGGCACCCATCATGCGCCCGACCTCCACCGCCTTGGACTGGGACAGCCCCGCCATTGCCAGTTCCGCCTCGCCGAGCACGCTGGCCATCTGGCCGCGCTCCACCAGCGTGTACCTGCGCGTGCGCAGGATTTCGGTTACCACGAGATCGGAGACGGAAGAGCCGATCAGTTCTGTAGGCCCCTTGAATGGCAAGATGGCAATCTTGGCGATATTGCTCCGTTCTGGTGCCACATAGACATTGGCCTGCGAGCGCTGCCCTGCAAAATAGGGATCAGCGCCGGAAGTGGCACAACCTGACAGCATTAGCCCCAGAAGAGTGCAGGCGAAACCGCCATGCACGGCATGCGCCACACTAAACCATGTGGCTTCCCCGGGGACAACCCGCTTGAAACGCGACAAAAGAGGCTTCATGTCATACGCCTTTTCGTTAAGTTAATGCAGCACGGAAGCACCAAGATCGCAATTTACATTATCGCTTACGCAGGCCTTTGTCAAGTTATCACTGTCATCACGCTGGCGCTGCTAACGAACGAGGAGCTGCTCGACATCACCCAGGACGATCTCGGAGCCGCTGCGCGTCTCGTCTCGGGTAGTGATGGCGATGTCCGCGTCTACGAGCGCGACCTCGCTGACGGCGGTCTGGCGGTCGCCTTCTTCAATGCTTCCGACGAGGCCGCCGAAATCTCCTACACTGCCACCACGCGTATGTGGGGCCGCGACGTGCTCGCCCAGACCGACCTCGACGACGATGCGCAGATCCGCGCCGTCGTCCCAGCCCACGGTACGCGTATATTCAGATTACTGTGACGCCCGCCGGGCAGTCGTGCGCAGTGCCCTTGTAAACCAGCCTGAAGGGCTTGGCGGCGCGGATGCGGACGGTGCCGTCGTTTTCGCGGATGAGGTCGGCCACATTGTCGCCGAAGCGGAGGTTCGTGAGACCGAGGCGCCCCTCGGGCACTCCCGGCAGCCACTCGACCACCCCCTCAAGCGCCGAGATGCGGTGGACGCCGATGATGTTCTCCATCAGCAGCGAGATCGGCCCCAGCGCCGACCAGCCGCAGAAGTCGGGGCGTGAGTACTGCCCCGCCTTGGCGGTGCCGGGCTTGTGCTCGGTGGGGCTGTAGCACTCCCAGATCGTGTGCGGCTCGCGCGACTAGCCAACGCCACGCCTGGGTTTTAAAAAAGTCACGCGATGGTGATATGCGTTCCTTCTTGGTGAAAACAAGTAAGGAACCAAAGTGACATACACCCGCGTGAGCAGTAAAGAGCGTAGACTAATCCGCCAGTGGAAGCAAGAGGGATTTAGCCAAAATGGTGAACTGGTTGTCCGCCGTGATCGGATCGGCAAACATGCAGGCGGGAACATGCCGGAATTGGAGCCCATGCCCTTTACGAGCGCGTAGTTGGTGCTGCCGGGCGTGCCGAAGCCGGCGTCGCAGTGGAGAACCACGACCTTCCCCGTGTCCTCCTCGGCGACCTCCAGATTCCAGCGTTCGGAATGGCTGCCGCTGGGGTCGCCCACGGTCAGCTTGAGTCTCACGCAGTTGGCCGGGTCGCCACCGTCGGCCGCGTCGTTCGGGGATGAACCTTGGGCCACCTCCACTCCGTCACTAACACCGTCGCCGTCGCTGTCCGCATTCGCCGGGCTAGTGAAGCAGCGGAATTCGTCGGAAAGCCCGAGACCGTCGTTATCGGCGTCCCAGTTGGGACTGTCCGGCGTGGTGCGCACGCAGGGGCTGAGGCCGTACCGCACCTCCCAGCCGTCCGGCAGCATGTCAACCCGAGTGTCGTTGAGCCGCTCCATATGCAATTCAAGAACGCATGGCAGCCGTCCGTGCCAACATATACGTTAACCTGTCACTCCTTGCGCGCCGGGAGCACATCGTGTTCGAATAGCCGAAGGTTGAGCCCGTCACGCTAAATTCAGCTTGGACAATGACCAGATCACGGTTCATTTTGCACATTGGGCTTTTGTATTTCACGCCCTGGTAGCACATCATGCTCGACCCAATACTTGATCGCCTCGTCTATGTTATCGTCTGCGAGCACCCGCCGGGCATCGAACGAGGGGCAGAACTCGATAAAGAACATCAGGTCGCTCCGCGCGTCCTCGCGGATGCTTTGCACGGGGGAACGGACCAGGGTGCGGAGCAGCGAGTAGTAGCTCTCCTCGTCGCGTTTTACACCTCTCAACTCCCGTATGTATGCCCTGGCGGCATTGAGATAGTTCGTCGTGTTCTCCGGCGTGTCCAGGTATCTGACGCCCATGTTTCCCCAGGCGAAATGCAGTAGACCGGTTTTCTCGGTCTCCTTCTTTTTTACATGGAATTTGCGCGTATCCCAGTAATTCCTGACCGAGCTTCTATCCAGAAGATAGACAAGCATCCGGTCGCCACGCTTGGGGCGCAACTTCCAGTTCCAAATGTATGGTTTGCCTGCTCTTAGGCACAATCCATATTCGTCATCAACCGGCCAGTCACCCGTAACGGTAATCATTTTGGAAGACAAGTCACCCAGCAACACCTCTTCAAGCTTCAAGGTGACGGCGACGTTTTCCCAGTATGAGTTCGTAATAGCCTTGACGGAGATAACCTTTCCGACGGCGATGTGGTCACTCGCCTTTGAGTGCTGTCCCAGTGTGCTATGACGATGTATCGGAAGTGCCGCTTGATACGGGAGCGCATCCAGCATCTTCCACCTGAAAATCTCCTCTTCAGTGGGCTTTCTTTCTTCGCCCTCAATGCCGATCCAGCCACCGAGTTCCGGCGAATAATACAAGCGGTTGGTCTGTTGCGCATAAGCGGCAAGCACCAGCGAAACAAGAATTAGCGGCAGCAATGCTGTCTTCTTCATGTGAACTCCCTTCATGTTCTTCATTCTTTAGGAAGAACGAATTCTAGATAAGCGGCGTTCAATGGGCGCCACCCCCAAGAGCCAGCCCGCCCGAATCGGATTTCGTAGGGCACGGTCTTGCCGTCATCCATCAGGCGTGTGCCGTTCGGGCCTGGATTATGGTGCTTCTTACCCCCAAGAACACCGTTGTTCTCCACCAGACCGAACATGTGGCCGCTCTCGTGGACGGCGGTCATGATGCAGTGCAGCCGCACTTCATTGGGCGTGACGGGCAGGGCGAAAGTTTCGTTCACCACATTGGAATACACTGGGAAATTGTTGTGATGGCGAATAGCCGAAGGTTGAGCACGTCACGCTAAAGTCAGCTTGGAAAACAACCTGATCACGGTTCATTTTGCGCATCGGCCTTTTGTTGTTCACGCCCTGGGAGCACATCGTGCTCGACCCAATACTTGATCGCCTCGTCTATGTTATCGTCTGCTAGCACCCGCCGGGCGTCGAACGAGGGGCAGTATTCAATAAAATACATCAGGTCGCTCCGCGCGTCCTCGCGGATGCTTTGCACGGAGGAGCGAACCAGGCCGGACAGGAGCGAATAATAACTGTCGGGATCCCGTTTTTCCCCCCGTAGCTCCTCCAGGTATCCCTTCACCGCATTGAGATAGTTCGTCGCGATTTCCGGCGTTTCGAGATGCCGTATGCCATCGTTCCCGCGGGTTATATGATATGCGCCGTCTTTGGGCACCGCTGTTTTTCTGAAGGCGAATGCGCGTTCTCCTCGTTGCCATCCCATACCGGGCTCCCTCAAAAGGAACATAAGCACACGATCACCGGTTTTTGGTTGTTTCTTTATGTTCCATGTGTAAGGTTGAGTGGCGATTAACATCCTGCGAAAGTCGTCATTCGGCCATTGTTCCCCGATCTTCATTTTCCTGGGCAGATTGTCCCCGAGCAAAACGGTTTCAACAGCTACAGACAGCGAGACATTGTTCATAAACCTGGCCGATACTGAACTGCCTGTGGGGGTGGTTGTTCTGGCAGACACAACTTTCCCGATAACGACACCGTCGCTCACCTTGGCAAGCTGGCCGAGCGATCGCAGTCGGTAAAACTCCGGAACCTCGGTTCGATACGGAAGTGCTCTCCGCATCTTGTGTTTCAAAAGCTCCTCTTCAGTGGGCGGCGTGTCGTCCTCATCGATGACGACACGGATACCGAGGTCTCCCGAGTTAAGTAAGTTGTTAGTCTGTTGCGCCCAAGTGACAATCGCCAGCGAAACAGGAATTAGCGGCAACAATGCTGTCTTCTTCATGTGAACTCCCTTCACGTTCTTCATTCTTTAGGAAGAACGAATTCTAGATAAGCGGCGTTCAACGAGCGCCATGACCAAGGGCCAGCCCGCCCGAACCGGATTTCGTAGGGCACGGTCTCGCCGTCATCCATCAGGCGTCTGCCGTTCGGAACAGGATTGTGGTCGAGCAAGTCACCGCCAAGCACATCATTGTTCGCCACCAGGCCGAACATGTGGCCGCACTCGTGGACAGCGGTTCTGATGCAGTGCAGCCGTACTTCATTGGGCGTGACGGGCAGGGCGAATGTCCCGCTCACCACATTGGAATACACCGGGAAATTATCGTAAAACACGTTGATGTGGACAAACGCCTCACCATTTGCGCTTGCATTCATAAAGCTGAAATCATATGTCACGCCAAACACGCCGGATGTCTGGCTCACAATCTGAACAGTTTTGTATGGCGGCAAGACAGTTGAGCTGTCACTCACGTAGCGTATATTCGCTTTTGTGGAGTTGATGACGGTCTGCACGCCGGCAGGGATCGATGTGCGCATGGCTTCCCACTCGGCGTCTGAAACGGGCTGGATGATCGTGGTGGGCACACCGTCCGGCGTGCCGTATGCGCCCGCCTTGATCAGGCTCACAGCGTCGGCATCGTACAGGAACTTCACTATCTGCGGGATGCAGACGCGCTTGCGCGCCTCGTACACCACCGTCTGTCCGCTGTTGCGCATGATCTTGGCGACCGCCGTGACGAACGGCGGCGGGACGGGTTGCCCGAGCGCCGAGGCGGGAAAGATACGGGTTGCCGAGGCGGGCTCTCCCTGGAAGGAGTCGCGCCCGTAGGCCTGGGAAGCGGAAGCGCCGAATCCCAACTCAGGAACCCCGTCCCACGTGAACTGCTTCTGAGGGAAGTCAAGTTTCCGCGCCGCATAGTAATCAACCGTGTCGTCCACGTCCACCCAGTCAATGTGCTGCTCGCTGTTGTTCGCCGTCTCCCGCACGATCTCAAGCTTGAAGTGCAGGCCGGGAAAGCCGTCCTCGGGTGGCGTGGGGGTCACCTTAACGTCCAGCGCGGCCTCCTCGCCGAGCGACGGCGAGAAGTTGTAGCAGGATGCGGCGCCGGTCACGAACTCCACCTTCGGCACGTACAGGGTGGCCTCGAGCCCCCCGGCGACGTTGCCGCTGCCGTTGTCGTTCGAGTGGACGTGCGTGGTTAGCAGACCCTCGCGGTTGTCGATGACCCATCCTTCCGCGCCCAGCAGGTTCGCCGCCACGCCGGGGTTGCGGACGGCAGTAGCGTAATCAGATGGATTGCCATAGGCCTGCCTCACGGGGAGCCCCCCGACCTGTGCCTCCCAGCAGTACCAGCAGGGATCGACATGGATGCCGGAGCCCAGCCAGTTCATCGTGAGGCGGTACGAGTTGCCCCTGTGCAGCTTGTTGGTGACGGTCTCGGAGTCGTCCGGCGCGTCGGTGTTGAGCTTGAGGACGCGGTGGTCGGACGGCCCCTGCCCCTCGATGGTCATCTCCCACG
>JAAYLN010000080.1 GCA_012521875.1 Lentisphaerota bacterium | reverse complement strand
GGGCTGCTGAAGGTGGCCTCGGGGATGACCTCGCTGGAAGAGGTTCTGCGTGTCACAATGGGGGATGCGAACTGATGAGCAACAACCATATTGAGATGAGCGACCTCCTGCAACTCTGCGTGGACGAGGGCGCTTCCGACCTTCACATCCGTGTCAACGCGCCTCCCATGCTGCGTATCCACGGTTCGCTCGTGCCGATTGACCTTCCCGCGCTGGATGGCGAGGACACCGAGCGCCTGATGAAGAGCATCGCCTCGCCGGCCAGCCAGCAGAGCCTGCGCGAAGTCGGCGGGGCCGACTTCGGTTTCGGCTTCGGCGACAAGGCGCGCTTCCGCGTCAGCGTCTTCCGCGAGCGCGGCAATGTCGGCGTCGTCCTGCGCCAGATTCCCAAGACGCTCCTGACGCTCAAGCAGATCGGCCTGCCCGAGCAGGTTCACGAGCTGCTCTTCCGTCCGCGCGGTCTGGTGCTGGTGACGGGGCCGACCGGTTCCGGCAAGACCACGACGCTCGCCAGCATGCTCAACATCATCAACGAGCAGCGCGACTGCCTCATCATCACTGTCGAGGATCCCATCGAGTACTACCACCAGCACAAGAAATCGATCGTCACGCAGCGTGAGATCGGGGCCGACGTCCCCAGCTTCGCCGAGGCGATCCGCCGCGCGCTGCGCCAGGATCCCGATGTGGTCCTCGTTGGTGAGATGCGCGACCTCGAGACCATGCAGGCCGCCATTACCGCCGCCGAGACGGGCCACCTCGTCTTCGCCACGCTGCACACGACCGGAGCCACCACCACCGTCGACCGTATCGTCGACGCCTTTCCGACCGACCAGCAGGACCAGGTGCGCACGCAGCTCTCGGTGAGTCTGGTGGCCGTCATCTCGCAGCTCCTGCTTGTCCGTGCCGACAAGCCCGGTCGTGTGGCCGCCTTCGAGATCATGATTTCCACCCCCTCGATCCGCTCGCGCATCCGCGACGCCAAGACCTTCCAGATCGCCTCCGATATCCAGACCGGCGCCAAGTTCGGCATGATCTCGCTCGACACGCATCTGCTGAACCTCTACCAGGCCGGGAAGATCCACTACGAGGATCTGATCACCAAGTCGCAGGATCCCGACGCCGTTGTCGAGAAGCTGAAGGAAATGTCAGATGGCAAGCGCTAGGCCCGGGTGGCGGCAAGCGGGAGAATCCAGATGGCCGACGATGTGACGCAGAGACAAAGACAGAAACCAGATCTGCTGGATCCGATCCTGGATCTGGCAATCAATCACGGGATCATCAACGCCCAGCAGGCGAATGATCTCACGGAGGCGCATGTGCGCACCGGCAAGCCGATCCGCAACCTCATAATCGACGTGGGGTTTCTTGACGAGGAGGCCCTGCTCTCGTTGCTCGCCGGCTATATGGGATGCGAACTTGTTGACCTGACGACCATCGACATACCGCCCCACGTCCGTAGTGCCGTGCCCGCGGCCGTCGCCCGCATGTACAATGTGGTGCCGATCGACGTGCAGCCGGGATCGGTCACACTGGCCACCTCGGGACTGGTGGATCCGCTGGCCACCGACGAGCTGATGTTCGTGCTGGCGCGCGACATCACATTCGTCCTCGCTCGCGAGGTCGATGTCATACACCGCGTCAACGAGTACTACGGCGACGACAGCGCCACAGTCGCCGAGATGCTATCGACAGTCATCGAGGAGGACACGACGCTCGGGCTTGGCGACGAGACCGAGGATGAGAAAGCCATTGCCGAGCAGGCCGGCGCCGCCCCCGTGGTGCGCTATGTCAATCTGGTGCTCTACCAGGCTGTCAAGGATCGTGCCTCCGACATCCACTTCGAGCCGTTCGAGAAGGAGTTCCGCATCCGCTACCGCATCGATGGAGCCCTCTACGAGATGACGCCGCCGCCCCGCCGCCTCGCGCTGCCGATCATCTCGCGCGTCAAGGTGCTGGCCAACCTGAACATCGCCGAGCGCCGCCTGCCGCAGGACGGCCGTATCGCCATGACCGTCGCGGGCCATCAGGTCGACCTGCGTGTGTCCTGCCTGCCGACACAGTTCGGCGAAAGCGTCGTGCTCCGTGTCCTCGACCGTTCCAATGTCTCGCTCGACATGCATAACCTGGGCATTCCCGAGGACGTCCTCGACACGCTCATGATGGACATCGAGAAGCCCAACGGCATCATCATCGTCACCGGCCCGACCGGCTCGGGCAAGACCACCACGCTCTACGCCTGCCTCAACACGATCAACACCGTCGATTCCAAGCTGCTCACGGCCGAGGAGCCTGTCGAGTACAACATGGACGGGATCATCCAGGTGCCGATCAACTCCCTGGTGGGCAACACCTTCGCCAGGGCGCTGCGCGCCTTCCTGCGTCAGGATCCCGATATCCTGATGGTCGGTGAGATCCGCGACCTCGAAACCGCCGAGATAGCCATCCAGGCCTCGCTGACGGGCCATCTGGTCTTCAGCACGCTCCACACCAACGACGCGGCTGGCGCCGTCACACGACTGATTGACATGGACGTGGCGCCTTACCTGGTCTCATCCACCCTCGAGGGCGTGCTGGCGCAGCGTCTCGTGCGTACCATCTGCAGCAATTGCAAGACCCCCTATGTTCCGGACGACGAGACGCTCCAGCGCCTCAGCATGCGGCGTGAACAGATCGGCGACCGTCCCTTCTACTACGGGCACGGCTGTTCCCAGTGCAACAATTCGGGCTACAAGGGCCGCAAGGGCATCTTTGAATACCTGCGTATTAGCGAGCCGATTCGCCAGTTGATCAACGATCGCCAACCAACCCTTATCATCCGCGAGAAGGCCCGTGAACTGGGCATGCGCACGATACGCGAAGACGGCGTGCGCAATGTGCTGGACGGCTATACGACCGTCGACGAGATCCTGAGGTACACCTAAAGTCATGGAAAACATCATCATCCTCGGTAGCGGGCCGGCCGGCCTGACCGCTGCCATCTATGCCGCGCGCGCCAACTTTGCCCCGCTGCTAATCGAAGGAATGCAGCCCGGCGGACAGTTGACCGACACAACCGAGATCGAGAATTTCCCCGGTTTCGCCGACCCCATTGGCGGACGCGACCTGATGGATCGCATGCGCCAGCAGGCGGAACGCCTGGGCGTGCGCTTCCAGATGGACGGGGTCGCCGCCGTGCGTCTCGCGAGCGACGCGACCACGCCGGACAGCGAACGCGTGCATGAGGTCGCGCTGGACTTCTCCGGCGATAAGCTGCAGACCCGTGCGCTGATCGTTGCCACCGGCGCCAGTGCCCGCTACCTCGGCCTGGAATCCGAGAAGCGGTTGCTGGGGCGTGGCGTCTCTGGCTGCGCCACCTGCGACGGCGCCTTCTTCCGCGACCAGCACGTGGCCGTTGTCGGCGGCGGCGATACCGCCCTTCAGGATGCGCTCTACCTCGCGCGCATCGCCGCCTCCGTGACGGTGATCCACCGCCGCGATGCCTTCCGCGCCTCTAAGATCATGGGCGACCGTGTCCTCGCCAACCCCAGGATCAAGGTTTGCTGGGATCACGTGGTTGATGAAGTCCTGGATGTCGCGGCCAACACCGTGACCGGTGTGCGCGTACGCAATGTCAAGACCGGTGAGATCACCGAGCTGCCCGTGCAGGGACTCTTCATCGCCATCGGGCACACGCCCAACACCGGATTCCTGAAGGGCCAGGTGGAGCTGAACCCCGAAGGCTACATTGTCACCCAAGAGTGCCGCACAAGTGTGCCTGGCGTTTTCGCTGCCGGCGATGTGCAGGATAACCGGTATCGCCAGGCGATCACTGCGGCGGGCAGCGGCTGCATGGCCGCGCTTGAGGCTGAACGCTATCTTGGAACCTTCCTGTCATGAACTCCGCCACTGCGCGCAGGTCGCATCGCCTGTCGCTGTTGCGCCGCCTGTTGCGCATGGCGCGTCCCTACCGTGGACGCCTGATCATCGGCATTGTTGCCGGTCTCTTCAGCGCGGGCACCTTCTTCGGGCTGCTTAGCTTTCTGCCGGATGCCTTTACGGCCTTCAAGCACGTCGAGGCTCCGGCCCCCGGTGACGTCACGGTGGAGGAGGGGACGCCGCCCGCCGCCGTGCCGGATGCCAAGCCCCTGCCCAGCGCCTTCCAGAGTGCCGAGCGCATCGCCGCCCGCTTCGACATACCGTTGCGCAACGCCGACAACACGCTCACCTGGCAGGCCCTCTTCCTGAGCCTGCTGGGGCTGCCGATTGTGGCCCTGCTGCGCATTCTCTCGTCCTTTATCAATCAGTACTTCATGCGCTGGTTCGGTGCCTGCATCGTCCGCGACCTGCGCAACCAGCTATTTGAATCGCTCCAGCGCCAGTCGCTCGGCTTTTTCGGGCGTTGCGACATCGGGCACCTGATCAGCCGGTGTGTCAACGATGCCGCCAGTGTCGAGCATGTTGTTTCCGTGACCTTGGCCGAGGCTGTCCGCGCGCCCTTCGAGATTGTGGCTGCCGTACTGTTCGCCGTGCTCTATGCCGTCAAGAACGGCTTGGGCCACATGATTCTCGTGGCCGGCGTCCTGCTGCCGCTCTGCCTGGTGCCCATTGTCGTTCTCGGCACCCGCGTGCGCCGCTGGTCCAAGCGCTCGCTGGAGCGCGTGTCGGATCTCGTGTCGCGCATGCACGAGAACTTCACCGGCATCCGCGTCGTCAAGGCGTTCAATACCGAAGAGGCCGAAGCTGAGCGCTTCCGCCGCATGAATGGGCGCTACTTCCAGTCGGTTCTGCGTGCCCTGCGTGCCGAGCTGCTGATGTCGCCGCTGATGGAAATCGTCATCACCCTGCTGGCGTGCGGCTTTGCTGTCACCTGCTTTATCTACAAGATCACGCTCGAGCAGATCACCATCGTCAGCGTCGCGGTCTTTGCCGCCTACCGCCCCATGAAGCAACTGGCCAAGATTGACGCCTCGCTACAGCGCGGCTCGGCGGCCATCGAGCGCATCTTCGCGCTACTTGATACCGACACCGCGCTGCCCGAGGCCGTAGCGCCTGTCGCCAAGGCAAGTTTTGACGATCGCATTTGCTTCGAGAACGTCACCTTCCGTTTCACCCCCGATGGCCCCGACGTCATCCGCGATATTTCGCTGGAACTGCCGCGCGGCTCGCTCCTGGCCCTCGTCGGCGAGACCGGCTCCGGCAAGACCACCATCGCCAACCTGCTGGCGCGCTTCTACGACCCCGTTACCGGCCGCGTCACACTCGATGGCATCGACTTGCGCGACATCGCCACGCCGGATTTGCGCCGCCTCATCGGCGTCGTCACGCAGGATACCATCCTCTTCAACGACACGATCGCCAGCAACATCGCCTACGGCTCGCCGGATGCCACGCAGGCGCAGATTGAGGAGGCGGCGCGCATGGCCAATGCGCACGATTTCATTGTGGCGCACCCGCAGGGCTACCGTCGCAATGTGGGCGACAAGGGCTTCGTGCTCAGCGGGGGCGAGAAGCAGCGTGTGGCCCTCGCGCGCGCCATCCTGCGCAATCCGCCCATCCTGATCCTCGACGAGGCCACCAGTGCGCTCGATACCGTAACCGAGCGTCTGGTCCAGGAGGCCATCACCAAGGTCATGCAGAACCGCACCACGCTGGCAATCGCGCACCGCCTGAGCACCGTGCGGCGCGCCAACCAGATTCTGGTCATCGACAGCGGCCGCGTCATCGAGCGCGGCACCCACGACGAACTCTACGCCCAGGGCGGACGCTACAGAAGGCTGTGCGATATGCAGTTGAGCGAACCCTGAACCCTAGTGCATTCTCCGGCGTCCAATCTACCAGCCCTTAGCGCCACCTTCACCGTGATCGACTTCGAGACCACGGGCAGCGTACGCGGCTGGACGGTCGAGCCGTGGCAGATTGCCGTCGTCGAGGTGGCCAACTGCAGGCTCACCGGTGCCGGGTTCGAGTCGTGGTTGCGTATCGCGCCTGATCGTCCCTTCAATCCCCATGCGCCGGGCCGCCATGCGCGTCTGCGCCACGAGCTGGCCGGCGCACCATCGCTGGCCGGCCTCTGGCCCGACCTCTCCGGACGCTGGTTCCTCAACCGTCCGCTGGTGGCGCACAATGTCGGTACCGAGCGCGGCCTGCTGCGGCGCGCGGCACCGCTGCACCGTCTGGGACCGTGGGTCGATACCCTGCGTCTCGTGCGCCGCTACTACCCGCACCTGGCCTCGGCCGCGTTGGAGGATGTGGTGGTGGAACTCGGCCTGACGGAACAGTTACAGCGGCTCTGTCCCGGGCGCGTGCCACACGATGCCTACTACGACGCCACCGCCTGCGCCCTGCTGCTGACCCACTTCCTGGCCTTGCCGGGGTGGGAAGAGGTCACGGTACAGGGGTTGGTCGATTTGGCGTAAGCGATGCAATTTCCGATCTTGCAGTCATCCCGTTTGTTTGCCAAAATAGACCTTTGTTTTATCAGCGGCGTAGGTCGTCATTGGGGACGCATACGCGCCGCCCTGACTTTGACGGCTGATATCTTGAGGCAGTAAAGGAACAACATGAAGAACATTCCGGTCTCCGACACCAGAAATTTTGCGATCCTGGGACATAGCGGCAGCGGCAAGACGGCGCTGACGGACGCGTTTGCGTTCAAACTTGGCCTGACAGACCGCCAGGGTTCCGTGGATGCCGGGACGAGCCTCTCCGACTATACCGAGGAGGAGAAGAACCGGAAGATCTCGATCTTCGCTTCGCCCTTCGTCGCCGAGTATGCCGGTCCCGCCGGCCGGCGCTTTGGCATCAACTTTGTTGATACGCCGGGCTACATGGATTTCTACGATCAGGAGCTCAGCGCGCTGTTTGCCTCCGATGCGGCTCTTATCGCCGTCGATGCGGTGGGCGGCATCCAGGTCGGCACCAACCGCGCCTGGCGGAGCTGCCAGAAGCATGGCGTCGCGGCGCGTGGTTTTGTGATCACCGGCCTGGATCGTGAAAACGCGAACTTTGCCAAGACCATCGAGGCCATCCAGGCCGCCTATGGCTCCAACTGCGTTCCCGTCATGCTGCCGCTGGCCGACGGGCAGGTGGTCGATATCCTCGCGAGCCACGAGTTCCCGGCCGAGGTCGCCGGGCAGGCCGAGTCGATCAAGAGCGCGCTGGTAGAGCAGGCGGCCGCAACGTGCGATACCCTGATCGAGAAGTTCCTCGAGGGTGAACAGCTTGAGGCCGATGAGATTGCCAGCGGACTGGTCACGGCGGTTGCCACGGGCGATCTCTACCCGATCTTCATCTGTCTGCCGCTCAAGGGCACAGGCGTGACCGAGACACTCAACGGTATCTGCCGTCTCTTCCCGTCGCCCGACAAGCGTACGTTCAAGGATGTCGAGGGTAATGACATCGTTGCCGATCCGGACGCACCGCTGTCTGCGATTGTTTTCCGTACCGCCATCGACACCTTCGTTGGCCAGATCAACTACGTGCGCGTGGTTTCTGGCACGCTCAAGCCCCAGACCGAGATGCTTAACACCTCGAACGGGACGCGCGAGACGGCCGGCTCCCTCGTTGCCACTATTGGCAACAAGAAGCAGGTGCCGATCGAGGAGGCGGGCCCCGGCGACATCGTCGCCATCCCCAAACTCAAGGATACGCATACGGGTCAGACGCTGGCGGCGCCTGGCAGCACTTGCAAGCTTGCCTGGCCGGCCTTCCCGCAACCGGTCCACTTTGCCGCAGTCACAGCCAAGACGCAGGGCGACGAGGACAAGATGGGCGTGGCGCTGGCACGTATCGTCGAGCAGTTCCCCTCGATCCAGATCGACCGCGATGCCGAGACCAAGCAGGTAGTCCTCAAGGGTCTGGGCGATGTGCATATCGACGTGGCCGTGAAGCTGATGAAGCTGCAGTCCAATGCGGCGGTTGATACCAATGTGCCCAAGGTGGCCTACCGCGAGAGCGTCACGAGCATGGGCGAGGGGCACTACCGCCACGAGAAGCAGACCGGCGGACGCGGCCAGTTCGGCGAGGTCTACCTGCGCGTGATGCCGCTGCCCGAAGGCGATACCGAGTGGTTTGTCGACAAGATCGTCGGCGGCGCGATTCCGGGCAACTTCATTCCGGCGGCCCAGAAGGGCGTGTCGGAGGGCATGCTGGCCGGTTCTGTTGCGCGGTATCCTGTGCAGAACGTCAAGGTCGAGATCTACGACGGCTCGTACCACGATGTCGACTCTTCGGAAGTCGCCTTTAAGATCGCCGGTTCGCGGGCCTTCCGCGAGGCGATGTCAAAGGCCAAGCCCGTTCTGCTCGAGCCCATCATGACCGTGCGGATCACGATTCCCGACACCTTCATGGGGGCCATCACCGGCGACCTCAACCACCGCCGCGGCCGCATGCTCGGCATGGACATGGTCGATGGCCTGCAGGTCATCACGGCTGAGATCCCGATGGCGGAACTCTTCCAGTACTGCGCCCAGTTGCGCAGCCTCACCGGCGGTCAGGGAAGCTTCGAGATGGAGCTGGCGCGCTACGACATCGTGCCCTCGAACATCACGCAGAAGATCGCTGCCGAGGCCGCTAAGCAGGGCGATGATCTCGACGACGCATAGGTCGTTGCAAGGTCATGCGTGTCCAGCTAGTCTCGCTCTGTCCGACTGATGCCGCGCGTCAGGCTGGAAGGCCAGCCCTGACGCCGGAGCTGCTCGCGGCTACCGGTGCGCGCTACTCGCGTAACAACGAGGGGCTCGATTCCATTCTGGCGCGCATCGATCCGGAGCGGCTTGACGAGTCGGTCGACTCCATTTTCCGTATGCTTGACTACGGGCACCAGTCGATTGCCGACATGGTGCCTGTGGCCATCTTCATTGATGGTGTCACGGCCTGGCTCGCCTATCTTGTCTGGTCACTCGCGCCGCAGGCGGGCGGCCAGGAGAGTTCCACACGCTACATCCGGCTTACGCCGGAAGGGCTCGCCGCGCCGGAGAAGCTTGGCATCGCGGCTGAAGACCGCGAGGTGTGGCGGCAGGCCATGCAGGCGGCTTTCGGGCACTATCAGACGCTTGAGCAGGGTTGGCATGCCCTTGGCGAGGCCAACCCGTCACGCATGCGTATTCCTGCCGCACTGCTGCAGGATGCGTCGCCCAAGGCCGGGCGGCAGGTTGCGCGCATGCGCCGCAACTACGCCTTCGACCGCGCGCGCTACCTGCTGCCTGCCGCGGCCTTGACCAACCTGATGCTCGTCATGTCGGCCCGTGCCTGGGCCGCGCTTTGCCAGCAGCTCGACTCCTCTGCGCTGCCCGAGGCGCGTGAACTTGCCGCAGCCATCCGCGCAGAGCTTACCCTTGGCGCCCCGCGCCTGCTTCGCCATGCTGTCGCCACAGAGGCGGCGCGTCGCGGGCAGGCCGATGAGTTCGAGGCCTGCGTGGCGAGGGCGCAGCGCGGCCTGCCGCAGGCACTGGCGCACGGGGCAGGGGCTGCCGACCATCCCGCCACGGCCTCACTCGAAGTGACACCACCGCCGGATGTGGATGGCGCGGACTTCGCCGCTGCCCTGAGGCATCACGAAAACCGCTATGCCTGGATTGGTGCCCCCCTGCGCCGTACCGCCGTGCGTTTCGCGTGGGAAGCCGTGGCGTTTGCCGAAATCCGCGATCTCAACCGCCACCGTACCGGCAGCAAGCACTGTCCGCCGGTGCCGGTGGGCTTCTATGCCGCCACCGATCAACTGCCGGCACCGGATGCCCCCGACCGCGAACATGCGCCCGTGGCGGCGCTGGAGGCGGCGGTGGCCTTTGGTCGCGACCTTGCGCGCCGGGCGCACGAACGCCTGGCCGCCGGGGATCCCACCTACGTCTACTGGACGCTGCTCGGCACGCAGTTCCCCTTCGAACACATCACCACGGCCGACAAGTTCATCTACGAGGCCGAGTTGCGTACCGGTGCCGGCGCGCACTACCGCTACGCCAGGCACCTGCACGACGCCCTGGCGCTCTGGTTCAAGCGCTATCCCGAGACCCGCCCCTTCGTGCTGGAAGGCTCCGCGGAACCGGAGTGAGAGGCTGCACTCTACGCCCTGAATAGCGCGCCCAGCTTCTTGCCCAGCATCAGGCTGCTGCCGACGATCGTCACCGTCAGGAAGCCCATGGCCCAGAGGCCCAGCGCGGAGGCCAGATGGCGGCCGACGCCGATCAACTGGAAGAGTTCGAAGATGGTCTTGGTGATCGGGTAGTACTCTATCTTCTGCGCCAGGATCAGGCTGTCCGAGACCTCGAGCATGCTGAACGAGAAGACCAGCAGCACACCGGCGATCAGGTTGGCGGCGATCAGGGGGATGGTGACCTGCCGCAGCACCCGTGCCGGCCTGGCGCCCAGATTGGCCGCCGCCTCCTCCAGAGTCACCGAGGTCTGCTGCAGACCGGCCACTGCCGCGCGAACCATATACGGCAGGCGCCGCACGGCATAGGCCACCACCAGGAAGAGTGTCGGGTTGACCCGCACATCCAGCAGGTTCATCAGGGCCGGGCTGGCGCGCACCCACTCGCGGTTGCCCAGCCAGTTGCCCGCCGAGAGGTAGCCGAAGGCCATCACCAGCCCCGGCACCGCGAGCGGTATCATCGCCAGGGCATCCAGCAGGTGGCGCACACGCAGTGTCGAGCGCACCACCACCCATGCCACGCCCAGCCCCAGAATGACGTTGAGCATGACGGCCAGCGAGGAGAAGAAGAGGCTGTTGCGGATGGCGTTGAGCGTCATGTCGTGGCCTACTGCATCAACGAAGTGCTGCCCTGTGAAGGCGGTCGGCAGTACCGTCCGGTACCAGCTTCCGGGCACGCTGATGCTGGTGAGCATGACGCCCAAATGCGGCGTGAGCGCCAGCAGCGTGACCACTACGAAAGGCAGTAGCACCAGCAGGCCGCGCCAGCCGCGCACATCGCGGACTTGGGAGGCCACGGTGGCCTTCCCCTGCATGGCGTAGGCGCGCCGTCCCAGCAGCAGGCGCATGCCGAGATAGAGCAGTACGCTGAAGATAAGCACCACGGTGACCAGCGCGTATGGGAAGGGACTGGCGCTGATCTCCTTGATCTCGTCGTAGATCTGCACGGCCGCGCAGCGTGTGTAGTTCAGCATCAGCGGGGTGCCGAGTTCCGTAAAGCTGGCGATGAAGACCAGCGTGCCGCCCGCGAAGAGCCCCGGCATGATCAGCGGCAGTGTCACGCGGCGGAAGATGCCTGCTCCCCGGCAGCCGAGGTTTGCCGCCGCCTCCTCCATGGCCGGATCGATGTTGGCGAGCGCCGCGCTGACGTTGAGATAGAGGATGGGGTAGAGTGCCAGCGCCTGGATCAGGACCACGCCCAGATAGCGCGAACGCCCGAGCCAGTCGATCGGCCCGAGCCCCAGAAGGGCATTGAGCGCGCCGTAGGGGCCGAGCATCTGCAGAATGCCGATGGCGCCGACGAACGGTGGCAGGATCAGCGGTACCAGGATCAGGGCACTGAAGATCCCCTTGCCCGGGTAATTATAGCGGTGGCCCAGCCAGGCCAGCGGAACAGCGACCAGCGTCGCCAGCAGGGTGGTTCCGGCGGCGATGCCGAGGCTGTTGAGCAGGCCCTCGGCGTAGACCGGGTTTTGAAAGACTCCCCGGATGTACTTCAGCGTGAAGGCGCCATTCTCATAACATCCGCCGCCGATGACCTCGACGAGCGGCCAGATCATCAGCACCCCGAGCAGGGCGGTCAGGATGATCATCAGCATCCATGCGGTGCGGTTTCGAAGCATGTGGATATTTCACCATAGATGACTTAAAAAGACAAACGGGAAAACGCAATCGGTTGGTGAAAGGCGGGAGCCGCCCCACACTACCACGCTCCATCGCTGCGGCTAGCCGGGACGGCGTCGCCCCACCTGTGCTTGCGCGCCTTTGCCGGAGCGTCCCCGCCACTCGACGACAGCCGACGGCAATCGACAACGGCTTTTATCCGGCAGACAGACGCCTTGTTCCATGACTATGTCCCGCCCCTTCAGGGACTGGTGATTTTTTCCCGCGTGTATTAATCAGGAACTCAAGAACTCAAGAATGGTGCAAGAATGCGCGGTTTCCACAAACAAATTCCTGATTTCATGAGTTCCTGATAAAAAAAACAGCAGGGAATTGCAATAAGTCAACACTCCCTTCAGGACTTTCATCAGCCATGTCCGCTGCCTTGTCAAGGGCGAAAGATTAAGCGGGTGGAGTAAGACAAGCGTGCCGATTAAGAGTGAGTTTAAGAGAGGGTTTGGAGTGGGCGCTTCGCGCTTGCACCTTGTCATCCACACCTTGTCTCCACACTTTGTCCCCACGCTTTGTCGAAAGCGGTAGAGCAAGCGACAGCGGTGTCTCAGGGTGCTTCACACTTACTCCTCCCGCTTACTGGGACTGATGATTTATTCCCCGCGCATATTAATCAGGTACTCAAGCACTCAAGAAGAATGCAAGGATGCTCGGTTTCCACAAACAAATTCCTGATTTCATGAGTTCCTGATAAAAAAACAACAGGGATGTGCAATAAGTCAACAATCCCTACTCCCGGTTTCACGTCTTTTCTTCTTTTTCGGTTAAACACCCCGCTCTGCATGTCTTTTCTTTCGTGGT